>CAXSHS010000011.1:0-48910 GCA_964237325.1 uncultured Acidobacteriaceae bacterium | reverse complement strand
CTCGTTTTCTGTTTCTGTCTGCAACGGGTTCAAGCCGGCACCTCTTCTGAATGTTAACGAATTTGTTGCGGTAGGGCTGCAGTATGGGCATCGAGCGCACGCACCAGGGCGAGCGCTTCTCGCACTTTTCCGGTATGTGCCGGGTCGGCGGCACGCTGGAGGTCGATGCTCAACGCCTGCCACGCTTGCGCTTCTCCAAAGCGCCCTGCAAGCGCCTTGCCGATTGCCGCCGGACCTTCAGCCACTACACTGCTCGGCAGCCCGGCGACCCCGGTAAGCACACGATGAAGCCTGCGCACCGCTGCCTCAACAGGCGCCGATGTAGCACCGGCGCGGCTGTAGAGTGCGCCCATAGAAACAGCAAACTCAAGCGGCGAGCTCTGCCTGGGAGCCTGTACCGTGCGCAGGGGAGCATACCGTCGGCTGAAAGAGAACAGCAGCAGCCCGGCCAGCAGTCCGGCCTGCCCTGCAAGCAGAGGCAGGGGCAGCCCTGCTAGCAAGTTCGGCGCGTCCTCCTGCGTTGAGCCATGCAGGGACTCATCAAACAAGACCACGCGGGGGGAAGGATTAGCTGCCCCATACAACCCACTCGGTGTGATACTCGCCAGCAGCAGGCGCAGGCTGGGATTGTTACGCAGGCCCGCGTTGGTGAGCGGCGTTGCGCTGCTCCACCATACTGCCGTGCCGGCACCTGCCTGCCATTGCACGGCCACGGCATCCTGCCCGCATCGCTGGGCTACGTGGAAGCGGGCGGAGCTCTCATCACTCCAGGTAACGGGAACAGCTATGGGAACAGAGCCGGCGCGAGCAAGTGTGCTTCGGCCTTCCGGCACGGTGAGGCAAGGCCCGTCGAACATACTTGCGGAGGGCCGTACTTCAGTGTGGCCCAGCAGTGCAGCTCCGGTAGCCCCGGTGGCTAGTACAGTCCCGCCGTGTTCCAGAAAGAAACGAACCGCTGCTTGCTCTGCCCCGTGATCTTGCGAGCGAAGTTGCGGCTCTGCGAGGATGAGCGTGGTGTGGGCTACCTTGGTCGACGGAATTTCCCGAAGCTCCTGGAGTGGCCGATCCCAGGCATGTGCCTGGTAGCCGAGACTGGCTAGTACCAGCATCGCGGCGCGGGCTCCCTGCGCCCCGGTGTTGGTGGTAGAAGGTACGGGATCGTCTTCAGCACCGGGTGCCACCACGGCAACGGCGACTGCCAGCAGCAGCCCGGCGAGCGAAACCAGCAGTACAGTACGCGCGGTACCGTCCAGCCGTGTCTTTCCCCCCGATGCGGTCATCGGCCGCCTTCAGCAGGCCGGCTTACGCCCAGCGTACCGGCAAGTGAGTGTGCCTGCTCATACTCCAGCCGGGAGGCCTCACGCCGCGCGTACCATACACGCTCAAGGAGAGAAGTGAGCGCGCCCAGAGTCTTTCGTTGCGAGCTCGATGGCTCCAGCAGGCGCAGGTACTCTCGCGGCGTACGAGGTGCTGACGGCCTCCACCGGCCGGCTTGTGACAAGCTTGCCACTGAAGCCCAATACAGAGCGTGAACGGCATCGCGCCACTTGCCGGATAGAGCTGCCTCTTCCGCCATCGCTGCCCAGTCCGTTTCAGCTTGCCCGGCTTGGGTACGGTGCGACCGCCAGCCGAGCGGCCCGCTGAGGGTGTCGCGTCGCAGCGCGCGAAACGCAAAGGCCAGCAGGCCGGCGATAGCAGCGAGCAAGACCGTCCACTCGACAACGAGCCCGATCCACGGACGGTGCGAGCCGGCAAGTGCCGCCTGGAACAGCAGCCGGTTGAGCCATGCCTGGAACCGGGCTGTTTGCCGCTGCCAGAAGGAAGGACCATGGCCTACCGCGCTGAACTCGCGTCGGCTAAGAATCGAGTCGACAGCTTGGCGGCCCCTCAACGTCTGCGCAGTTGCCATAGAAGGTGCGTCAAGCTCGACTAGATCAGCTTGAAGTCGTGCCTGGGATTCGGCCATGGAGCGGGTACGCTCGGCGGACGTTGCCGTGCGTGCGCGCTCCACGCTAGTCCGAAGCCAGCCCAGGCGCACGGTGTAGTTGCCCGGCTCGACCAGCAGGTCACTGCCTGCTTTTGCGGGGTCGCAGGCCTGTGCGGTCGTCGAGCAGGCTGTTACCAGTACCTGTGCCATGTTCAGGCTTGCCCGGTAGGCCGCAGAGGTGGCAGCCGGCCAGGCAGAGCAGGGGAGTAGCAGCACCGCGAGCAGGAGATAGCATCTGCGCAGACTATGCATAGAGGAGCTAAGCGCTGCTCACGGGGGAAGAGCCGGGCTGCGAGCCAAGGCTTGCGCTGTCGGGAAGAGCGGGTAGGATTGCGTCTGAGCCGCGCAGCAGGAAGTCAATGTCAAACCCTTCACGGCGCACCCGCTCATCGAAATAGAAAAGACAAAGCGCGATACTGGCTATAGGTGAAAGCAGCAGACTGACGGCAAATGACAGAAGAAGCTGCAGTCCAATCGCAAAGGTGTGCTGAGTGGGAGCTTTCACATGCGCAACAAACAGTAGCAGCGGTGCCTGGATTGCGAAAGCGACTCCGTAAAGCACTACAAGCAGCAAGTACAGTAGAAAATCCGTCCCTTACGGTCACCCACCAGGTTTTTGGAGCGTCGCATGGCCGCACGGACCGACAGGCTCTCCATCACGGAAGCTGGAACCGCCAGACTATTGCGGAGATAGGCGATGACGCCGTAGATGAAGCCCAGGCCAGCAAGAAAACCAAAAATGCCGCCTACCACAGTATGTTTGGCAAATAAAAAGCCGAAAGCAATGATTCCTAATAGGTACGGGAGCCACACCACGCTCCATACCTTCCAGAGCTCAATGCCGACATAGCGCAAGGTACGGGGCAAGACTGCGCGAAGTGCAAGACCCGGCTTACCGGTGCCATGCAGGTAAAGCTGCGCAACAAGGCCGGTAGTCGCCGCTTGGCAAATAGCAAAGCCCGCGATTGCAGCTACAGCGTAGAGAAGTATGAACACGCCGATAGCAACGGACGCGGCAGGGCCGCGCCCCGCTAAATCTCCACCGGCCAGCAGTTGTGCGCCCCCGGTAAGCAGCCCAAGCGAGGCCGGTACCAGCGCAATCGCAAGAAACAGCGGCACGTGAGCCCGATACAAAAAGAACACGCGATCCAGCAGCTCCCCGGTCGATAGAGGGCGAAGTTCCATGGAGGGCGAAGTAACTGACGAAGCGGAGTCGTGCTCGATCATCTGCGTTCTTTCATCAGTGCAAGCTGTTGATGCGGTGCGACGAATCTAGCATAGAGCTGCCATTGATCAAAGCTTCAATCTACTCGACATCTGCGGCAAACAGTGTTCAGCCGGAAGGCGCGATTCCAGACCGCGCCTTCTTTGAGCTCCGTTCCTTTCATCTAATAAGATCTGACATTCGTTCCAATCAGCAACGAGGACGATGGGTGCGGATCGGTTGAAAGAAAGAACAAGATCCCGGTGTTAAAGCCGCCTTGATACGCAACAAAGTGCGAGGAAGCGCCATCTGGAGCAGTAAGGAAAAATGTAAAGCGTTGGCTGGCAGGATCAGAAGGGGTGTAAGTGCCGGTAAGATCGGTGACGTTGGTCGCGGCTCCATTGATAACCTGTTGATACTGCGCGGTTACTGTACTCTGCCCAAAGGTGAGGGTACCGGCACCGAATAAAGGAGAATTTGCTGGGCTTTGTTCGCCGCCAAGTGTAAAGGTGTAAGTTGACGGCTCAAAGAAGGGATCTGTAATACCGATCCCGCCGGTCGCATTCAGCAGGGTTCCTGCGGTTGAAACGATAGCAGCTTCCAGATTCGGAGTAGGTAGCGGAATTTCACTGTAAAAAGCAAAACTGTAGCTGCCGGCAGAACTGTTCAGGGTTGCGGAACCTTTGCCGCTGATATCGAGCTGGTAAGTGCCGGTAATGTTTTTAGCCTGCACGTAGCCGGCGCCGCTGTTCTTATCAAGCATGCCGGAAGTGATATGACCTTGACCGTCGGCGTTGAAGACGCCGGCCATTGCTGCGCTTTCCATACCGCCCTGCAATGTTTTCTCCTGACCGGTGAGGTAAAAAGCGTACTGACCGAGAAGTACGGCGTCAGCACCCTGGTTGGGTCCGAATACTGTAATTTCTCCTTGATCTGCCAAAGCACCCGATAACCCAACAGAGTAGAGACCGACAGCCGATACCGCCGGAATGGAAATAGTGCCTGCATGATTAGTTATGGACAGGGTGCCTGAGCTTAGCGGGACGTTCTGCGGCCTGGGACCGTAAATGGTGTAACTCACAGTAAGAGGGTCGGGAGAAGTCGCAGAGGTGGTGACGGTTACAGTGAACGGCTGACCGGTTACAGGCATCGCCGGGTTGCTGGTAAATTGGGTAACTTGAGCGAGCGCGGCGGGCACCTGGAAGGTAGCCCACAATAGAAGAAGCGCGAAAAGCTTTTTGCCGGTCATAAAGAGTCCTTTGCATAAGAACTGCAATTTCAGGTAATGGCGAGGAGGCGCGCCGCATGGTTAGGGAGTTCGTCAGCTTGAGACTGCTTCCGACGGCTGACGAGCCGGCTTAGTACTGGTCAGCGCGACCGGCGACCAGGCCACCTGTAGACTTCGGTGTTGTCGAAATGAGATACAAAGTCGTACCTGCCTGGAGTTGATATACCGCGAAGCTCTCCTGCGCGCTGGGCTGGACCGGGTTGATCAGGGTGAGCACAGAACGTCCAGTGATGGCGTCGAACGGGGTGTAGGTGCCGGCAAGCCCTGCGTAGTCGTAACTTGTACTGTTACCGGCAACCGTACCGTCACTGGTAAGCGTGCCGTCAGGGTTAAAACGGAACTGGGTGGCGGCAGAGAAGGCAGTGGTTGAATACGGCAGCTCACCCGTAAGGCTTGCAAAAAAGCCGCTGCCAAGCTGGGGCAGGATGGTGGATGCCGTCGCCGTACTTCCGATCTGCTGCAGGGTGCCGTTGGCTGAAGCTAGCCCACCTGCATTGGTGGAAAGGACGCCATTGTTAAGCACCGGCCTAGCTTGCGGAAATGGGAAGGATTGCAGAGTGGCACTGAACAGCGGCATGGCCTGAAGATTGAGCTGCAATGTGCCTTGTGAGTAGACGAGGTTCATGGTACCGCTGCCGTACGCATTGAGCTGGTAAATGCCGGTAACTGCAACCCCCGTGAGCAAGCCTGCCGGGCTGTTCAAGTCCATGATGCCGGCAGTAATGTTGCCCTGACCATCAGCCGTAAAGCTGCCTGCAGCAGCGACTGCCTTGGCACCGGACTGAATGTTGGCAGCCTGGCCGGAAAGCTGAAAGGTGTACTGGCCCTGGAGAGCCGGGGCGTCACCGGCATTTATGCTGAATACGGTGAGCGGGTAGCATATTGCCTGCCCCGGAAAATTACCTGAATAAAAGATCGTAACTTGGTAATTGCCGGCTGGAAGAGGCGGCGTCTTAAAGCTGGCGACCCCATTTACCGGGTATGTGTTCACTCCGACATTGATTGAATTCCCGGGTGCCGGTCCGACTATAGAGATGCCTAGATCCAGTACCTGAGAACTTACCGGTACGTTGATTGTGACTGCATTGCCGTCGATAGCGGGTGCAGGTGAGTAGGTTTGAGCGTGGCCTGTAAGAGCCGAAGGTAGCAGGGAGCCAAAAAGTAAAAACCTGATTAAGCTGAGCTGTAGATTCCGGGGTACGTAGAGTCGAGGCATGAGAAGATCTTCCTTTTGAATGGAAGCTGCGGAATCCTAAAGCTGCGAAGGCAAGCAAACCACCTGCGAAACAGGGATCTAGATTTGCTAGAAGTATGCCACTCAAACCACTGTGTATGTGTAAATACTTCTCTGATGCTACGTTTTTCTACATGCCCTGCGACTCCAGTGATAAGCCAGATTAGAAGAGTAGAACTGGGACGTATGCGAACGGACGTAGAGGGGCAGGAGGATGTCAACTTCTACGCGGAGGCAGAATCGGGTCAGGCCCGACCCGCAAACTCCCGCGTTTCCGTAGACACCTTGATCCGCTCGCCTTCCTTGATGAAAAAGGGAACGCGGATCTCAACCCCTGTTTCAAGCCTGGCAGGCTTGGTCACAGCCCCGCTGGCTGTGTCGCCGCGGACGCCGGGCTCAGTGTAAGTCACCTCAAGCTCTACTTGCGCAGGCAGCTGCACGCCGATGGGATTGCCGTTGTACTTGTCGAGCGCGATAATGGCGCCTTCCACCAGGAAGTCAAGCGCGCCCGCTACCATCTCTTCCGGAAGTGCAAGCGTTTCAAAGCTCTCCTGGTCCAGGAAGTACGAGCCGTCGGCATCGCTGTAGAGGTACGAGGCCTGTACGCTTTCAAGGTCGGGCTCTTTGAATTTATCTGTGGCTTTGAAGGTCCTGTCGAACACAGCTTGGGTAAGCATGTTGCGCAGACGCAGGTGCACCAGCGTCTGGCCGCCGCGTGCGGTGGGTGTTGAAATATCGGAATCAAGACAGGTATATGGGGCGTCCTGGAACTCGACCGCCATCTTGCGCTTGACGTGGATTGCATCGATAAGTGTAGCCATGGTGTTTCTATCGTAACTGGCTGTTTATCTGTTCCATCAATGCAATAGTTTGAAGGCTTTAACCACGATTGCGCTTGGCGCGCTCCCTACAGGCAGCAGGGTAAACAGGGTGCCGTAGACCGGCTCCCGATGGAAGTTGCGGCTGAAGGTACGCACCACAGCCACATCGCCCGACCTGGTATCGACCGCAAGCAGTGCGTGCCCATCGGCTGAGAACGCGACAGGCCCCGGCCCGCTCCCCACATGCACGGTGTTGATCAGCTTGCCGTCGTCAATCGAGTACACGCCGATGCTGTCCGCATCTCCATTTGCCACCCACAGCAGTGTGTTATCGGCACTGGCAACGCCAAAGCCGGGTCGCGCGCCGATAAGTGCAGCACCGCCGACTTCGTTGGTGTTGGTTGCGATCTCAGAGACGGTGTTCGAATCTTCGTTGGCGACAAAAATCTCGCCGCCGTCGGGCTTCAGGATCAGCCGACGCGGTGCCGCGCCGACATCGAGCAGCGCCAGCAGGAGGTCCGGCGCGCCCGCGCTGTTCTGCGTGGATGCTGTGCGCAGCCCCAGCACCATGATCTGGTGACCGCCCGAGCAAGCGATAAAAGCCTTGGTGGAGTCAGGTAGGACCGCAATACTGCCTGCACCGGGGCAGCCGTTAAAAGCAGCACGGAGGTGGGGCAGCCCTGCGGGCGAAAGGTCCATGAGGATGACACTGCCGCTTTGCCGGTTTGCGACCACCAGCGTTGTCTCATCAGGCGTTACGCTTACAGCCTCAGGGCTTTCGCCCGCGCCTGCCACCCCGAGCGTGCGGTGGGCGCGCGCGTCCACCACAGAGATGCTGTTAGAACCGGCATTGGTGATGTACAGGCGTGTGCCGCTCCGGTTTACCTCGATTGCGCCGGGCTGTTTGCCCAGGCGCAGCCTTGCGGCTACTCGATTTGTTTGCGCATCAATCACGGTGAGTGAACCATTGGTACCGGGAGCGCCCTGGCTGGCAACGTAAACCTCATTAACCTGAGGATTGGCCGCTAGAGCCAGCGGGTGCGGATCCAGTTGTAGCACGGTTTCCGGGCGCATATGCACTAGGTCCAGCACGGATACCGTATTGCTGCCGCTATTGGAAATATAGGCGTACTCGCGGTACTCCGGTGGGTACTGGGGAAATCGGCCGGATCGGCAGCTGGTTGCAAACAGGAGTATCAACAAGCTGAGCGTAGAAAGAGAACGGGGCATTATCGAAGTAGTTAGCCGGATGAACCGCAATACGTCCTCTTTAAGCGTGCACGGGCGCGTGCACCAGCTTTGCCGTGCCCACCTCACGCGGTACATGGCGACCCACGATCCGCGCAATCTGGGCGGCCTCGTTCATCAACTGTGTAAATTGCTCCGGATACAACGACTGCGCGCCATCAGACAAAGCTCGCTCGGGCTGATTGTGTACTTCGATAATGAGCCCATCAGCCCCGCAGGCGACAGCAGCGCGTGCCATGGAGAGCACCTTATCACGCTTGCCGGTGCCGTGACTCGGGTCCACCACAATGGGCAAATGTGAAAGCTGCTGCGCGGCGGGCACGATGCTCAGGTCAAGCGTGTTACGGGTGTGATCGGCAAACGTGCGGATACCTCGTTCACACAAGATGACCTCGTAGTTGCCCTCGCTCATGATGTACTCGGCAGCCATCAACAACTCTTCAAGCGTGGCCGACATGCCGCGCTTCAGCAGCACCGGCTTGCGCTTGCGCCCGGCTGCGCGCAACAGCGAGTAGTTCTGCATGTTGCGAGCCCCGATCTGAATCACGTCGGCGTACTCGGTAACGAGGTCAAGCGCTTCCTGGTCGATGGCCTCCGTGACGATGCGCATGCCGGTGCGCTCGCGAATCTCCGCCATGATGATCAAGGCTTCCTCACCCAGGCCTTGAAAGGCATAGGGTGAAGTGCGCGGCTTGTACGCGCCGCCGCGGAAGAACCGCGCACCGGCTTCAGCCACTGCGTCGGCTGTTGCAAAGGCTTGTTCCCGGGTTTCAATCGAGCATGGGCCTGCAATAACCATCAGGTCGCGACCGCCGACTGTGATGTCTGTGCCGGGGAAGCGAATGATCGTGTCTTCTTCCTTAACATCGCGCGAAACAAGCTTGTACGGCTTGGACACGCGGATGACCTCGGCAACGCCGGAGAGCTCAGACAGGCTGGTCTGATCGACCTCACCCTTATTGCCGGTGATGCCGATGGCGGTGCGCTCCGCGCCGGGCAGCGGATGCGGGCGCAGGCCAAGGCGCTCGATCTGCTCGCACACGGCACCGATCTGCTCAGGCGTTGCATGGGACTTCATAACGACAAGCATGGAAACCTCGTTAGTTCCAGTGTATCGCGCTGCGTTGCGGCCCTATCATTCCGGTGGCCGGTCCGTGGCATTTTTCCCGGACCGCCGTAGAACGAGGCCTAAGTAGGCGAGCTGGACCGCCCAGGCAAAGGCGTAGCCGATCAGCACGTGCCGGTGTGCCATGTCATGTGTGTAAAGCGCCCACCAGCTAGTCCAACTGTTCATACGCGGTCGCCTTCCGGCAAGCTTGTTGCGCGCAGAGGGCGGCTTGCAGGCAGATTTAATATATCGATGGCAGCAGCTTTTTCCGCGCGCTCGCGACGTAGCACGCTTCCGTAGCGCAGGGCTGCTACAAAAAGTCCCCACATCAGCCAACCTGTTATGTTCCAGCGCAGAGCTGGCAGCATGCTGGCATCCATGCCGGTGCCGGGGCCGCCCAGAAAGACCGGACCGGGGTGCTGGGTGCGCCACCAGCGGGTGCTCATATACACCAGCGGTACGTCCAGGTAGCCGAAAATCGCCATGACGGCGGCAAGCGTGCGCATACTTGCCCCCTCAGCAAACGAGCGCAGCAGCAGGTAGGCCAGGTAGATCAGCCACAGGATCAGGGTCGAGGTAAGCCGCTCGTCCCACGTCCACCAAATACCCCATGCCGCACGGCCCCATAGCGAGCCGGTGACCAGGCCGACTGTGCAGAAGACAACGCCCATTTCCGCAGCGGCTACGGCTAGTGCGTCAGCCTGCAAGGCACGCTCCGGATTGCGATGCCGCAAAAGCAGGTAAGCGACAGAGCCAAGCAGGTTGAGCGCGAAAAACAGTGAGGTGCCGATCCAGGCGGGCAGGTGGTAGTAGAAAATTCGGCTCAGATCGCCCTGTGCCGCGTCTGCCGGAACGACAAACAGAGCTACGCGCAGCCCATTGGCCAGCACCATCAGCGTGAGGAGCAGCCAGGCGACTTTCAAGGCTTTCAGGCGAGGATTGGAGCGCGTCTCCATACATTCAAGTGTAAATTGAGCAGGGTTGTGAAAGTGTGCACGAGCGTGCATCCCATCCTGAGAAAATACAATGCTGCAAACAAGAAGCGAGGGCTTATGGGTACGGGAACAGCGATCGCCACCTTAGTAGTTGGAGGCTTGATTTTTGCAGTCGGGATCATCGGCCAGGTATTTATAGGTCGCCGCTTTTTCAAAACACCCAGCTCCGGTGACAAACATACTGCCAGGCTGGTGCTGCGGCTGGCCGCACTGATCATCGGCGCATGGATGGTGATTATTGCGGCTGTAGCCATCCTGCACAGCCACTCCCATGTGCAGCATGCGCTCAACTCTGCGAAGCCCAGGCTAACCCTCGGCGTTTAGCACCAGCCCGAACAGTGAAATGGCTGCGGTGGTAAAGATCACGTCATAGCCGGCGAGCAGCTGAATCCATAGCCCTGGATCGCTTTCCCCGGTAAAGATTGCCGTGGCGCCTGACGTCATGGCGAGCAGCGCCGGAATGAAGATGGGGAACAGCAGCAGCGGTAGCAGCAGCTCGCGCGACCGGGCGCGGATTGAGAGTGCGGCAAAGAATACGCCGTTACCGACCAGCGACCAAGTGCCGAGCGGCAGCAGCAAAAGCAACAATGCCGCTGGACCTTTGACCTGGAGGTTGTAAAAAACTACAAACAGCGGCGCAAGGACGATCTCTACGCTCGTGACCAGGATGAAGCTGGAAAGAACCTTACCTAGCAGCAGTGCCGAAGGTGGTGCAGGGCTCATGCGCTGCGCGTCTAGTACGCCGCTGCGCAGCTCACGGGCCCAGGCCTGATTGAGCGCGCCGGTTGCCGCAAACAGAATCGCAACACACAGGATGCCGCCTGCGATGTGGCGGGCTTCCGCGCGGGTGGGATCAAACGCGAGTGAAAACAACACCACTACCAGCAGCGCCAGAAACAGCATGGCATTAATTGCGTCTCTGGAACGCCACTCCAGGCGCAGGTCTTTTTGAAGCTGTACCCAGATTGCTTGCCCGTAAGCCTTCACAGGGGTCTGCTCGCGGACAAGTCAGCAAGCGTGGCACCGGTTGCGCGCAGGTAGTCTGCCGGGTTGAGCAGCAGTTGCAAGCCGCGCTGACCTGCAGACACCGAGATACGCTCGTGCAACTCGATGGTTTCATCCGCGAAAGCCGGGAAGGGCTTTTTCGCTTCAAGCACGGTGACGCCGCCGCGGATGTAGCCCGTAAGGTTCTGTACCTCACGCAGCGGTGCCAGAACCGCCGAGCGAGCACCGGCTGCAATGGCAAGATTTTTCAGGTTGAGCTCGTCGCTTCCGGCCAGCACAGCAAAAACGTGCCGGGTACCCGGCTGCAGCTCGCAAAGCAGCGTTTTCCATACTCGCTCGGCAGGCAAGCCCAGCTTGCGGGCGACGCTGGGCGCGGCTAGGTCGTCCGGGTCCACCTCGTAGCTCAACAGCTCGTAGGCGATACCGAGTGAGTCGAGCAGTCGGGCGGCGTTGGTCTTTTGGGATCTCACAAAGCTACCGCCATGCGGTTCGGCAGCGACTGCCGCAGCTCTCCTGCCTCCAGGGTCAGCAGTTCGTCAGCGAGCGGTTCGGCAAGCTCGCGCTGGTGGGTGGTCAGCACCACCGTGCAGCCGCGGTCCCGCTCGCCGGCGAGCAAGCGCAGCATGCTCTGCGCGTTTTGGGCGTCCATGTTGGAGAAGGGCTCATCCAGCAGCAGCAGTTCAGGACGGCTCAGGAGTACGCGGGCCAGCGAAAGCCGCTGCCGCATACCTTGCGAGTAGGCGCGCACCGGCCGCGCGAGTGCTTCGTCCAGCTCAACCGCAGCCATAGCAGCTGCTGGATTAAGACAAGGCTGCGGAGCATACAGGGCCGCGAAGTAGCGCAGGTTTTCAGCACCTGAAAACTCCTCGTAGAGCATGGACTCATGGCTCATGTAGCCGATGCGGGCGTGCCCGTCCTGCGGTGTGCCGCCCCATAACGCAAGTGTGCCGAAGGTTGGCCGCAGCAGTCCGGCAAGGATGCGCAGCAAGGTCGATTTGCCTGCGCCGTTCGGCCCCAGCAACAGGTAGCAGCAACCCGCTTGCAGCACTGCGTCCAAGTGCCGCAGCACAACCGCGCCGCCGTACAGGTGCGACACATCGTGCAGCACGATAGCAGGCGGGTTCGAAGCAGGTACCGGGGAATTTGCCACGTTGGGCCAAGTATAGCGAGCAAGCCTGCGACGCCTTCCACAGCGTCCGGGGTTCACTCGCCTGCGGGAAGCATCGGCAGAAGATGCTCGGCGGCGATGCGCTGCGCGGCCAGCAGGGAACCTTCATTGGTAAAGTGGTCGCCGTCGAGCAGCAGGGGAGCTGTGCCCTGCCCGTCCACGTAGTTGGCGCAATGCCCGGCTGGGCAGAACATGCGAACCAATGAAATGTAAGGCACATGCCAGCGCGTCTGTGCCAGCCCTGCCATAGTCGCATCCAGCTGCGCTGTATCCTTCTCCCGGTGGCGGTCTGCTAAGTCAGCCTGGTGCCGCAATAGCCCGTAAGCAAGCAGACGGGGCAGGGCCGCGTCATAGTCCTGGGTGGGGCCGATGATTGTGAGCGGAATATCGTGCAAATGGGTCCAGGCGGCGAGCCGGTCGATAGCCGGCAGGTCTGCGCCCACCCAACGTCCCACCGCGATCATGCGATCTACATGGTGGGTGAGCAGGTATTTATGAAAGACCATCTGCATCAGCACGCCGCAGTCGCCGTCAGTGCGAATGGGGTCGGGACGGCACGACGCCCGGCTGACCTGGAGAAAGTGGACTGCCGGGAAAGCCTGCTGCAACCCGGCCCACTGCGCGGCAGCGTGGCTGTCGCCGATGAGGAGCCAATTGGGCCTCGCAGGGTCTTCCTTCAGGCAGGGGTCGGGCTTAAAGTCACGAGCACGGATGACCATGCAGGAGCCCATGCGATTGTTTGCCTTCTCGTCCACGTAATCGCCTACCGCGACCGCGGCAGCCGGAAAGCGACCAGGAAGCCCGTGAAATAGCAGCGCCGCCACCGCACACAACACCAGCACACCTGCGGAAACACCCGCGAACACGAAAGCGCTCCTGGGGGAGAGGCGCAAGTTGCCGTCACGAAATGGGCGCTCGATCCAGCGCCAGGAGAGGGTGGCCAGTGTAAAGCTGATGGCCACGAGGATGAGCTTGACCGCGCGGTGAGGCAGATCCTCACCCCAAAGGCCGACATTTTGAAATACGATCACCGGCCAGTGCCACAGGTATAGCGAGTAGGAGATAAGCCCAAGAAACACGACCGGCCGCGTGCTGAGGCAGCGCGCCACTAGGGTCGGGCGCATTGGAGTCGGGCGTAATGAGGCCGAGTGTACCGGGGAGCCGGCCGGCTGCCCCGACCAGATGATGAGAGCGGCACCGCCGCAGGGCAGCAGGGCCGCGAAGCCGGGGAATGGCACCGCGCCGTTCATCAGCAGAAAGTTGATGACGGTGACCAGCAGACCGCATGTGGCCGCTGCATTTCGAGCCCCGTACGAGCGGAGCGGAGGAAGCGCACCGGTTGCGAGCAGCGAGCCCAGCAGCAGCTCGCAGGCGCGGGTCCAGGGCATGAAAAAGGCTAGTGTCGGGGATTCAAAAGCACCGTACACACTGGCCGCGAAACTGAAGGCCGCCAGCACGCCGAGCGCCGGCGTTACCCTGCGAGGAAACGCACGGTGCAACAACAGCAGTCCCAGGGGGAACAGCAGGTAAAACTGCTCTTCTACGCCCAACGACCAAGTTTGCAGCGCAGGCCGTGAGAGGGAAAGCGGGTCGAAGTAGCTGGAATGGAAGCCGAAGTACAGATTGGACGCCGAAAGGCTGGCCCCGATGAGGCTGCGCGCATAGTCACGTAGCTCCGCAGGCATGCAGACCACTAGGGCAAAGGCGCTTGTGGCCGTAAGCACGGCGACCAGTGCGGGCAGGATGCGGCGAATGCGGCGAACGTAGAAGCGATGCAGGCTGAAGCGGCCCGCCTGCATGTCTGCTTGCAGAATGGAAGTAATCAGGAAGCCGGAAATGACAAAGAAAACATCAACCCCGGTAAAACCGCCCAGCGCGAACCGGAACTGCAAGTGAAACGCCATAACCGCCAGTACAGCCACTGCGCGCAGCCCGTCAATGTCGGGCCGGTAGGCAATGTGGCTGAATGCCTGAGCGTGGTTCGGTACGGAGCTGTCATGTGGCAGCGTATTGCTCGCGTGAACACTCATCAGCCGCGAGTGTATAGGGAATGGGCCGGTATGCAAGGAATACTGCCGGTCGGGAGCGTTCTAAAAGAGGGGGCCTGTTCTAAAGTGGGATCTGGTCCAATTTGAAATCAGCTCACTCCGAACCGCGCCCCGCACCTTTGTTCGTTCGCGGCGGCGCTGTTTCAATGCACCGGTCCGAAATGCGCACAGGATTGGCCATTTTGCCGACCGCGGCCCGGGTGAAGGCGCGGTACAAACGGCTGACATCGACCTTTTGCCCTGTGCGCACCTCGCGGTCTACAGCGGCGTGCATGGCCGAGAGTAGCTCCTCACGCAGTTCATTCAGCAGCTTGTCGATGTAAAGGTAGGGCACTGCTCAAGCCTAGCAGGATCGCCGCGGGCTAGCCTTGGCTCTCGGCAAAACAGATGCCGTCAGCGTTCGGGTACCAGCGCCGCCGTGGCTGGGGCAGGCTTGCTGCCGGACTGAGCGGCAGCAGGCGCGGGGGCGTACTTGGAGGCGCACTTAGCCTGTAGCTCCGTGGCGTGGAATACTCCATCACGGCCATACATACCAATGGCAAGCGCCTGCGAGTTGTCCTTGAAGGTATCGGGCGGCGGCTCGGTGCTGTCATAGTCCACGGGGAGGCGCTTATCATTTTCTACCAGCACAAAGTGGGCACCTGCGCCGGTGTGGTTGATGGAACCCGGTTGCACGTTGCCTGCTACTCGCAGATGGCGCGTGTATGCCTTAGAGCCAAGACCTTGCAATTCATTGATTGTGACGTAATAGCTTTTATTCGCCTGGATGCCGGTGACCGCAAGCCAAGCAATGACGCTCAGCACGATGGCAACGGAGGCTGTAATTTGAAGTGACTGCCTGCGAATTTTTGTTTGTACTTGCGGCATACCCTTCCAGCGTAGGAGCCGTGCGGGGGTGCGTCAAGGGACTCGTCCTGATTCCATGTCATGCGGTAGCTTTGCCGTGATTGCACAATAGTTCCATTGCAAGCCGCGTATGATTGTGCGAACGCAGCCGGGTAGAAAAGCGTCCTAGCTTTGAAGGGTCCGAGAGGAAAAACTATGAGCATTCCAGGTACCGTACATGCCCCTGAGCGGGCAACTGAGATTCTCGAACCACGCGCCCAATGGATTGTTGCCCGCCGTGCAGAGAGCGCGCGCACCGGCGACACCAACATGAGCCAGATGCACTTTGCCCGGCTTGGCCGCATAACTGAGGAGATGGCGTTCGTTGCGCGCCGCGAAAATATCTCCGCGGAGCTGATTCGGACGGAGATCGCCGCGGGTCGCATGATTATCCCTGCCAACATCAACCATCCTGAAGTGGAGCCGATGGCTATCGGTATCGAGACCCGGTGCAAGGTCAACGCGAATATCGGCAACTCTGCCATGAGCTCTGACATGGATGAAGAGCTACGCAAACTGCACATGGCCGTCCAGCACGGGGCTGACACGGTGATGGATCTTTCAACCGGCGGTGCCATCCCGGAGATCCGCAATCGTATCTTGCGTCACTCGCCGGTGCCCATCGGCACGGTGCCGCTGTACGAGGCGCTGACGCGCGTCAAGCGGGTCGAGGATCTCAATATCGATCTGTACCTAGAAGTGATTGAAGAGCAGGCAGAGCAGGGCGTGGACTACTTTACCATCCATGCCGGCGTGCTGATCCAGTATGTACCCATGGTGGCCCAGCGGATCACCGGCATTGTGAGCCGTGGCGGAGCCATTATGGCGCAGTGGATGACCGCGCATCACAAGCAGAACTTTCTCTATGAAAATTTTGACCGCATCACGAAGATCATGGCCAGGCATGACGTGAGCTACTCGCTCGGCGATGGACTGCGCCCCGGTTGCATTGCCGATGCATCGGATGAGGCGCAATTTGCTGAGCTCAAAACGCTCGGCGAGCTGACACGCAAGGCATGGCAGTCGGACGTGCAGGTGATGATCGAAGGTCCAGGGCATGTGCCGCTCGACAAGATCAAGGAACAGGTCGATAAGGAAGTGGAGCTGTGTGACGGTGCGCCGTTCTACGTGCTGGGCCCTCTTGTGACCGACATCGCACCCGGCTATGACCACATCACAAGCGCCATCGGCGCGGCGATGATCGGCTGGTACGGTGCTTCCATGCTTTGCTATGTGACTCCCAAGGAGCACCTAGGGCTGCCGAATGAAAAGGATGTAAAGGACGGCATGATTGCTTACAAGATCGCCGCGCATGCCGCCGATATCGCTCGTCATCGGCCGGGCGCGCAGGACCGTGACGATGCCATTTCTTACGCCCGCTACACCTTCGACTGGGACAAGCAGTTTGCACTCTCGCTGGACCCGGAAACTGCCCGCGCCATGCACGATGAAACGCTGCCGGACGATTACTATAAGGAGGCGGCATTCTGCTCTATGTGCGGACCGAAGTTCTGTTCCATGAATTGGTCGAGCAAGGTGGATGACTTTAACAAGGAAGTACATGGGCTGGCGAAAAAGGATCTGTCGCAACTTGTTATCTTGCAGGCTGAGCAGTTACAGGCAAAGGTATAAGAAGGGGAGTGAAAGCTCCCCCTTCTTCAGTTAGCGGCTGATTTCCCTGTGGTGTTTGTCTAACTTAAAGATATTTTGCGCATAAGGTCTGAGTTCCTCATTGATAGTGTTCATAGTTACTATTAGAACCAGGTTGACGTCTTCATTTCCACTAAATGCTGCACAACCTCATGAAAATCACTGTCCCCAGCCGCAAGAAACAGTGTCCCCCATTTTCTTCTTGAAAATGAGCGCATCAAGTGAAATGCAAGTCCGACGTCGACTGCTTTTTGCGTGGTTTGTTCATACTGGGCGCCGGATACAGGATGCGTTACAGGACCGCCTCCCATTTGTGAAGGCCAGTACAGTGCTTTTTTCTGGGTCCAGTACAACTTGACGCGCAGTCCTGGACCGCCCGGCGGGGGGAATGCCAGCGCATTGTGAAAGGAATTGAGCTTGGAAGTCGAAGGGTCAAGGTCCGCACTGAAGTAGTACGCATCTTCAATTCTTTCACCATCATTTCCACTAAGATATGTAAGTTCAAGCATTTTTCTGAGCTTGATGTAGTCCAGCTTGGATTGCGTGTTCAGCGGGTTCCATGCCTTCATAATGTATGCGCCATCGTTAAACCAGGCAGACTTCATTATTCCTCTATCCTTCAATCATTAGTGAGTGTAAGCCAAATGCATGCAGGTATATATACAGGAGTGTGTATCCTGAGTTTATCTTAGAAGTGATCTACGGTTGCAATTGGACTACCTGCATGTACAGTCTGCGGAGCTTGTAAAGGCACCCTCACCCGGCTTGCCGACTCCAGTGCCCATACATAAACCACCAATTCACGAGAATAGTGCAGTACGGGCGTGCAATCGGGCAGGGTAAAACCGTGTGCCGCAGGCAGCGTGTTGAGCTCGAACTCTGCTTCGGCTCGCTCCAGCGGCCAGGGGAGGTGGTGGATGTCGCCACGCAGCAAACTCCCGTTACGCCCGGTGGTGTAGAGCGAATAGCGGGAGGTAAGGAAGTGCTCCATAGGCCCTTGAGCTATCAGGCCCAGACCGCGATACTGAGCGCGAAATTCAGCCGGACGTTTCGACAATAGACGGTGACTACGGTAGCGAACCTCCTGCGAGTGACCCGGCAAGCTGCTGTAGCGCATCCCCATTTGAGCCCAGAAGTATGGCAGATGAAAGACGGTACGCGCGATTGAAACGGCTAGCGGGTTGCCGGCATCAAGCGAGTAGAAGTAAATGCCTGTGCGGTTGGTACCGCGCTCCCGTACATAGGTACGCAGGTTAAGCTCCGGAAAGGATCGGGCACCGGGTACCGTGGGCAGCCCATGCAGCCGAATGCGGTCCATCCCGAATGGAACCACGCCCAACCAGGCGGAGCCTTCAAATGTATCGGCAACCAGCCCCGGCGGCAGCGTCTTTTCCACATCGTGTATAGGCACCGGCCAGTGCGCGAACAGGAGATCGTTCCAGCGCTGCTGCATGACCCAGGGGCGGCGCGGAAGTGGCGATGGCCGGTGATCCGTGGTGCCCAATACATAATCCCCATCGGTAGCGCGTTCGTCGCGGCGCGGTATGCCCGGCTGCTGCTTGATGTCGGGTTTGAGTTCCGCAGGCATATAGCTATATTTTGTACTATTTATAGAGGTTTGGCTTGGCTTTCCTGATGGGACACGCACCGGGCAGGAACGATATGCTGTCCCTGTGCAACTTAATGATGTAGAAACGCCCCATCAAAACGGCCCGGACGTGTACGCCGTCCACGGAGCCGACCCGGAAGTGCTGGCCTATGCCATGGCTAAATACTCCCGCTCGGCGCTTTCACTTAAGGAATCGCTAAGCGAAATCAGCGCGCAACGCGCCGAGCAGTTCCTGAATACCTTTTATTTTGCTTACGGGCATCGGTCCATCGCAGATTTGGCACACCTGGCTTTTGCCGTGGAGCGCTTGTCCTTGCTGGCCGCCATTGTGCTGGTGGATGAGCAGCGATGGGATGGGCAGGAGCGTTCGACGCGCTACCAGGATTTTGAGAAGAGCGGCTGGTATACGCCTGCGTTTGCTGTAGCTGCTGAGCGTGAGGCGTATACGGCTGCTGTTACGGCATTATTCGCCGGCTACAGGCAGGTGTCTGACGGTGTTTTTCAGTCGCTTGCCGGGAGCGTTCCACGACCTGAAACGATGAAGCAGGAAGCTTTTGACCGTACGCTGCGCGCGCGTGCTTTCGATGTGGCACGGTACCTGCTGCCGCTGGCAACAATTACTTCCGTGGGTCAGATTGTAAACGCGCGCACGCTGGAGACGCAGGTCAGTCGGCTGTTATCGCATCCACTCGCCGAGGTGCGCGAGCTTGGGGAGCGGTTGCGCGAGGCGGCTGCCGGAACCGCCTGGAACCCGAGCGAGAAGGCTTTGTCTGCATTTGCAAAGAAAGCAGCAGCAGCGGACCCTGAGCTTGGCCCCGAGGCCGAAGCATTGCTGGGGCGACAGGTTCGCGTGGCACCTACGTTAGTCAAATACGCCGAGCCGAATGTGTATTCCATGAGCACAGCCGACACCTTGGCACAGGCCGCCGCCGAGCTGATGGCCGGCGAGCCGATTGCCGAAGCTTCGCTGGTAGACCTGCTGGACGGCTCGGACCCGCTGGAAGTGGAGTTGGCCACCAGCCTGCTGTACAGCGTCTGTCACTACCCTTATCGGCAGTTGCGTGACCGTGTGCGGGCGCTGTCGGCAGCTCAATGGGACGAAATCATCGACCTCGGCATACGCAGCCGGGGCCGCCATGATGAGCTCCTGCGCGCATTTTCTGCCGGGCAGTCGCTGCGTTTCGACATCCTCATGGATATCGGCGGCTTCCGCGACATGCATCGGCATCGCCGCTGCGTGCAGCTCATCCAGGGATTCACCACGCTGCACGGGTATGAGGTACCGACCGGCCTGGAGGAAGCGGGTTTAACCGAAACATATCGAACCGAGATGGATGCGGCGCATGCCGCTTCCGCTCAAGCTGGGAGTGCCGCGCAATACCTGCTGCCGCTCGGTACGCGCGTCCGGGCCATGTTCAAAATGGACTTTGCCGAAGCGCTTTACATCGCCGAGCTGCGGTCTGCTCCTCAGGGACACTTTTCGTACAGGCGCGTAGCGTGGGAGATGTACCGGGCAGTCGAGCGGCAGCACCCCACTTTGGCCCGTCATTTCCGCATGACAGCCGTCGCTGAACAGACAGATGTGCTGAAGCGCTGAAGGTAAAACAGGAATAGAGCGTCAGAACACGTGACTTTGGTGTTTGTGTTTTCTTCGCCTGTCGGGAAGGCCGGGTGATATTCTTTGTGTAGCCTCTGTATCAATTTCGGACAGCCGATAGAGCCTGCAATTGGGGTGCGTGGCGGCTGCGAAACCTTGGTGCATGCGTAAGAGTGGGGGAACCAGCGTGGCAGAAAATCGGTCTCAGGCAATTGAAGCAGCATTGGCGCAGTTGGACAAACAATTCGGCAAGGGCTCAGTCATGCGGCTGGGCAGCAAGGAAGCACTGCCGATCGCGGCTATCTCTACAGGTTCCATCTCGTTTGACGCAGCCTTGGGCATAGGCGGAGTTCCACGCGGTCGCGTAATCGAAATTTTCGGGCCGGAGTCTTCCGGCAAAACGACTATTACGCTGCAAATTATCGCGGAAGCGCAAAAGCTCGGCGGTTTAGCCGCGTTTGTGGATGCCGAGCATGCGCTCGATCCAGGCTATGCGAAAAAGCTGGGTGTAGACACGGACAACCTGCTGGTCTCGCAGCCGGATTACGGCGAGCAGGCACTTGAGATTGTCGAGGCATTGGTGCGCTCGAATGCTGTGGACGTGCTGGTGGTCGACTCCGTTGCGGCGCTGGTACCTAAGGCCGAGCTTGACGGTGAAATGGGCGATTCGCACATGGGCTTGCAGGCCCGCCTCATGTCGCAGGCGCTGCGCAAGCTCACTGGTACAGTCTCGAAATCGCGTACCTGCCTGATCTTTATCAACCAGATCCGCGAGAAGATCGGCGTCATGTTTGGCAACCCGGAAACGACGACCGGCGGCAAGGCACTCAAGTTCTACTCTTCAGTGCGCATCGACATTCGCCGGATCGCCGCGGTTAAGGAAGGCGATATGGTGGTCGGCTCGCGGACCAAGGTCAAGATCGTGAAGAACAAGGTCGCGGCGCCGTTCCGCGAGGCCGAGTTCGACATTCTGTACGGCGAGGGCATTTCGCGCGAGGGCGATGTGCTGGATCTGGCTGTGACGCACAATGTTGTCGATAAGTCCGGTGCCTGGTACAGCTACTCCGGTGAGCGCATCGGCCAGGGCCGCGAGAATGTACGGCAGTTTCTTAAAGACAATAAGGAAACCTTTGGCCGGATCGATGCACAGGTACGTCAGAAGCTAGGTATTTCCGGTAAGAATGCGGCAGCAGCAGAAGTCCCCCCAGTTACCATAGACGGCCCTTTGCTGGCACAGGAAGCCGTGCGCCCGGCACGCCGTCAATAGCTTGTGAACATGGCAGAGGGTAGCGTCGTCGAGCTATCCTTTGCGGTTCTACGGTCCAACATTCATCGCTCTTTGAGATACGAATTCTTTGCACGCCACAGCAGCAGGGCAATCCCGAGCAAGCTCATAAATCCAAATATTTGCGGAAACACTTCGCCCTGCCGAGTATCCTTGGGTCGTTCCTGAGACTGCCTGACCATCTTATTACCAAGTTTCGTTAAATTTCCTATCGATCAAACCGGTTTCATCGAGTGTGTTCTTCAACAACTTGTGGTCCTTCGACTATCCAGCTTTTACGCATAAGAGGCATCCTCTGCTTAGAGAGGTTTCAACGATTAAGCTTAACGCACAATGGACAGATACAGTATTGTTCCACGTAGAAGCTGAAATTTGCGAATATGCTCCTGGAGAGTTATGTGTTCATCTCTTGCAGTGATCGTTTTTCTGGCTGGTACTTTTTCTGCAATTTGGCGAAGCCCTCAAGCTATGCCTCCTGCAACATCTGCTGTAATGGTCAATCCGTTACAAGCACTAAGCACACAAGAACAAGCGGAGTACAAGCAGGCGGCACAGGCTGCGAATACCGGTAAGTACACAGAAGCAATGTTTATCTATGAGTAGCTTCTGCAGGCTCATATAGACGATGCATTCCTGACAAAGTGCCTTGCCGAAGCTGAGATCAACGCCGGTGATCTTGTGAAGGCATAAGAGCAGTTAAAGCCGATCGTGGCGGTATCAGCCAACGACTGGCAGGCAGCTGTTTTGCTGTCATGAATGTATGCGCAGCAATCGCAGGCAGCTCCGCGAGATGCAGAACTGGAGCACATAGCAAAGCTTTATCAAAGTGGCATTGTTCCCGCGCAAACGCAGCAATTCCTTTTAGAGCGGAACTCCATTAAAGGAATCGGACACTGCTGATCTTTCACTCGCTGGTGCCCTTAGGATAATACCATATTTCTAAGTATGCACGCCCGCTTAATAGCGAAGGCAAGCTTTTGCAGCGATTTACGCTGGAAAGTGATGACATTGACCAACCCGCGTTTGCAAAAGATCACCCTGCGGAGGCAGCGGCAGGCAAGCGTCTTTTCTCCTACGATGGCTACGTTGCCGGACCTGCAAATGCCTATGGAACAGCGACGGAAACTTATACGACATGTAACTTTGCCGAAAGCAAACCCTCGTACACGGATGTCAAGACACAATTTTAAAGAAAGCTGCCGGAGTAGCTACTTCTGTAAGCAGCCGTGTTACGCCAGCCGCTCTCGGCATGTAGAGCTACACACTATTACCTAGATGGAAGATAGGCTCAACTCCCTTTGCCTGGTCGAGCAGTGCCAGTTCCTCATGCTGTTCGAGCGGCCGGTAGTGCTGCGCTACATCCATGGCTAGACGGAAGTATTTCTCATCACCAGGGGGCAAGGCAGCCGTGACTGGGTGCCCAAGGGTCCAGCGCAAGCCCAGCGAAGCCTGCTGGGGGTACACCGCAGGCTGGTACCAGCATTTCGGCTCAGGGTGGTTTTCTTTCTGGTCCGCAGACCAAACTGTTTTCGCCATGGCCTTGAGCGCCAGTATGCCTGTGCCTTTCTCCTGTGCGCGCTTCAGGATCTGCGGGCCGAAGTTCGCCTGCGAAAACAGTACGAAGTTGACCGGGAAGAGCACCGTGTCGAAGGGATACTGGTCCAGCGCTGCCAGAGCTGTTTCCGCCGAGTGAACCGAGAAACCGATGTAGCGAATTTTGCCTTCCTTCTTTGCGGCTTCCATGGTCTCCATTGCGCCGCCCGGCCCAAGTACTTTGTCCAAGTCTGTCATCTTGGTTAGCGCATGAAATTGATAGAGATCGAGATGATCGGTCTTGAGTAACCGCAGCGAGTTTTCAAGGTCCTTGCGCGAATCGTCCTTCATGCGCCCATCGGTTTTGCAGGCAAGGAAGCAGTTTTTACGATAGGGAGCAAGCGCCGAGCCGAGCCGCTCCTGCGCATTCCCGTAGCTTGGGGCGACGTCGAAGTAGTTCACTCCCCGATCTACAGCTTCGGCCACGATGTTTTTCGAAGCATTAGCATCCTCGTTCATGACAACGATGCCGCCGAAGCCGATGATGGACAGGTTTTCTCCTGTTTTGCCAAGAAGTCGCCTGGCAATCTGCTTGTCAGGGCTTGCCGCTGATGCCAACTTGGTGCCGGCGGCAGCAGCAGCGATGAACGCACTTTGCTTCAGAAAGTCACGACGTTCCATACGCAAATCTCCTCGCGAACTTAGATACAGACGCGGACCGCGCATCCGTTCTGCAAGCATTCTCACAGATTTGCGAGTGCATGCGTAACAATCCGTACAGCTTTCAGCAAGCGTGTGCCTGCTACACTCAACGCCGTGCACACTGTTACAGCCATCTACCCCGGCTCGTTCGATCCGGTCACCAACGGCCACCTTGACCTGGTGGCGCGCGGAGCCAAGCTGTTTGATCAGCTGATCGTAGCGGTACTACGCAACTCCTCGAAGAACCCGCTGTTTTCCGTGGCCGAGCGGGTCGAGATGCTGCGAGAGGGCATGCAGGCGTTTCCCAATGTTGAGATCGCCACATTTGAAGGGCTGCTGGTGGACTTCGCCCGAGAGCGCGGGGCTCATGCGGTACTTCGCGGTATCCGTGCCATTTCGGATTACGAGTATGAGCTGCAGATGGCACATATGAACCGGCGACTGAATCCAGATGTGGAAACAATCTTTCTGATGCCGGATGCCAAGTACTCCTACGTGAGCTCGCGGCTAGTGAAGGAAGTATTCCGTCTAGGCGGCTCAGTAGAGGGCTTGGTGCCGCAATTGGTGATTGACCGGCTGCGCAGCCGTGCAGGGCAAGCGTCAGGCTAAGACAGAATCGCCTGCGCCAAGTTGTAATCTACTGGTACTCTGCATATTGCTTTACAGCTGCGCAGGCAGCTCCGCAAGCCCGTCCGTTTGCCGCCCGCGCATTTTCAGCAGGTTCAGCATAGGGGTGGTGCACATGGTGGTAAGCAGTGCCATCACTACCAGCATGGTGAACAGTGTTGGGGTAAATACGCCCACATTATAGGCGATGTTCAGCACAATCAGCTCTACCAGGCCGCGCGTGTTAAGCAGTGCGCCAAGGGCCCAGGCGTCGCGCCAACCTTGGCCCGACCAGCGAGCAGCGATCACTGCTCCACCGACCTTGCCGCTGATGGCAGCCAGCAGTACCACCCCGGCCCATAGCCAGGTTGAGCTGTCATTCAGCAGGTCAAGCCGTGTGCGCAGCCCGGTGAGGGCGAAAAAGAGCGGCAGCAAGAGCACGGACGTGATCATTTCAAGCCGCGCCCGGATCGCGGTCTGCCAGCGCTCGATGCGTGGAAAGCAGATGCCGGCAATAAATGCTCCGAATAGTGGGTGAACGCCGGCCCAGTCTGTTGCAGCGGCCGAGGCAAACGCTCCTGCGACGGTAATGCTGAGTAGTCCCAGACCAAGCTCAGGATTGTTGCGACGCTTGACCAGCCGGGTAGCGAGCGGGCGCACCATGCCTAGCATGAACAGCAGATATGCGCCCAGCAAACCGAAGTGCAGCAGCAGCGTGTGGGCGGTACCGTGCGCATCAATGAGGGTAAGCGCAATGGCAAGCAGCAGCCAAGCCACGACATCGTCAACTGCTGCGCACAGGATGGCGACCGTGCCTAATGGGGAGCCGGTGAGACCGCGCTCCTCAAGAATGCGGGCCAGTACCGGAAAGGCTGTAATGCTCATGCTGATGCCGAGAAAAAGCACAAACGCGGTGGAACCGATACCGTGCGGCGCAAAGCGGATGCGCAGGGAATGTGCCAGCAGGATGGCTGCAACAAAAGGAATGACAATGCTGGTGGCGCTGGCGGCAAGTGCGCGGGTGCGCTGGCGGCGTAGCTGCGAGTCGTCAAGTTCCATGCCGACCAGAAACAGGAACAGGATAAGGCCGACTGTGGAAAGCTCGTCCATGGCGCTGAGCGAGGCTTTTGGGAATAGGTGTACCTCAAGCGCGGGCGAAATGCGGCCCAGCAAGGAGGGGCCCAGCAGGATGCCGCCTACGATTTCTCCTACGACCCGGGCCTGCCCAAGCTTGGTCGCAAGCCACGCGCAAGCCATTGTGGTCAGCAGGACCACGGAAATCTGGATGAGGAGCAGGTTCATCAAAGCCTTTCCTTACAACTGCTTATGTATGCGCGAACGCCGACCCAGTTGGTGAGCAGGCTGAATACCTTCGCCGTTGTCACCAATCTCTTATGTACCATGGCAGTCGGATGCGGGAACCGGGTCAAGGTTCAATCGACAGGACCGCGCAGCTTCCACAGCATCTGGCGCAGAAAGCCGGTGGCAAGCGTCGCATCGCGGTCTGACAGGTGCAGGCGGCGTACAAAATCACGTACGAGGCGCATCCGAGCCGGGGTGCCCATGCTTTGGTACTCGCTAAGGGTCAGTGCCTCGGCCAGCAGCTGCGTGAATCGCTCGGTGGCTTCAGCCTGTGCCGGCGCGTGTTGGGTCCAGTCGCGTGGAAAACCTTGCGGCAGGCTGTGTGTTGGGGCAGATGGCCTAGATGGCTCAGGCGGGCTTATGAGTGCGGGATCAAGCCGTGCCAGCTCATACAGGCACAGCGCGGCGGCCTGGCCCAGGTTCATGGAGGGGTGCTCGTCGCGCGTGGGGATGCGCAGCAGCAGGTGGCAGTGGCTCATATCGTCGTTCGAGAGACCAAACTTCTCCGAGCCGAACAGCAAGGCAACCCGCTCGCCGCTTGCCAGGGCCAAGCGTATGCGGACCGCGCCCTGCTCCAGCCGTTCGAGCGGCTGCTGCATGGGACGCCCGTCGCCGCTGGTACCCACGACAAACTGCGCGTCGTGGATGGCTTCTGCGGTGCTGGGGTAGTCGCGCGCTCGGCGCAGCAGGGCGGCTGAAGGGCCGACGGCGGAGGTGGCCGAGCGGAATTCCTTATAGAAGATATTGGCGACGCGCAGGTCAGGCACGCCGAAGTTGCTCATGGCTCGGGCGACTGCGCCGATGTTGAGCGTGTTGCGTGGGGAGACCAGCACGACAGTGAGATTGTCGAGGGGGTTGGTTTGCGCAGGGACAGCGGTTTGCGAAGTGGCCATCAGATCTTTTCATAGTGACTCAATGCCGTGTTTCAGCATAGAGCCCTTGCTTGCGCTGTTCATGGCGCAAGACGAGCTGATTCGGAAAAGTAAAGCTATGTCATAGCTTCCGCTATCACGACTTCGCAGAACGAATGGATCGTCTACATCGGGTTTTCGGGCGTGTCGATTCCTGCGCCGGCTCCGTAACGCAAGCCGTCCACCAGCAGTTCGACCATTCTTCGCGCATAAGCAGGGTCTTGGTCGAGAGGTCCCCGGCACAGGGTTGCGGCTGCTCGCAGCAGGTCATCGGCTTCCATACCTGGGCGCACAGCTTTCACTCGAACGGCTGCATCCAGCAAATTTTTAAGTGCCGGCTGCAAGCGTTTGTTGAAGTAAGCCGGCAGGGCGAAATAGGCCGGGTCGCCTGAGTGCAGCGCTGCCGCAAGCCCTCGCTTCGTCCCGATGAAGACCACGTAGCGCTGCATCCAGCGAGCCAATGCTTCACCGGGCTCGTACCTGCTCGCAATCGCAGGGGCTGCATCCGCGCAGGCATCCACCTCCGCTTGAAACACGGCTACGATGAGGTCCGAGCGCTGCGGGAAATGACGGTACACCGTGCCCAAGCCGACCTTCGCCCGCTCCGCGATCTCACGGACCGGGGCGTCTACCCCTGACTTTTGAAAGACCTCCGCAGCGGCTTGGAGCAGGGAACGCATCTTACGCTGCGCATCGGCACGCATGCGGCGAGGCTTGGCGTCTTCAGGCTCCTGCCCATCTGTTCGTACTGCAATCTTTTTTTCCATTGACGACTTCTTGCAAATGGAACATTGTTCCGTTTAATATATGGAACATTGTTCCGGTTCGTCCTAGAAGCATATCAGGATGTCAGCCGGACTCGAAAAGGGGAATCACATGCCTACGAAGGTTTGGTTCATTACAGGAGCTTCTCGAGGTTTTGGACGCATTTGGGCCGATGCTGCGCTCAAGCGCGGCGACAAGGTCGCAGCTACAGCTCGCACCTTGGCGAGCATTACCGATCTTAAGGAGAAATACGGTGCCGACGTTCTCACCCTGGAGCTTGACGTGACCAAGCCCGATCAGGTGAAGACTGCCGTGGCGCAAGCTCACACTCACTTTGGAAGGCTCGACATCATTCTCAATAATGCCGGCTATTCCCTTGTAGGCACGATCGAGGAAGCCGGCGCGGACGATGTTCGAGCTCTCTATGAAACGAACATCTTCGGTACACTTTCTGTGATCCAAGCGGCGTTGCCGTTGCTTCGGGAACAGAGCGGCGGTCACATCCTCGGGGTATCAAGCGGCCTTGGCCACGTGACGATGCCGGTAATCGGTTATTACTGTTCCTCAAAATGGGCCTTCGAGGCGATTCATGAAAGCCTAGCCGCAGAAGTGAAACCTTTCGGAATCAAGGTCACGATCATAGAGCCCGGTGCTTATGCCACCGAGTTTGGGAGCCAGGCATCTTTGAAGCACGCAGCAGGCCTCGACATCTACGCAGATATGAAAACGCAATTGTTCCAGGGTCTCAAGACCATGGAACGAGGCGATCCGAATGCGACACCGCAGGCCGTCTTCAACATTGTGGACGCAGAGAATCCGCCGCTACGGTTCTTTCTAGGCAGCCACAGTTTGCCTTGGGTACGTGCCGCCTATGCCGAACGGCTGGCAACCTGGGAGGCATGGGAATCGGTTTCAAACTCAGCCCAAGGTTAGTCCAAGTAAAAACTGTGAAGGTGAGAATGCGACTTAGCAAGACTCAGGAGACATCAGAGTTCAGGATGGAACCAAACATTCGTTCCACCCCGTTCAGCGAAGCTTTTACCCCATTGCCTTGTTGAGTCCCTCAAACGCTGCATTGAAGTTCCCGGATTCCGCCGCGAACCGAAGAGGCTTACACCGTTCTACGACGATCTCGATAGCGGCGGGATCGTCTCGGAGGATGGCCATCGTTTCCGAGATGAACTCGGTCAGAGGCATGGCTCGGGGGTCCTTCCCGTGCTTCGGACCGAGGTCTGTCTGAACATACGGCGGGATCACCTCTATGACATCCGTCCTCCCTTGGAGCTGATACCGCAGCGAAAGTGTGTAGGAGTGCATCGCAGCTTTCGTTGCGCTGTACGTCGGCACGAACGCGCTGGGCAGAAAGGCCAGCCCTGATGTGACGTTGAGGATGGTCGAGTTCTGTTGCCGTTGTAACAAGGGCAGCAGAACGGCAGTCAACCGGATCGGACCAAGGAAATTTGTCGTTACCATTGCTTCGGCTTCAGCAAGGTCCTCTGGTTGAGTTCGAAGGTCTTCCGGAGTCTGGATACCCGCATTGTTGATCAGTACGTTGAGAGCCGGAAACCGCTCGGAGATGGTGCTGCTGAACTCCCGAATGGCTGCCGGGTCTGCAGCATCCAGGGTCACTGCCTGCATCCCCAGATTTGCGGCCGTCACCTCGTCGAGGGCCGACCGGCGACGGCCGGCAATAATCACCTGATTGCCGAGATGATGAAATGCTTCAGCGAGCCCGCGACCAATGCCGGAGCCGCCGCCTGTAATGAGTATGGTGTTGCCTTCCAGTTTCATGTTTGTTTCCTCTTTACAGCAGGATCACTGCCCGGTCGTTATGAGGTGCCGTGTCAGAAACTCGCCGATTGCCTTGAGCGCCTGCGTGGGAGCGTCCATCGTTCCAACGCCTGAGAGAAAGCCGTGGGCCATGCCCTCCCATACATCCACCTGAGCATCGACACCTGCTGCGACAGCCCGGTTCACATAACGAACGGAGTCGTCCAACAACATCTCATCGTTGCCGACATGGACACGGAGGGGCGGTAGTCCGGCTAAGTCTCCGTATAAAGGCGAGACCGAAGCATCAGCCGGATCGTGGTTATCGAGGTAAGAGTTCACCAGTTCGAGCGCCTGGGCGCGGAGGAAAAACGGATCGGCAACAGCACGCGTGTCCCAGCTTTCTCCACTCAGCGTCAAGTCCGTAACCGGCGAGAGCACGACTGCTGCCACAGGATTGACAGATCCCATCCTGCTTCGGGCCGCCAGCAGACCCAGAGCAAGATTGCCACCCGCTGAATCGCCCGTGATCGCGATTTTTGTAAATCCTTGTTCTACAAGGCCGAGATAGCAGGCCTCTACATCCTCGCTGGTGGAAGGATAGGGGTGCTCGGGAGCCAGCCGGTAATCCGGTATGAAGGCCTGGACGCCTGCACTTGCTGCAATATGCCCGACCAGCTTTTGGAAAGCCTGTGCCGAACCCCAGTTAAACCAACCACCATGAAGATGAAGAATGGCTTGTCCATGGCGAGCACCTTCAGGATGGCACCACCAACCGGCCACGCCACCAACGATGTCGGGCCGGAACTCGACGCCAGTCGGTACGGCAACCCGGCTGGTAATTCCGTCGAAGGGCACACGTGCAGCAATTCCGCGTAGACGTCCCTTATTGGGTTCTACTATCGCCCGCATAGCAGTCATGGCGGCCTGATCGGCAGAGCTTATTGAATGCCAGAAAAATCCTGGCTTATCGTTTGGAATGAACAGGGATGGGGACGTTTGCAAGTTTTCACCTCATAAGTAGTTAAGCGGTACAGCTACTTGATTTCTTAACTAAACGTAAAGTAAATTTTTACAGTTGTCAATTTTCTTTTCGATCCGTTCAGCTAATATGAGTCCATGGCAACAACAGGGACCCATTCGGCGCGGCGCGGGCGACCCCGCAATGACTCCGCCATATCCCACTCGCCCATCATGGATGCGGTTTATGAGCTTCTACAGGAAAAGTCCGCTCGGGAACTCACCATGGAAGCCGTGGCGAAACAGGCCAAAGTAGGGAAGCCGACACTCTACAAATGGTGGCCATCCAAGGCGGCGCTTGTCATGGCGATGTTCCACGAAAGGCTGGCGGGCCAGTCGCAGGTTCCTGCAACGGCCACTGCTGAGGAAGCCATTCGCACAAAGATGCGTCATTTGATTGCAGAGTTCAATGGTCTCTTTGGTAAAGTGATGGCCGATCTTATCGCAGAGGGACAAAGTGACCCGGCTATTCTCCATGAGCTTTATGAGAGCCACATGCGACTGAGGCGTGCGTCCACCGTCGCTGACCTTGAGAGGGGAAAGGCGTCCGGAGAGTTCTCCGCCGAGGCAGATCCCGAACTGCTGGTGGACGCCATTTTTGCGCCGGTCTACTACAGGCTTCTACTTCGCTTCGCTCCCCTGTCGGAGCAATATGGGAACGACTTGATCGACCAGGTTCTGCGCGGTGCACGTACGCAAAATAGGAATTCCTCTTCATAAACGCGCTTGTGGAGCGCGATCTGAATCGTTCCGTGAACGCCTAGCTGTCAGTACAACCATGCGGATGGAAAGACTCACTACCCGCCGCGCTAAAAATCGTGAAAAACTAGAAGCATGAGCGCAACCGCTACCGCACCCACCGCCACGCCCGCTGCCCACAAGCTGTTCTCCGACCGGATCAACCGTATTGAAGTTTCTGCCACCATGGCTGTCACTGCCGAGGGGGCGCGGCTGCGCGCCGCGGGGATTGACCTGGTGGACTTCGGGGCGGGGGAGCCGCACTTTGCTACCCCGGCCCATATCAAGCAGGCTGCCATCCAGGCCATTGAGCAGAACTTTACCCGCTATACTGCCGTCCCCGGCATCCCGGACGTGCGGAAAGCAATCGTTGAGCGGCATGCGGCAGACTTCGGCACGAACTACACGCCGGACGAAGCCGTGTTTACCACCGGCGGCAAGCTGGCCATCTTCAACGCGATCCAGGTGCTGGTGGACCATGGCGATGAGGTGATTGTGCCGGTGCCGTTCTGGGTTTCGTACAAGGACATCATCCAGTACGCGGGTGCGACGCCGGTGTTTGTCGAGACCGATGAGGCGGAGAACTTCCGCGTGCGGCCCGAGGCGATCGAGGCTGCGATCACGCCGCGCACAAAGGCGATCTTCCTGAACACGCCATCGAACCCGTCCGGCTCGGTGATTGCCAAGGAAGACTTGTTTGAGATTGTGCGGCTTGCCGCGAAGCGCGGCATTTACCTGCTGATCGACGAGTGCTACGTGTACCTGCAGTATGACGGCGACATCGTTTCCGGGGCTTCTATTACAGAGGCGAAGGAGCACATCGTGGTGCTCGGGTCACTATCGAAGACCTACGCTATGACAGGCTGGCGCGCCGGGTTTGCGCTGGGTCCCAAGCCGATCATCGCGGCCATGGGCAAGTTGCAGTCGCAATCAACCTCGAATGCAGCGTCATTTGTGCAGAAGGCGTCCGCAGTTGCGCTGTCGAGCCCGCAGGATTGCGTGGCCGAGATGCGCACGGACTACATTGCACTGCGCGACCGCATCCTGAGCAAGCTCGCGGAGATCCCGAATGTCACCTGCACCAAGCCTGAAGGCGCGTTCTACGTGTACCCAAACGTATCGAAGTATCTGGGAAGGCCGGGCGGCCCGGCAACGGCGATGGAGCTCTCAAAGCGGCTGCTGAATGAGGCTCGGGTAGTCACGGTGCCAGGTGAGGCGTTCGGGACGAGCGAGCACATTCGGCTATCCTATGCGGTGTCACCGGATGCGGTGGATGAGGGCACCAGGCGGATGAAGGAGTGGTTCGCGGGGTTGGCATAAGGGCTTGCGTCGAAGAAGCGAGGCTTTTTGACCCTGCTAGGCTCCACAGGGCGTAGCAGCCCATAGTGCAGCGCAAGCTGTCCTTGCGGCGTAACGCTAAGTACATCTGTCTCTTGATACTATGCCCAGATGCGTTACAGGGAAACATTCCGATCAGAGCTCCCAAGCCATATTCGATTGACTCGACGGGCTTGCACGCACCTAGTGCGCTTCTGCATGCTTTGGGGATGGTCGCAGTTGCCCATCCGCAAGTGCCGGTACGCACGGCTCCTACCGGCTCCCAAAGTTCAATCAACGCGGATGCGCCGAACTTTGATGTGCTGGTGGAGCATGAAATCGCGATCCTGGAGCTCTGCGGGGGTGGTTCACCGCTCAGCCCGGCGGAACGCCAGACGGCGGCCACGCTCAGTGCTCTTGGCTTGCGTCTCGATCGCGCCGCCTGGCTTGCGAATGATGCGAAAATCGTCCTCACTCTACAGCACACCTTACCGCGGGATGCCGTGTATCTCAGCTCTGTCCGGGAAAGTTGCCGGCTCACCATAGAGATCGGCCGGGCACCATATCCCGCGTTTCAGCCGGTCCTGGAAGGGGAGAGGCCCATCGTGCAGCAGCATGATCCCACCATCGTTTTCGATCCGAAGACCAAAGAACTCGTCACTGAATTTCGGCTGCGTAAGTTGCAGCAGCGGGGAACTTGGTTTGCACAAAAGGAGGGCTTTCCGTCTCCCGATGCGAGCTTCGTCGCCGTGGTCACGCGGGAGCTGCAAACTAGGTTTCTCAGCATGACGAGCACACTGCAGGACTCCTTCGCTCGCATAGAAAGCAACTCCCTGCACCTTAGCGATGGGCGAAGCAGTAATGCAGCCGGGTTGCGCACGGCCCTCCAGCCCTTGTCAGGAGCGGCCCTACAGTGGAACTTGGCAATCTCGATCGCATTCATGAGCCAGTCTTCTGCGACGTCTGCCGGCATGTCTACCTATTTGTCGCAGCAGCAGCTTGTAAACCGCCAGATGCAGGGGAATAGCTGGCAGCTTGGCCACCCTCAGTGCGGGATTAACGGAAGTTAGGCAGGCTCGTGGAACTGCAAGATGGACAACCCCTTAAACCAGTCGATGCCCGTGCCCATAATGCTTCCACCGAAGTAGCGACTTCTCAACTCCTGAAGCATAGCTTGCGAGGAGTGGCACAAAATTAAAGGCAAAGCAGGTCCTTCGACTCCACTGCGCTCCGCTCAGGATGACACCATTGTTTAGAGTGATAAAAAAGAGGCATGATGAAGCTCCAAGTGCAAGGCCTATTGTTCGATATGGACGGCATTCTGGTGTCGTCGCTTGACTCGGTCGAGAGGTCATGGATTAAATGGGGCAATATGCATGAGGTCGATGGGGCCAAGGCACTTAAAACCGCCCATGGTAAGCGGGCTATCGAAACGATCCGCTTGCTGCGGCCTGACCTGAACGATCTCGAAGAGCTTGCCCGGATTGAACAGATTGAGATCGACGATACGGAGGGCTTGTCGGTGCTGCCCGGCATTCCGGAGCTGCTGCGGAGCCTGCCCGCAGGCAGCTGGACGGTGTGCACCTCAGCCACGGAGCGGCTGGCACGCGTCCGTATGGAGCATGCCGGGCTCATACCCCCGGCCCGGTTTATTGCTGCAGACATGGTCGATCACGGCAAACCGCACCCGGAGCCATACCTGCGCGGTGCCGCGCTGCTGGGCTTTGCACCGGAGCACTGCCTGGTGTTTGAAGACGCGCCCGCCGGATGCCTGGCGGGCAAGGCGGCAGGCTGCACCGTGATCGCAACATTGTTTTCGCATACCGCGGAGCAATTGTCAGCCGCTGACTGGAAAATTGCCTCGCTGGAGGACGTGCGAGTCAGCGGTAAGGCGGGAGCGCTCACCGTACATTTTGAACCGCTGTAAAGCTTGGGGCTAATGTAGGGAGTTTGCATACGTGGAAGCATGGGTGTCGGCAGCATACTCAGGCGCACTATGCAAAGAACTATTTCTGCAGAAGAGCAGTTCCGCTAGGATCAAAGCTGCGAGCCACCGGGCTCCCACTCGGCTCAAGGAAGACGATGCAATCCAAGCTGCTACGCCTGTTTGCGGATGAGAGAATTTTCTGGAATTTCGCCACAGTGCTTCTAACTACTGTTGCTGTTTTGAAGGGGTTGCGTAAGCCTAATACCTGGTCGGCAACGCAAGCGCAGGTGTCGTACGCGCACGGCTTCGTCAAGCGCGGCCTGTTTGGTTCTGTACTCTCCTCGCCTTTGCACCTGGAGCACTACAGGCGTTTTACTGCCGTCTCGTTCTTGCTGTTCGGCATCATGCTCGTTTGCCTTGCACTCTTTACCTGGTGCTCCGGCATTGGCAAGCGTTGCGGGTCTCTGTTTCCGGTGGCTGTATTCGGTGCCGGCTACGGCATGACGTTCCTTGCTCATCTTAACGGCTACTTTGACATACCTTTGTGCATCCTGACGGTCACTCTGCTGATGATTCGCAGTGCTCAGCTGAGATTGTGGCTTGGCCTACCGGTTGTTCTCGCAGCCTTGCTGATACACGAGTTGTTCCTGTTTGTCTTTCTGCCTGTGGTTCTACTTAGTTTCTTGTTGCAGGCCTTGTACGGGCCGTATGCTCAACAGCGGCGGACCTTGATCTACGGACTGCTTATCCTGCTGCTTGCCTGCGGAGTCACAGTGGTGATGGCGGCACAGGCTTCCGTCTCACCGGCTACGGCTCAGGCGATCCAGAAGGAAGTCACAGCGCGAGCCGACTTCATTGTGCGACCTGATTACTTCGCAGTTTTGCTACGTTCCGTCTCCGACAGTGCACAGGGTATGCGTACATTCCTGCATCGAGAGGACTGGCAAAATGCAGAGGTAGGTGGAGCTTTAGCACTGTCACCCACAGCACTGCTTTTGCTCTCGGTTATGTCTCAATTGATTCCCAAAGGTGGACGAAGGCAAGTGCCGGCAATTGCAGCAAGTGTTGTAGCAGCATTGGCACCGCTTTCCATGAATCTGCTGGCTTGGGATGTGGGCCGCTGGTACGCTCTGGCGAGCCTGTGCTGCTTTCTTGTTCTGCTTACAATTGCCAGGTATGCTCCTGGGCGACACCTGGACCATGCGTCAGCATTTCAACGGGCGGCTATACTCGCCATCGCACTTGGCATGGCATCCGGTGGATTGCTGATGGACCATTTGACCGGCCGGTTTTACCCGTTCTTTACCTCATCCCTCTGAGGGAGCTATCCGGAGTGCCACATGACACTAGAGGATGAACTTTCAAAAGGGAATTTAGCAGCCTCCCGCAGCACGTTTTAATAGTTGCCGCGAAAGCCCATCTGCCATAGCTGGCTGCGAGTGACTGTGGCCTGGATACTATCCGGGGGGAAGGTGGACCAACGGCCGATACCTGTGCGTTCAAGCAGTTGCAATACATCGTGCTCAAAGCGAAAGCGCTGAAGCTGCATGCCCTGCATGGAGAAGGCTTGTGTGCTGCCGGGTACCGGTTCGGCCGCAAGCAACAGGCTTGTACCGGTCCAGCGCAGCGTAAAAGCAACAAGATTTGTTTCCATCTGTGAAGAATAAAGCAGGTCTTTCAGCTACGCCGAGCTCACATTGCAAGCCCGGCGTAGCTCAGGATGCTGCTAGTTCACCGCCCACTGCTGAGCTCCCGTGCCATTGCACGTCCAAGATTGCACAATGGTGCCGTCGGCCGTTCCAGAAGAACGTACATCCAGGCACAGGCTAGTGTTGTTTGCCGGGTGGAAAGCATAGTTGTTGCCAGTGGCGACGGCATTCCACGCTTGCGCCGAGGACCCGTTGCATGGCTGCAGTTGTACAGGCGAACCGCTGTTGCCGCTTGAAGCGGTCAGGCAGTTTGCCCCTTCAGTCGCCAGGTTGTAGTAGCCGGCGGGTGCAACGTTTGTGTTGGACATGGACCAGTTTTGCGCACCGGTGCCGTTAGCCATGTAGATATCGATAGGGTTACCGGCTGCTGTGCGGGCTCCTACGTCATCAAGCCTCAATCCGGTGGCGTTTTGGGGTGTAAGCGTGTGGGTGCCGTTCAAACCGGTCGGAGCGGCAGCGGAACCTTGCTGGTAGACGCGGACATAATCGATCAGCATATTTGCCAGGGCCGGCGTACTGCTGTCGGTAGGGCCGGGAAAACCGCCGCTGCCGATTGCGAAGTTAAGCAGGATGAAGAAGGGGTTGTTGTAGACCCACTGGTCGCCCGGCGGAATGGTCGAAGGCGTAACGGTCAGGAAGATGTTGCTTGGGCTATCGCGGTAGTACTGCAGCAGGTTGGGCGACCAGATAAGTCCATAGGTGTGGTACCCGCCGTCATCGATCCGTCCGCCGTTCGGGAAAGTGTAGCGTGCGCCAATACCGTTGCCGCCGGAATAGCCAGGCCCGTGCGTTGTGGATGAAGTCGTGCCGGGACCATACGACTGGACCCATTCGATAATGTCATCCTCACCGGTCTGCGGCCAGCCCACCTGGTTAATGTTGGCACCCAGCATCCAGAAAGCGGGCCATAAGCCATCGCCGACCGGCAGCTTCATACGAGCTTCAATCTTGCCGTACTGAAACTGGTAGAGGCCCTGCGTTTTGAGCCGGGCGGAAGTCCAGGTGCCGCTTGAATCCCGGCGAGCCTGAATGACCAGGTTGCCGTTGCCGTCCTGGTAGGCATTCGGCTGTGAGGCAACGCAGGGAGCTGTGTTTGAGCCGGGCTTGCAGTAATTTTCTATCTCAGGGTTGCCGAAGCCGCTATTACCCAGGTCATAAGTCCACTTGGAAGCGTCCGGATAGGTACCTGCGGCGCTGTTAAATTCATCGCTCCAGACCAGATTCCAGGTTTGCGCATGGAGTGGAAGGGAAGTGCCTGCAATTGCGAGAAGGCTTGTGAAAAGGACGCCAACAGCTCTTTTTAAGGGCGACGAAAATATTTCAACATGCTTTTTGGAGTGCATAGAGCTTGGGAGCGTGATTCGCATACGTGGACCTTTCAAGTAACTTCCTAAGAATGCGGGAACTCTATCACAACAGGAAAAGGGTACGCATACAAGAATATCAATCTGCGCCGGCTTTACACCATTACTTTCAGCAGATAGATGTTTAGTAAAAATTACTATCTTAAAGCCAATATAAATCGCTCTTTTTACGCTCTTTATAAAGGTTTAATTCGCGGCCTAGGCGGTATATGTGCAAGCCGCATCAGCGGCTCGCCGCAGGTAACGCTACCGAAGTCTCTTGCCCGGCAACCTCCACCAGCGTGGACCGGAAATAGTCAAGTGACAGACGTAGTCCCTGCTCCAGCGTGATCTTCGGCTCCCAGCCCAGCAAGCGCTTTGCTTTCGCAATATCAGGCTTGCGCTGTAGAGGGTCGTCCTGGGGCAGCGGCTGGAACACGATGTCCGACTTGGACCCGGTGACCCGGCGCACGGTTTCGGCGCATTCAAGGATGGTCCACTCCGTGGGATTGCCGATGTTGACCGGTGTGTGCTCGCCGGATGCAGCAAGGCGCACGATCCCGTCGACTTCGTCCGAAACGTAGCAGAAAGAACGAGTTTGCGAACCGTCACCATAGACAGTCAGCGGCTTGCCGCTGAGCGCCTGCACGACGAAATTGGAGATAACACGGCCATCGTCACGGCCCAGGCGGGGGCCGTAGGTGTTAAAAATGCGAACCAGGTGTGTATCAAGGTTGTGGTAACGGTTATAGGCGGTCACCAGGGCTTCTGAGAAACGTTTGGCCTCGTCGTACACCGAGCGTGGGCCGACAGGGTTCACATGGCCCCAGTAGTCTTCCGTTTGCGGGTGGACCTGCGGATCGCCGTAGCACTCTGATGTGGAAGCGTGCAGGAAGCCTGCGTTGTAGCGTTTTGCAACTTCGAGGGCATTGCGTGTGCCGGACGAGCCGACATCGAGTGTTTCCAGGCCAAGCCGGTGGTAATTGATGGGGCTGGCAGGCGAGGCAAAGTTGTAGACGAAATCCACGAGGCCGAAGTCGAACGGCTTGCAGATGTCGTGCTGCTCCAGCGAGTAGCGAGGCTCGTTCCCGAGGTGTGCCACGTTATTCAGGTTGCCGGTGCAGAGATTATCAACACCGATAACGGAGTGGCCGTCGGCAAGCAGGCGATCCGTTAGGTGAGATCCAAGGAAGCCGGCCGCGCCGGTAATAAGTATGTGCATGTAAGCCTTTATGGAAGCTGGAGAATCATCGCCGCACCCTTTTTTACGACGGTAGCATGGTCATGTTTCAGACGTCACTCTTTAAGGGCTTGCGTCGCCTGACCTTTTTTGCGGCATGTCCCGGAAGCGGGTTGGGTGGCGCAGGCTCGCCGGCAGCAGCGGGTGGAACTTTCCTGGAAAGATCGTCAGGGGGAATGGAGTTCACCGAGATTTTACCCTCGGCAAGCTCCATCAGGAACTGCTGTGCACTAAATGGCCCGGCAAATCGCCCCTCAGCTGTATCGCGGAGCCGTATATAGGTGCCGTCCGGCTGCATCAACCGGGCCTTGGTGGTATCGGCCAGGTAGGCGCTTAGGATTTCTGTGCGAAGACGCGTCCGCAGGGCTGCATCCTTGATGGGAAAAACTACCTCGCAGCGTTCAAACAGATTGCGCGGCATCCAGTCCACCGAGCCGCAGTAGACTTCCTCCTCACCTGCATTGGCGAAGTAGAAGATGCGTGAGTGCTCAAGAAAACGCCCCACGATGGAGCGCACGCGAATGCGCTCACTCACCCCGGGCAGCCCCGGCCGCAGCGAGCAGATACCGCGCACGATCAAGTCGATCTCTACTCCGGCCTGTGAGGCCGCGTAAAGCGCCTCGATCACGCTCTGCTCGAGCAGCGAGTTCATCTTGGCGATGATGCGCGCCGGTTTGCCTGCCTGCGCGTGCTCAGTTTCGCGCTGGATCAGCCGGATGGTGCCCTGAGCAAGCGTAAGCGGCGAGACAAGCAGCGGCGCATAATCATCAGACTCAGAATGCGCGGTGAGATAGTTAAACACCGAATGGACGCTCGCGGTGATCTCAGGATCTGTAGTCAGCAAGCTCACATCGGTGTAAAAGCGCGAAGTGACCGGGTTGTAATTGCCAGTGCCCATGTGCACGTAGCGGCGGATTTCGCCGTCCGGGTCGCGCCGCACCAGCAGCGCCAGCTTGCAATGTGTTTTAAGCCCCACGATGCCGTGGAAGACCTGCACACCGGCATCCTCAAGGTTGCGCGCCCAGCGGATGTTTGAGGCTTCATCAAACCGTGCGGTGAGCTCGACGACTACTGTGACTTCCTTGCTCTGCGCTGCTTCAGTCAAGGCGCGGAAGATAGGCGAGTCGGCACTGGTCCGGTACAGCGTCTGCTTCATGGAGATGATGTTGGGGTCGACGGCACCAGCTTCAATAAAGCCGACTATGGCGTCGTACGAGTCATACGGGTGGTGCAGCAGGATGTCATGGGTGCGCAGCTCGTCGAACAGGTCGGTGGACTTGCGGTGCAGCCGCAGCTCTCGCCCCACAAAGGGCGTATCTTTCAGGTCCGGGCGGTCGATGTCGCCGTAGAGCGTCATTAGGCGCGACAGGTTGACGGGACCGTCGGTGCGGAAAACCTGACTCTCCTCAAGTTCAAAGTTCGAGCGGAGCCGCTCAATAATCTCTGGGTGGGCGTCCTGCTCGATTTCAAGACGCACCGCGTCGCCCTTGCGGCGATTGTGCAGCTCCGCGCGCACGGCCTCCAGCAGCGAACGCGACTCCTCTTCCTCGAAATACAGGTTGCTGTTACGCGTGACGCGAAAGGCGGCGGTGGAAAGAATCTCATAGCCGCGATACATGCCGGCGGCATGGTGTTCGATCAGGTCATGGAGAAAAATGAAGTCAGTTGTTTCACTGCCCGGCGTTTTGGGCATACGGAGGAAGCGCGGCAGGGCGCGCGGTACGGTGATGACGCCCAGCACGGGGGCACCCGCACCCTTGCGCTTGCGGCGCAGCAGCAGCGCCACGCACAGAACCTTGTTGAGCACACGCGGAAAAGGGTGCCGCGGATCGATGGTAATCGGGGTGAGCAGCGGGTCCACCTCCCGCTGGTACAAGGCAGTAGCGGCGGCGCGAGCCTCAGCATTCAATTCTTCCCAGTACAGAAGGCGGATGCCCTGGCTGCACAGCGCCGGATGCAGCTCGTTGTTCCAGCAGGCATATTGTTCAGTGACAAAGTCATGGACGTCTACATTGATACTGTCGAGCAGCGCCTGGGCGGTTATACCATCGGGGCCGGGCTCGCCTGTACCTTCTTCAATCCGCTGTAGCATGCTGGCAATCCGCACCTCGATGAACTCATCGAGGTTGGAAGCTGTAATCGCGAGAAACTTGACCCGCTCCAGCAGAGGATTGCCGCTGTCGCGCGCTTCTTCAAGCACGCGGCGGTTAAAGTTGAGCCAGGAGCTGTCGCGAGAGACAAAAAGATTGCGCTGCGCTTCATTCATAGCGGCCTCCATTGTCGCAGGTATGGGGCGGCGCCAGCTGATTCGGAGTGCTCCTAATTGCGGCCATCGTTTTAGGTTGCCCATGTAGAGACAATTCCCGTAAGGAAACTCTCTATATCGGAGAGTTTCCCGGTTGACCCTACAGCAGGCTAGGCAGAAGATAAGACAGAAACTACGGAGGAGATGCATGGCTACGAAGGATTGCGGGGATGCGGGTGCGGTACCGGGGATGGCAGCCGAGCTTTTTCAGCTAGCCTCACTGTTGGTAAGCGACGGGGATCGCGCCCTGCATTTGATTGAGCGGTCGCTGGCTACCATGGAAATTGATCCATGTATGAATCCAATTTCGGCAAGGGAGCAGGCCCGTGCCTGCATAGTGCGCGAGAGCCTGGCAGAGCTGGCGCAAGAGCAGCCTGCCGCGTTTCACATCTCTGCCGGAGAAAGCATGGAGCATAGTCCCTGCATTCAGGATGATGACCTTCAGGCAGCCGGCATCACCCCCGCCCAGTTACGTAGCTGGCTTGAGCAGCAAGGCAAGCCGGAGCTGCGCCGAGGCTTGCGCAACTGGCTGGAAGAGCTGCCCTTGGTGCAGCGGGCGATTTTTGTGCAGCGGGCGGTATTGGGCCAAGGAAATGAAGCGGCCGCGACCCTGCTGCGTGAAACGGGCGGTCCCCAGGCCAAGGGCTGGACCTCACAGAACGTAAGCGATACCTTCCGTCAGGCACTGTGCTCGCTTGCAAATTCATTAGCCCATGCGCCCGCTACCGAGCCTGTCCTAGCTTGACAGATAAGGCATAGCCAACAAACTTCCATCTTTCGCTGTAGTAGCGCATCCAAAAAATTGCAGGTGAGAAACCTACAATCAAAGAGTTTGGGAGCGTGTGTGCTGCAGGGAGGTATTAGCTGGAAAACGGACGCTCAACATTGGCTGGCGGCCGTTGCCGGTATGGCCTTCTTACCGGCTTTTGCATTAGCCCAGTTCGGTGGTGCCGCAACTACAAATACGGCACTACCTACCCCGGTACAGCTGAACCAGCAGCAGATTACGGCAGACAGTTACCAAGGCAGTGTTTCTGATGGAAAGCTGGTAACGGGTGTCCTGCCCCTTACGCTTGATGACGCTGTTGCACGCGGCCTTCGCCTGAACCTGGGCTTAATATTGACTGCGAACAACCGGCTTGCAGCACGCTCCACGGAACTGAGTCAGCTACAAAGCTTGCTGCCGACCCTAGATGCCAATATCAAGCAGGCTGAAGCCCAGACCGATTTGCAGGCACAAGGACTTCGCATCCCGGGTTTTCCGGCGATCATCGGTCCGTATGCCTATCAGGACTTCCGGGCGAACCTGAATCTTAACTTGATCAACATCGCCTCGCTTCGGAACTATATAGCTTCCAAACATAACTTTGTCGGGTCGAAGCTATCCCTGGACGATGCGCGAAACGAAGTGGTTCTGAGCGTCGGCAATGCCTACCTGCTGGTTGTAGCGGATCAGTCGCGGGTGGCTTCGACCGAAGCACAGGTTGCTACCTCTAAAGTCTCATTCGATCAGGCCCATCAGCAGCATCTGGCCGGCACCTCGCCGCTGCTTGATGAGCTTCGGGCACAAGTGGATTTTCAGACGCAGCAGCAAAATCTGATTCAAGTGCAAGGCACTCTCGAGAAAGACAAGCTGGCACTTGCGCGAGCTATCGGCTTGCCGGTGGAACAGCAGTTTTCACTTGCCGATGCCGCCCCCTACGCGCAGCTCGATGGGATTGACCCTGAGGCCGCTGTAGCGCAGGCACTGGCAAACCGGAGGGATCTGCAAGGCTTTGCGGAGCAGTTGAAAGGAGCCGATGTTGCAACCGGGGCAGCCAAAGCCGAGCGTTACCCGACAGTTGCGTTCACGGGCGACTTCGGCGACATCGGTACAAATGCGCGCAAGTCGCACAGCACGGGAGATGCAACCGGGTCCATCGATATTCCGGTGTTTGAGGAAGGTAAAATTCGCGGCGACGAACTTTCAGCCCGGCAGCAGCAGGAGCAAAAGCGTGCCCAGTACGGCAATCTGCGCGGCCAGATCGCACAGGACGTCCGCGACAGCATTCTCGACATCCAAACTGCGCAAAAGCAGGTTTCTGTTGCACAAAGCAACAAGGAGCTGGCCACGGAGGCATTGAGCGAGGCGCAGCAGCGGTATGCGGCCGGCGTTTCCGACAACCTTTCCGTGTCGCAAGCGCAGCAGCAAGTAGCGCAGGCCGATGACCAGTACATCGCCAGCCTGTACCAGCACAACATTGCCAAGCTTTCACTGGCGCGTGCCCTGGGCGTTGCAAGCACTAACCTGAAGCAATATGTAGGAGGAAAATAAGTGGCAGAGCAAACACTGGAGACGCAGGCTGTACAGAAGCAGACGGAAGCCGAGGGCGGCAAGGGCGGCGATGCAAAAGGTAGTGGAAACCCGCGCCAGAAATCGCGCCGGCGCTTCATCATCATTCTTGTCGTCGCGCTCCTGGTAGTTGGGGTACTGCTATTCCTCTGGCGCTCTACCTTTTACGAGGACACCGACGATGCCCAGGTGAACGGGCACCTTCTCCAGGTTTCATCCCGTATTACCGGTACCGTGGTCAACGTGCCGGTAACGGAGAACCAGCTGGTCAAGGCCGGTGACGTGCTGGTAGAACTGGACCCGAAAGATTACCAGACGGCCATTCAGCAGGATGAGGCAAATCTTGCCGCGGCTCAGTCGAACTACGATTCGAACAAGCTGAACATTCCTGTCACAAATGTAAGCTCAAGCACGAACATCGCTGCGGTGGCAGCGACCCTGGCGCAGATCAATGACTCCGTAGAGCAGGCGCAGGAGCAGGCGGATGCCGATAAGTCCGCGGTGGCTCAGGCAGACGCGACCTACATTAAATCAAAGCTGGACGTAGAGCGTTACACACCGCTGGTGCAGCGCGACGTGATTTCAAAGCAGCAGTTTGACCAGGCTGTAGCTACCGCGCGTGCCGATGAGGCAGCGTTGCAGCAGGCCAAGCAGAACGTAATGGCGGCAGAAGCGAATGTCCGGGTGGCTCAAAACCGGGTTGTCCAGACTAAAGCCCAGCTGCTGAACGCCAAAACAGGTCCGGATCAGGTGCGCATTCAGCAAGCCAAGACGGACCAGGCCGCCGCGCAGGTTCTGCAGTCCCGCGCCGCGTTGGACCAGGCACGCCTGAATCTCGGGTATGCCCGAATTGTTGCACCGGTTGACGGCGTCGTGACCCGGAAGAGTGTCGAGGTGGGACAGAATGTTTCCGTCGGGCAGAACATGACGACGCTGGTGTCGCTCAACGATATCTGGATAACCGCTAATTTTAAGGAAACACAGCTGAATCACATGCGTGCCGGCCAAGCCGTAGGCATCACCGTGGATGCTTACGGAGGCAGGAAGTATGACGGCGTGATTACGCAGATAGGGGCGGCAACCGGTTCGGTATTAAGTCTGTTTCCCCCGGAGAATGCCACAGGCAATTACGTGAAAGTAGTACAGCGCGTGCCGGTACGAATTGATCTGCGGGATCGGAGTGAGGATTCGGACCACTTGCTGCGACCCGGTTTGTCAGTCGAACCCAAAGTGCGAGTGAAGCAGTAGCCCGCACCCGGCCTGCAAGAGAACTGACGCCACCAAGCAGCTGTTATCGGCAGGCGTCTTTCAGCATAGGGTAGCATCTATATAGCATTTGCGCCTTTACCGGGCATATGCCCGGGAGCTTTGCACCATCATGCCTTTTTCCACTCTCTTCCTAACCCATGCATATCTGGTGCTCTTCCTATGGGTTCTGGCAGAGCAGCTTGGCTTGCCGCTGCCTTCAGCGCCGCTGATGATGATGGCCGGGACACTGACAGCAACCCATAAACTGAGCCTTGTGCCGGTACTTGGGGCTATTATTGCCGGTTCACTGGTAAGTGATATCACCTGGTACTACCTGGGCAAACGGTATGGAAGCGCAGTGGTGCGGCTGCTGTGCCGGTTTATGCCGCAGCGTGACACCTGCGTGCAGCGTACTGAGGCCTATTTCGGCAAGCATGGTGCAGCGGCGCTGCTGGTCAGCAAGTTTTTGCCGGCGCTCAACACCATGACCTCGGCCATTGCCGGGCAAACCGGCATGGACTTGCGCGTGTTCCTTCTGTGCGACATTTCCGGAGTTCTTTTATGGGCTTTGGCATTTGTGGTGGGTGGCCGCTTCTTCGGCGATCTCCTCAAACTGCATCCGCATGCGCTGGCCTGGGTGGGTCACTTTGCGGTGGTCTTGTTCGTCTTGCTGGTGGTTGCTTTCCTCACCACGCGCCTGGTGCAGCAGCGGCGCTCGCTTGAGGAGATTCGTACAGACCGGATCTCTCCCCAAGCTCTGTACAGCATGCTGGAGCGTGGCGATGCGGTCCAGATCGTAGACCTGCGACACCCCCTGGACTACCTGCCGGACCCTCGTACGCTGCCCGGCGCGGTCATGATGTCGCCGGATCGACTAGTGGAATGGAGCGAGCATATTCCCCAGGATCATGACGTCGTCCTGTTTTGTACGTGCCCTAATGAGGAAACCGCGGTGCGCATGGCCTTGACCATTCGTAAGCTGGGTGTATCGCGTGTACGGCCCCTGCTGGGCGGTTTTGACGGCTGGAAGGAGCATGGCTTTCCGCTGGTGGCCATTGCCGGCGTAGAAACACAGCTGGCGAGCGCGGAAGCCAGTTAAGAGTACTAACGAATAGCATCACGATAGAGTTTTAGCGTGCACGTTGCCGGCTTGTGCTACTGTGCCTCGTAATGCCACAGAACGAGAGCTCTCCCCGATGAGCTGGACAGAAAGCTACCATTGCGACGTTTGCAACAAAGCAAAGAGCGACACCGGCGGCCACTGGTGGCTCGCATGGACTGGCACAACCGCGGGCGAGCCAGGATCGAAAAACGAATCCATGCTCAAGATGACCGGCTGGAACCAGATTCTCTCGCATGCAGCTGAGGTGCGTCACCTGTGCGGCGCACGATGCGCGCAAACGCTGCTGGATCGCTGGATGAGCAGTCAGACTGCTTAAAGATTCGGCGACTTTTGAGCCTGCCGGTCGTCTCATTGTCCATGTGACAAATAGATTTTCTATGTGATAATCGTTATCGAAGAAGGACCGGAAGGAGAACTTTATGGCAGCTGAAAACGGAAATCACGGCGCGGGGCAATTGGATGCCGGTGCATCCAAGCCCAACCCTGTACTTACACTGAACAATGGTCGCCCTATCGGCGATAACCAGAATTCACTTTCGGCAGGCAGGCGTGGACCGCTGTTGATGGAAGACTATCTTCTGTTTGAGAAGATGGCACAGTTCAACCGCGAGCGCGTCCCGGAGCGCGTTGTCCATGCAAAAGGCTCGGGCGCATTCGGCAAGTTCAAGGTTACCCACGACATTTCGAAGTACACCAAGGCAGCATTGTTCTCGAAGGTCGGCAATACGTGTGAGACGTTCGCGCGTTTTTCAACCGTAGGCGGTGAGAAGGGTTCAGCAGACACAGCGCGGGACCCGCGCGGTTTTTCGGTCAAGTTCTACACTGAGCAGGGCAACTGGGACATGACCGGCAACAATACGCCGATCTTTTTCATCCGTGACCCCCTCAAGTTCGGTGACTTCATCCACACGCAGAAGCGGGAACCGCAGACGAATCTGAAGTCGGCCACTATGATGTGGGATTTCTGGTCGCTGTCGCCGGAATCGCTGCACCAGGTAACGATCCTGTTTTCGGACCGCGGCATCCCCGATGGCTACCGGTTTATGAACGGGTATGCAAGCCACACCTTCTCACTGATCAATGAACAGGACGAGCTGGTGTATGTGAAATGGCACTTCAAGCCGAAGGCAGGTGTGAAGAACCTCCACCCGAAGCGTGCGGAAGAACTCGCCGGCTCAGACCCCGATTATGCGCAACGCGATCTGTTCCATGCTATTGAAAAGGGTGATTACCCGCAGTGGACAATCTACATCCAGGTCATGGGTGAGGATCAGGCCTATAACTATCAGAAGTTCAATCCGTTCGATTTGACCAAGGTATGGCCGCATGGGGAGTTCCCGCTGATTGAAGTGGGCGAGCTGGAGTTAAACCGCAATCCGCTGAACTACCACCAGGATGTGGAGCAGGCTGCGTTCAACCCGGTGAACGTAGTGCCCGGCATGGGCTTCTCGCCGGATAAGATGCTTCAGGCGCGCCTGGTAAGCTACCCCGATGCTCACCGCTACCGTATCGGCACCAACTACGAGACGCTGCCGGTGAATGCAGCCAAGTGCCCGGTGATGAACTACAACCGGGATGGATCGATGCGTTATGACGGCAACATGGGTTCAGCCCCGAATTATGAGCCGAACAGCTTCGGCGGCCCTAAGCAGGCCGACCAGTTCCGCGACCGGCCCATTAAGCTTTCCGGTGAGCCGGCAGCACGCTACGATCATCGCGAAGACAACGATGATTACACGCAGGCAGGCGACTTGTTCCGATTGATGAGCGAAGAGAGCAAGAACCTGCTATGCGAGAGCATTGCCGGCAGCCTGGGGCAGGCACCGATTCGCATTCAGGAGCTGCAGCTCGCGCACTTTGAAAAGGCAGATTCCGACTACGCGAAGCGTGTGCAGAAGTTCCTGGTGGAGAACGAGCACCCGGACTTGCAGCATGGGCCGAATGAAGCGGAGTACGAGCACCGCATGGCCGAAAAGTAAGTCCCGGCCGGATGGGCGGCGCATCACTTCGCGCCGGGAACATCGCTTACAAAGAGGTCGCCTTCACAGGCGGCCTCTTTGCTTATGTGCATTGCGTGACCCAGCCTGGACCAGCCCGGCACATAAGATTGAAGAGACGATAAAGGGGAGTGCAGCGTGCCGTATCAGGACTTGCGGGAGTGGATTAAAGCGATGGACCGGGCGGGCGAGCTGAAGCGAATTCGCGAGGAAGTGGACCCGATTCTTGAAATAACCGAGATCACCGACCGCGCTTCCAAGGCCGGGAAGCGCGGCGCAAAGCCGGGCGGACCGGCACTGCTGTTTGAAAACGTAAAGGGGTACCCGGGCTCGCGCGTACTGATGAACCAGTTCGGATCGGAAGATCGAATGAAACTGGCGCTTAACGTGGACTCGCTCAATGAGGTCGCCGGCCGCATCCGTGCGCTGCTGGAGCAGAAATCGCCCGAAGGCTTGATGGACAAGCTGAAGCTGCTGCCCAAACTGGCGGAGGTCGGCAAGTTCTTCCCGAAGACGATCCCGGCAAAGCAGGCTGCCTGCAAGGAAGTCATCAAGATCGGCAAGCGCGGCGACACGATCAACGTGCTGGAATTTCCGGTGTTGCAGTGCTGGCCGCTCGACGGGGGCCGCTACATCACGCTGCCCTGTGTGGTTACACGCGACCCGAAAACAGGCAAGCGCAACGTAGGCATGTACCGCGTCCAGGTGTATGACGGTCAGACGACCGGCATGCACTGGCAGCGGCAGAAGAATGCCGCCGAGCAGTTGCGTGACCGGCTGCGCGCCCAGGCGGGCGATGTGTCGGCGCAGGTAGCGCACATGGCGCGGACCGCCGGGGGTACCGTCAAGGCAGCCGGGGGTATGAGTAAAGCCGCGGCACCCGTCCCAAGCCGGGCACCGGGTTCTCCTGCACCGTCAGTTGCATATACAAAGCAGCTCACAGACAGGCTAGAGGTTGCGGTTGCCATCGGGACCGACCCGGCAACGACATTTTCTGCAATCGTGCCCGCGCCGCCGGAAGTGGAAGAGTACATCATCGCAGGATTTCTGCGTCAAAAGCCCTTGGAGCTGGTGCAGTGTGAAACGGTCGACTTGCAGGTCCCTGCCCATTCCGAAATCATCCTCGAGGGCTACGTAAAACTCGACGAGCTGCGCACCGAAGGCCCATTCGGCGACCATACCGGCTTTTACACTATGGAGGACGAGTACCCGGTCTTCCATATCACCGCAATCACACACCGCAAGAATCCCATCTACTCGGCGACTATTGTCGGCAAGCCGCCCATGGAAGACGCCTGGATGGGCAAGGCGGTTGAGCGCATTTTTCTTCCGTTGATGAAGCTGACGCTTCCAGAGATTATAGATATCAACCTGCCTGCCGAGGGCGTGTTCCACAACCTGATGATCGTGTCGATTCGAAAAAGCTATGCGGGCCACGCGCGCAAGGTAATGAACGGCATCTGGGCACTTGGGCAAGCCATGTTCACCAAGTGCATCGTGGTAGTGGACGAGGATTGCGATGTGCAGGACTTAGGCGAAGTGGTGCTTCGGACAGCCAACAACATCGACCCCGAGCGGGATATCCAGTTCACGCTGGGTCCGGTAGACTCGCTCGACCACGCCTCACGGCTACCGAACTTCGGCTCAAAAATGGGCATCGACGCAACGCAGAAGTGGGCTGCGGAAGGATTTAATCGCGTGTGGCCGGCGATGATCGACATGGACGGCAAGACCAAGGCGCGCGTGGATGAAATCTGGAAAAAGCTGGGAATCAGCTAAAGCCTGTTAGCACTAACGAAGTGCTTCCACACTAAAGGGCGAAGCCCAGGA
>CAXSHS010000010.1:0-49886 GCA_964237325.1 uncultured Acidobacteriaceae bacterium | reverse complement strand
ACGTGCAGCCGACAGCGGCGCTGCTGGCGCGTAAGCGGCTCACGGTCGATGAAGCGATTGCTATGCGCAGCCTGCCGCATGTAGTCGCTGTGGACCCCGCGATCCGCTATCAGGACCCTAACTTCAATATCGGGCAAGAATCGGTCAAGTACCGCGGTAAAGCGGTGCAGAACACCATCCTTGAAGGCGACACTGACGAACTGTCGCTCACCGACGATCTGCCGATCAAGCAGGGAGCTATCTTTACGTCTGACCAAGATTTACATCGCGCCAATGTGGCGGTGCTTGGACATGACACAGCGCAGAAACTGTTCGGGAACGAAGACCCCATCGGCAAGGATGTCGAGATCAAAGGAGAGTTGTTCAACGTCACCGGCGTGGTAGGCAAGCGAGCCATGCTGTTCGGCAGCGGCGACAATCCGGATGACAATATCGTGTTCATGCCGTTAAGCACCTTCCGCAAAATTGAGCCCGACCAGAAAGATGTCTGGATCACGGCCCGCTACGATGACCCGAAGAACAGGTCGCTGGTCGAAGACGAAATCCGGACGCAGCTGCGCATTGCCCGCAAAGTGCCGACCGAGAAAGATGACGATTTTAACATCTTTACCCCAGACGTCGCAGTCAAATTCTGGACGCAGCTCACCGGCGGCTTGGTGCTATTCATGATCGCAGTCTCAAGCGTGGGATTGATGGTGGGCGGCGTAGGCGTGATGAATATCATGCTTGTCTCGGTTACTGAACGTACGCGTGAGATCGGCGTACGGAAAGCCATAGGCGCGACAAAAGGCGGCATCATGCTGCAGTTCACGGCGGAAGCTGTCACGCTATGCGCGCTGGGCGGCGGACTGGGTGTCGCGCTAGGCGGGCTGGTCACTCTCGCGATCCGGCTGAGCATTGCGGCGCTGCCGGCGGCCATGTCTACCCTATGGACTACGGTCGCGTTTTCTGTATCCTGCGGTATCGGGTTGATATTTGGGATTTACCCGGCATGGAAGGCTGCTACCTTGAACCCGATTGAGGCGCTTCGGTACGAGTAGGTGCGTGTAGACCGCATCGCTGAAAGATTCGTTACTTCGACTTCGCTGCGCTTCCGTTGACCCTATCTACAAATACTCAGATAATAGGTCATCCTGAGAGTGTGCAAAGTCGAACAAGTATAAGTGTCATCCTGAGCGTAGCCGAAGGATCTGCTTTGCGTTTAACTTTCACGCCACGAGTGAAGATAAGCAGGTCCTTCAACTCCGTTTTACTCCACTCAGGATGACACAATACCGTGGGAACCCCGAAGAGTAAATACTTTGCACACACTCTCTGAGCGGAATCGAAGGATTTGCTTTGCCTTCTCCGGGCAACCTACTTCCCCGCAAACGCGCTCAGCAGCCTGGCCAGCCTCGCCGGCGCTTCCATAGGTACCAGATGCCCTGAGTCGGACACCACTTCCAGCTTTGCATTTGCGAAGTGCGGCATCGTAAGCCGCTCCTGCACTTCCGGGCCTAGTGATTCGTCTTTCTCAGCAGCAATGACCAGCGTCGGCAGGCTCAGGGTGCCGATGCGGTCGCTCCAATCCTCGCGGGTGCCATGCTCCATCCAGGCACGCCATGCGGCAGGGTTGGCGCGCAGACGGTCTTCGATCGCGCGCTCAAAAATCTCAGCCCGCAGCGGCAGGCTGCTGTTCGTACATACATAGCTTTCTGCGTCGGCACGGGTAGGCTCAGCCTGCGCCAGCATGGTGGCTCGGTCCGCCGGTGCAACCGGCTCCGGACCTACCGGGGAGGGAGTGAGCAGCACTAATTTTTCCAAGCCTGGCACACCGCGTTTCGCTAGCACAGCGGCAACCTTGCCGGTCATCGAGTGGCCCACGAGCACAAAGCGCTCCAGCTTAAGTTTCCCCAGTGTTGCAGCGAATGTGTCGGCCATTTCTTCCACGGAATAGCCGGGGACATCTGCCGCCTCGCCGAACCCCGGCGTGTCAATGGAAATAACACGGAACTCACTTTCCAGCAAAAAGCTGGTTTCCATCCACTCGCGGCGCGAGCCGCCATAGAAGTGCAGCAGCACCAGCGCCGGGGTATTGTCGTGCGGTTTCGAGCGCATCGGGAGGTCGGTTACCGGCAGCATGAGGAGCACCTTAGGTGAGAAACACGTTCAAACCATGAGGTGAGATGCATAGAGGCGACGTTTTTAGTCGATACACTCAAGACACGGACACACTACCGATGCACGCTGTCACATACATTGCGCCGGTTACGGGCTTTTTCGCCGGTGCCGGAATCCTGTTTTGCGCCCTCGCCCTGTGGGCAGCGCGTGACCTTCTCCGCGCCCAAAAAGCACTGGTGCGCGAGCATCCCGCGCCTTCACCGGTTTCCGTTCTGAAGCCGGTCAAGGGGCTAGATCCCGATTTAGCCGAGGCGCTGCGCACCCACTGCACCCAGGATTACCCGGCAGAAGTGGAAATGCTATTTGCCGTGCAGTCGCTTGCGGACCCTGCCGTGCCGACGTTGCGTGCCTTGGCCGTCGAATTTCCAGTTATGCGTATCGAGATCGTAGTGACGCCGTTGGTGTTGGGTACAAACGGCAAAATGAGTAACCTCGTGCAGCTGCTGCCGTATGCGCGTTTCGATCACCTGCTGATCAGCGATGCGGACATTGCGGTCGGCCCGCGTTACCTGCGCCGCATCATGGCCCCATTTACGCAGTCTGGAACCGGGCTGGTGACAGCAGGGTATCGCGGCCGAACGCACCCCGCTGAGCGGCCCACGCTGGGCTCGCGCCTGGAGGCGCTGGCTATCGCCACTGATTTTTTCCCGGGTGTCCTGACAGCGCGGCTCACGGACCTCGGTATGCGTTTCGGGCTGGGTTCCACACTGCTGGTGACGCGTGAGGCACTGGCCCGAGTTGGTGGCCTTGAAGCCTTGACAGACGTGCTTGCCGATGACCACGAACTGGGCCACCGTGTCGTGGCTGCCGGGTATCAAGTCGTGCTAAGCCCGGAGCCTGTCTCAACCGCCGTGCCCGCCTACACGCTCCGCGAGTATTGGCAGCATCAATTGCGTTGGGCGCGTACGGTGCGCAGTGTGCGCCCAGGTAGTTACGTCGGACTCGTATGTACCCATCCTGTGCCATGGGCGCTGCTGTACGTGGCGGCAAGCGCGGGCAGCTTGTTGAGCGTGGTGGTGCTGCTGCTAGCCCTGCTGGCGCGTATGGCTGTGGCCGCCCGGATCGGCTACAGTATGCTGGGCGATCTGCGCGTGCTGCAAGACCTGCCCCTGCTGCCGCTGCGCGACTGCGTTGCCCTGGCGCTGTGGGCGTGGAGCTACGCGGGTGACACGGTGGAGTGGCGCGGTGAGTTGTTCAGGATTCGCAAAGGGCGCATGGTGCGGGTAGGAAACGTATAAACTAAGGGTAGATGGGCTGGGGAAAGCAGGTCTTTCGACTCAGCTACATTGCGCTCATGATGACACATTTTTTCGTGGGCTCATTCTGTGATTCCTCGCGAACTGTGTCATCTTGAGCGAAGTCGAAGAACCTGCTTTCCTGAATTGCTCGATAAGCATTGCTCATCGCTATGACTCCATCCACGCTCGTTCAGCTCGCTCCCCAAGGTCCTGACTCTGAAGTTGCAGAGCCGGTGCAGGCCAGTCTCGGTCCGGCGGCCACGCTGATCTACAACGACTGGTACCCCGCCGTACGCGCGGAGCAGCTGCACGGCAAGCACCTGCACACGACCCAGCTGATGGGCATGCCGCTAGTGCTGGGGCGCAAGCGCGACGGCGCGCTGTTTGCCATGCGCGATCTGTGTCCGCACCGGGGTATTCCGCTCTCATGCGGCTGGTTTGACGGCGAAGCGCTAGCCTGCAAGTATCACGGTTGGAAGTTTGAGCCGGTGAGTGGGCAGTGTACAGAAATTCCTTCACTGACCTCGCATGACACGCTCGACCCCACACGCATTTACAGCACCGCCTTTCCGTGCGTGGAGCAGGACGGCTATGCATGGGTCTACATCCCGGAGCCCGGCTCAGGCCGAGTACGGGCCGGTTCCGCACACTTGCCGCCGGTGCCGGAGACGCCCAAATTCGGCGGCAAGTTCCGCTCAGCGCACTTGCAGGCGGAGCTGCCCTGCAACGTGGACCACGGCATCATCGGCCTCATGGACCCCGCTCACGGCCCCTTCGTCCACCAGAGCTGGTGGTGGCGCAAGCAGGCTTCCATTCACGAAAAAGAAAAACATTTCGAGCCCATTCCTGAGGGCTTCCGCATGTCCGCGCACACGCCCTCCGGCAACTCTGTCCCGTACAAGCTGCTAGGCGTTTACGGCGAACCGATCACAACCGCCATCGACTTCCAGCTGCCGAACCGCCGTATCGAAACCATTCGCTGCGGACCGAAGTGGTTCTCAAGCATCACTACCGTAACGCCGACCACCACCCGTGCCTGCCGCATCGATGTCTTCGCCGCCTGGAACATCTTCTACGCGGTGCCGGGGGTTACGGCAGCGGCAAAGTTCTTCGGCAAGCGCTTCGTAGCGCAGGACCAGCAGACCATGATCGAGCAGGCCGAGGGCCTGAAGTACAACCCGACGCTGATGCTGATCGACGATGCCGACCGGCCGGCGAAGTGGTACTTCGCGCTAAAGCAGGCGCGCTTGGAAGGTTCGGGCAAGCACCCGCTGGCGGGACCGGTGACGTTGCGGTGGCGGTCGTAATCGATGTTCTAACTAGCGTTTCAATACCCTTTCCAGAGAAAAGAGTATTTATTCTCTAGCTGATGATTACATCTAGGGATCTTTTCCTTACATGGTGTACCTTGGTAATAGAGGGTAAGAACAAATGAGTGCTACTGAAATTCAGAGCATCAATCAGCCGTAAGAACTAATGCAACTGGACGTCTTCATTCAGTTGCTAACGTTGCTTTGCAATTAACCAGTAATTGCTTCGACCATCTTTTGATGAGGGCATTGCAATTTCCAAATAATGAGTACGGTGACGACGCGCAGTTAAAGGCTTGAGCTATTTGGTCCCGTATGCTGGATTCAGCCTCGCTTGAAGTCAAGGAGCACGCTGATATCGGTTTTCAGCAGGAATTTGGAGCTGCCTTGATCAATTGAAACGAGCAACAAGGCCCGGTATGGCAGAGCAAGGTAGCCATATGGTCGCATAGTCCATTGGAAAAGATCCTGTATCTATCTTTAAGCTTACTTCTTTACAACTCATGTCAAAAGTCAGCGAAGAAGATTTAGATAACACTCGGATTGCTCCGGTCGTATCTCAGATTATTGAGACTATGCAGGAGATTCGTGATTCATCTTTTGATGGGATTGTTAAGGCGCGACTGCTCTGGTCTTTACAGAATCTGCTCACAGCTCTATTAGAATACCGTTGGCTTGGCATTAAACCCGTGGTACAAGCTATTTATGATTCCATAAAGATTACAGAAGACGTCACGGAAGAAGAGAAAGCATCCGGTATTTGGGAGAAGGTAGTGAATGTAACTCGTGACTCCGCTTCGCTCATCAACGCTGCCAACGTTAACTCTGGTGCTGTGCGAGCCGTATACCAGCACATCGGCTGGATAATACCAGCAATTACTCAACATTTACTGAACTAATCAATAAGCTAAAAGGGGCAATTTTGACTGCCCCTTTTAACCTAACCACTATTGTCGTGAACTTACCGCCCGTACCCGCGCTGATACCCGTGCACAAACGCATCCCGGTACTCATTCTTGAACTGGTCCCTCGGATATCCATCGGGCGACCTGGGTACGTGCTTGAAGGTGTCTACGTGGGTGGGGCGGAAACTGTGGCCTTGCTGCCGGTCGACTTCCCCCTGCTCCTGTCCGGCTACCCAGCCTTGCCGCGCGCCCAGCATGGGGCGGCCCTGCTGCTCATGATATTGATCGCCGTAGCCTTCGGGACCGCGTCCCCAGTGCTGATCGTCATACCCGCCCTGGTACTGACCGGGCCCATACTGCGCCACGGCAAGTGCGCTGCCCAGTGCAAGCGTTGCAGTGCTCACTGCCAATTTCGCGAACAATCCTTTGCGAACCATTTCAACCTTCTTTCCAAAACTCACTCGGGAGCCTTGTGTACGACGGCAATGGGATGTTGGAAAACTGCTCCCAGGTAGCCGGTGCCTTTCCGGCCACTCTGGAAGGTAAGGGCGGTCTCTTGCCTGTACATAAGAACAAACACCATGCTGCGCAAAAGGATGCGCACTTCTAAATAGCCGCCCACAGGTTAAAGCTGCGGTGCCTCCGATGCCATGGCTTCGACAGAAATCGCGAGTGCCCGGCCAAGCGCCCGAAAGGTTTCGCTGCCCGGCAGCTCAAGTGCACCGGTCGGCGCAACGGCAAGCCCGTGCCAGATATTCTGCGCCTGCCAGATATTGGCCGGAAAGGGCAGCAGTTCCAGCGCCTGCGCCACCGCGAGTGCGCTTTCAAGCGCAGTGCGGCTGCCGGGCTGCGCGGCCAGCATGGCCATGGCGTCGCGCATGCGCGCGTCCGCGGTAAAGCTCAGCTCCTGCCGGTCGAGCTCTACATGGTCCTGTGCCGCAAGAGTCAGGGCAACCCGTACCTGCGCAGTGTCGATGGGGTCACTTTCAATAGCGCGGCGCAGCGTGACGTTGATGGCGAAATTGGCCGCCAACGCCAGTGCCGAAGGTCGCGGCACTTGGGCTTCAGTTAGAAAGTGCAGCAGCGAGGCATGGTCCTTGTACAAGCGGATCAGACTCTCTTCCGCCTCAGCCACTGTATTGTTCAGGATTAGATTCATGACACGGCGTTGCTCATCGGTAAACAACGACTGAATGGTGCAGGTATTTCCACTAAATTCACGGTCGAACAACCGGATGACAGCGGGCAGGTCCGCGCTCAGCATGGCCTTGCGCGCCTCTGCTGCAAACCGTTCATAGCTCTTGCGGTCGCCATCGTCAAAGTGCTTCACCCCTGCCGCCAGATTCTGGTCTCCAAAGTGGAGTACAGCGTAGAACAGCCTTTCTCGCTCATGTGTAAGCCGGGAATGAATGTCAGCCCGGCCCGAAACCAGGCTGCCGCGGCCGGAATGCTGCATCTCCTGCCCATGGGCGTGCACGTCAAAGGCGAATACCCGTGCATGTTCCGGATAGGACTGGAAGACCGAGGAAATCGCATAGTGAACACCTACCTGCTGCAAGCCCACCTTGAGCGTCAGTACGTGCCTGCGGTAAATGTCGACCCCGGTACCCTCCTCGGCGACATTGCTCTCCGCCTGTGCCAGCAAGGAGAAAAACGGTGCCTCCAGCGCCGCACCTTCCGCCCCGAACAGCGTTGCCGCAAGCTCCAGCGCACGAGCTGCGTAGGCAATCACCTGCACGGTCTCAATGCCGGCTATATCGTCAAAGAACCATGCGCAGCTGGTGTACATGAGTTGCACATGGCGCAACAGTTCTAACAACTTCAATGCCTGTATCTGCTCTTCCTCAGTAAGCGGGTGAGACTGCTCGGCAAGCAGAAAACTGTCTGCGGTCTCGGGATCGAGGATGACCGCGATGTAGCGGTCGGTTGCGCTTTCATAATCCTTGAAAAGCCCGGCCCCGAGTGCCGCAGCGAGTGGCACAAGAGCATCGCGCAGCCCGTCAAGCGCAGCACGTAGCGGGGCACGCCAGCGCTGGTTCCAGCCTTCCTTGCCGCCATTGCAACCGCAGTTTGAGCGCCAGCGCTCTACCCCGTGCGCGCAGCTCCAGCTGGTAGCCTCGGCAACACGCGCCTCCCACTGCGGCGGGAACCGCTCGAGGTACTCACCATAATTTGTGATCGTCGCCAGCTTTTCCGTTTCCATGTACTGAAGCCCATAGCTCAGCCCCATCTCCCCAAAGCGATGGTGATGGCCGTAGCTTTCGCCATCCGTAGCTACGTGTACCAGCTCAGGCTCCGTGGGCGCGGCGCTGCTGAAGCCGCTCGCCATGCGCAGGGCGTAACCTTCGCCCGAGTTGAGCAGGTGCTCAAAGGCGATAGCACGCGAGCGCGGCCCATCGTAGAAGAACACGGCAATGGAACGCCCGCTGGGCAATCGCACCAAGTAGGGGCGTCGCGGGTCCACTGTCGCGTTTTCCGTCAACTGCCAGCTTGCATTTTCCAGTAGTTTTTTTGCGGAAGCAGCCGGTCCCATGCGCCGCACTGCCGCGCACTGGTGCGGCGCGAGCACAGTGAAGCCGATGCCGTTCTCTGCAAGCACCTCCAGCGATTCTGCATCGACCGCGGTCTCTGCCAGCCACATGCCCTCCGGCTTGCGGCCGAAGCGATGTTCAAAGTCGGCGACGCCCCAGCGCACCTGCAACTCCTTGTCGCGGCGGCTCGCAAGCGGCATGATGATGTGGTTGTAGACCTGTGCCATGGCCGAGCCATGACCAGAAAAACGCTCGGCGCTCAGCCGGTCTGCGTGCAGAATGGATCGGTATGTGAGCTCGGCATGCTCGGCAAGCCACGACAACAGTGTGGGTCCGAAGTTGAAGCTCATCTGCGCATAATTGTTCACAATGCGCAGAATTTGATTTTTCGTATTGACGATGCGCGAGGCACCATTACGCCCGTAGCACTCATCGGTTATGCGCTCGTTCCAGTCATGGTACGGCGCGGCAGAGTCCTGCGTTTCGACCGACCCAATCCAGGGGTTCTCACGCGGCGGCTGGTAAAAGTGGCCGTGGATTACGAGATAGCGATTTTTCGTCATTGTGTTCCTTTCAGCCTATGCCGCCGGCGGTACTGCAAACGGCTTTCCGGCCAGGTCGCAGGCGCGCCACAAGTACCAGCTTGCCACGGTGCGCCAGGGGCGCCAACGCTCGCCGCGCCGTGCCATTACCTTCGGGTCCGCCAGCATGGTTGCATCAAATGCTTTCGTCTTCGGCAGCCGTGTAAACGTCAGTGCAAAACCCTTGCGGACTCCGTAGTCGCTCACAGGCAGTACATCCGGCCTGCCTAGGCGGAACATCAGCAGCATCTCAGCCGTCCACACACCTACGCCGCGCACCGCTGTGAGGCGGTTGATGACTTCTTCATCAGCCATTCTGCGAATCTGCGTGAGCTCCGGTACGGTACCGTCGAGTGTTTTGCGCGCAAGGTCCTGAAGCGCTAGCATCTTGTTCTTCGATAGTCCTGCCGCCCGCAACGCGTCATCCGGCTGCAGGAGCAGCAGCTCCGGGCTGGGATGGATGTCGCCGAACAGCGTGAGCAACTTGTGCAGGATGGCACGGGCGGCTGTACCGTGCAGCTGCTGCGACAAGATCACCTCAAGCAGTGCCTCAAACGGCGAATGCTGGCTCTTGAGCCGTAATGTATACGGGCCTGCCCGCTTGATCAGCAAGCCGAGTTTTGGGTCCGCGGCAGCGAGGGCACGGCAGGCTTCAGTTGCATCGTAGCGAGGGGTACGGCGGCCGTCTGCCATGAAATCAGTGTAGAGGTTTGCGGTACGGTGAACAGCGTTGCCACGGCTTGCCCAGGATTGGGTAGCATCGGCATGCGGGGGACAGATGACCGAGATAGCAAAGAAGAAAGCAGCAGGCGTACAGAAAGACGGTGCCGCGCAAGCGGCGGCCGACAAAAAGCCGCGGGGCAAGGCCCAGCTGCGCAAAGCACCATCAGACACGGTGCAAGAGCGTATGGCGCGGCGTACGCAGGTGCATGATGCGCCTGTGACCGGCCCCATGCCCGAGGCGCTGGAGCGTATCGCCCGCAACGCGCGCGTCACCGTGCGGCGCGGCGGCGAGCCGTTGAAGGACGCCAGATGCGTCATCTACTGGATGCAGCGGGCCGAGCGCGGCATCGACAACCCGGCGCTTGATATGGCTATTGCACTAGGCAATGAACTCGGTCTTCCTGTAGTCGCGTTCTTCTCAGCCATCAATAATTTTCCGCATGCCAATCTGCGGCATTATCACTTTCTAAGCCAGGGCCTGGTGGACGCCGAGCAGGATCTCAAGGAGCGCAATGTCGAGTTCATCGTGCGACGGCCTCCGCACAACGCGCTTGAAAAGCTGGTGGTCGAACTGGGCGCGGCAGCTGTGATTGCCGATGAGAATCCCATGCGCGAGCCTGAACGCTGGCGGCAGGTGTTTGCGCATCGCATCGATGTTCCCTACTGGACGGTGGACGCCGACAGCATCGTGCCGGCAAGTACCTTTGACAAGCACTATTACGCCGCACAGTTCTTCCGCCCTAAATTTTTTGCCGAGCTGCCGAAGTTTCTCGACTGGCAGGCGCCGGAAAAAGCGAAACATACCTGGCAGAGGCCGCAAGGCTTTGAGAGCTTCCAGGTAGGCAACGACTTGACCGAAGGTTGGGGCGCACCGTTCGACCGAAGTGTTGGCCCGGTTGACAGCTTTACCGGCGGCACCCGTGCAGGGCAAAAGCTACTGGCAGATTTTGTCACCAACAAACTGTCCGATTACAACTCTGTGCGTAACCACCCGGAGCGCGACGGCACCAGTCGGATTTCACCCTATTTGCACTTCGGACATATCAGTGAGCTGACGGTAGCCCGCTCGATTGAGGATGCGGTGAAAGCGGGCAACTGTACCCCTGAGGCGCGAGACGCCTACTACAGTGAAGTACTGGCTTGGCGCGAGCTATGTGTGAACTTTGTGCGCTTTGTACCGGACTACGACAACATAGGCTGCGCGCCGGATTGGGCTCGCGAAACGCTCAAAAAGCACGCCCGCGATCCCCGCGAGCATCCCTACACCCGCGACCAGCTGGAGCGGGGCGAAACGCACGACGATATGTGGAACGCTGCACAGCAGCAGCAGCGCGAAGCCGGTTGGATGCATAATATTCTGCGCATGTACTGGGGCAAGAAAATTTTGGAGTGGAGTGCCACGCCGGCCGAGGCATTTGATACGTGCGTGTATTTGAATGACAAGTACTTCCTAGATGGCCGCGACCCGAACGGTTACGCGAACATCGCCTGGGCCATCTGCGGCGTGCATGACCGGCCATGGTTTGAGCGGTCGATTTTTGGGAAAGTGCGGTATATGTCCGGGGCTTCGACAGGGAAGAAGTTTGATTCGAAGCGATATATTGCGAACGTGCGGGAAGGACGAGCATTTGGAGACTGAGACTATCTATCAACTCTGCTAAGCCCGAAAGCTTCCTACGCGTTCCGGAATCTGCTTCCCTGATCAATATAATAGTGTTTTGCCTCCACAAGTCAGTTTTCAGACCAGAATTATGTCCCATCTACTGCAACGCCGAACTGGTACTTAGGATTATGGACTTAGCATGCTCTTAACAGTCCTCCATTCAATATAGTCAAAAGATTACTTCACAAACACTGAACTAGCTCGGCTTTGAAGGTAATCAGTGAATGATTGTAGCTTTAAACCGATGTTAATGATGCTTCACTAGCTTTTATCTAGCCGCTTTAATTAAAGGGTGAACAGGTTTCTTGCGAATGGCACCCTTACTCTTTGTCGTAAGAGGAATCTGCTTTGAATTGCTAGCTTGAGAGCAGGCATTATTCGCCAAAGCATTAGATTGGAGAGGGGTGAACGAATCTTGTACAGATTCTTCAAAAAATCGTTCCAGCGCGTCTTTTACCACGCTATTAAGCTTTATTCGGTGCGCCTCAGCATATAACGCCGCGCGGCGGTGCAGGTCGATGCCGGTGCGGACGTTGAAGGTTCCACTGAAGGGCTTATTGGGAGATTTATCTTGTTCTTTGCAAAAAGCTAGGTACTCACCTATGGCCGCCTTGAAGTTCTGCTCAAGAGAAGTCACGTCAGCACCCTCAAATGTCACAACATCGCGGATGCCCAGAATGCGGCCGTGCAGCACACGATCCTTAGCACTGTACTCGACGGAGCCGTCATAGCCTTGGTAGTGAAGTGTTTCGCTCATCTGAGATAGCCCTCCTGCTGTAACAAGTCAAATACAGCGCGTACCTGGTATGCCTTCAGAGTGCTGCCCGGATACGGCTCGTGCATCATGAGAACGGCTTTCGTGACGGGATGAACGAACTTGCGGCTTGAGCCGTTACCTGCATGTAGTGCAAACCCATAGCCGGTTAAAAGGGTTAGTCAGCTCGCACCAACTATAGTCTTTTGGATGGCTTTGCAAGCGCCTTAGCAGCTTCTCCTGCTTTGGCATAAATCGATCTTAGTTCTGATTGTAAGGAGATGCAACTAAAAATGGTTGCATCTCACTCATTCCAAGGCAGCCATCTACGCTAAAGTCACTAGTAGAGGAGTTCATCACGCATGCCCACATCGGAACTGCTAGACCAGCTAAAACACGGAACCGCCGACAACCCTATCGAAGACCTTTTCCTGCGCCGCTGGAGCCCGCGCGCTTTCTCAGAGCAGCCTGTAAGCAATGCGGACTTGAAGACGATTTTTACGGCAGCGGCCTGGGCAGCTTCTTCGTATAATGAGCAGCCATGGCGCTTCCTCGTGGGGTGCAAGGGGGATGGCAGCTGGGAGAAGATTCTCGCGGCGCTTGTGCCTCCGAATCAAGCATGGGCCAAAGCAGCACCGGTGCTGTACGCAGCATTTGCCAAAACGACTTTCAGTCACAATGGCTTGCCGAATGACGTGGCGACGCACGACCTGGGTGCGGCCTCAGCGCAGGTGGCGCTACAAGCAACTGCACTTGGGTTGTACACGCATGGCATGGCCGGGTTCCACAAGGAGGCGCTGCGAACTGCGTTTGCGGTGCCGACGGAGTTCGAGCCCGTGGCTTGCTGGGCGCTTGGCTATCTTGGGAAAGTAGCTTCACTGCCTGAGGAGTTGCAGGGGATGGAAGAGCAGCCGCGCCAGCGCAGGGCGCTGAGAGAATTCACCTTCAGCGAATGGGGACGGGCTGCGTTTTAGGTTTAGATTTCGTAAGAGGTCTGCGAATGGTACTTGATACTGGAACCCACATCTCAAAAGCGAGATGTGGGGCACCCTGTTCTTGTATAGCAAGCTGCTTTAGCACGGCCCTGAACTTTGTATGAGTTCATCAGCTACCGGCTGGGCTTGGAGCTGGATCACCTCGATCTCAGGACTTGCTTGAAGAGAATCTGGCCTGCGGCCTGACAACTTAGCCATTACTTCGATCTTGAACAAGCGGTAGAAACCCGTAAGCGGGCGCACATAGCAAGCCACCACGCTCTGGTAGTCGCCGCGCTCGTCCTCTTCTGTACCTAGACCAAAACGCAATTGCTCGTCCCGGGGCAGCACAACCGCACAGCCAAACCACCAATCCCAGACAGACAGCCGTGAGCCGAAGTTTTTGTCCCAATGCTCACGCTTGGCGCTGTGATGTACATGGTGCATCAGCGGGCTGATAAATACGCGGTCAAACACTCCGAAGCTGATGCGGAAGTGAGAATGTTGCAGCTGACGCAGAAAGGTAAGCGCGAAGAACAGCTCGACTGTCGCACTGAGCTCAACCACCCGGACCAGGCTGAGGTTGAAGCAAAGCTCGGCAAGCAGAACAGGCGGAACCAGAAATGCCGAGATAAAAATACCGTCAATCAGGTTGCCGATGGGATGGAAGCGTGTGGTGGTAAGCGGTGTAAGAAATGTAGCCGAATGGTGAACTTTGTGGAACTCCCACAGCATGGGAACATGATGCTGCACATAATGGCTTAAAAATTCTCCGAAATCTGTTAACGCAAATACCAGAAATAAGCAAAGAACGTCGGCTGTGAGTGTTTCATGCAACGGCGACTTGACATGAAAGTGCAGCTTTAAACCGGCTATAACGACAGAGACCAGAAAGGCGACACCTAGCTGGCAGGCTAGAGTGATGAACCTTTGTGTCACCTTAGATACAAGGTAGATAACGGCGTCAACCTTGGTGGAACGGCTGAGCCAGTGCCTGCGAGGAAAACAGAAGTCGAAGAACTTGGCAAGTGAAAGCTTTTCACTCTCTGCCAGTGCACCAAGCCCATACAGGATAATGCCGGCCAGGACAAAGGTGTACACCGTTGTAGGTATATGGTGGATCAGCGGCAGTAGAGCAGATTCTATTTGCTGAGTATGCAAGGGCACTGGCGTTCCTATCGAGCCGACTCTTGAAGAAGACGGCCTTACGTCAGAATATCCTTTTAAGTGGCAGCTGAAGCATCTAGAAGGGGAATAATTTCCACAGAATAAAACACATCAAGAAGTTTTTACAGAATTGGTTGCCCGTATTGCCCTTTTAGTGACTCTTAAATGTCAACAATCGTAATCATGCAATCACCGTCGTTAGTCACTACAACGCTTGTCTGCGGAATAACTCAAGCGCGGGCTAGATGTAGTCTCCTCTCTATGTCCCATTTTCAGACACTCTAAGTACTCAACAGATTACAGCCGACAGGCGATCACCTGCTTGGCTTGATCGCTTTGGCCAGATCATCTTGCACCGCTTCATGTTCCAGCACTTACTGCCGTTCCGGCTTACGGGAACATGCACGTTTTTGCCAAGAGCTTATTCCCCAGCTATCGGCAACCTCATGCAACCATAGCCGGGATGCTCGGGCGTCTTAAGCTATCATGCGAACGCGCCCGACCGGTTAACTGCCTCCTAAGCATAATGCCAGGACTTATGTACAAGGACCTTCACCCTCTATCTCCATGATGACTCATTGAGGAACATAGGGCAGGCAACGGCTCTTCCTCAAGGTCGAAGGCAAAGCTACAAACAAAAGTAATCTTGGCGTTGAGCTCACTGCCTCGCATAATAAGCCCAAGACTCCGTTTGTAATGAAAATTTTGCGCCGCGTTCCGCGTAGGCGGCGCGTTGCCATGACTTGCGCGCGGCACACTGGGCAGAAGCGATTGCTCTTGCACGCGCACAAGGAAGCGGTACGGCGAAGGGTTGGGGATGCTCGCTGCTGTCTTGCGCCACGCTGTGCTGTGCCTGCTTGTAGCAGGGGGTTTCGCCGCGTGTGCTCAGCAGAAGGCAGATACCCCAGCTACGCGTCAGCAAGCCGCGGACCGAGGCTTCCGGCTGCGACGGAACACGGGTCCGTCGCAGAGTGACGCTTCACTGGCGCTACACAGAGCCAGAAGCACACAAGCGGAACAGGCGCGCATTGCTGTGTCGCTTGCTCAAACGGGTACGGCATTGCCTGCACTTAGCAACTCCACCACCGCCTGGCAGCCCTCCGGACCGACACAGCTGAGCACTCCTGCGTATGGACTGGTGACCGGTCGCATCAGCTCACTGGCTGTGGACCCGAACGATACCTCGGGCAATACCTTGTACCTGGGTGCGACGGGCGGCGGCGTGTGGAAGAGCAGCAATGCGGCGGGGGCCGCCACCTTCATTCCGCTTACCGACGACCTGCCGGTGTTTGCCGAGTCCTTTACTTCCATTCCGTCGCTATCCATCGGTGCCCTCACGGTACAGCCGGGCAATCCCCAAATCCTGCTCGCCGGCACCGGTGACCCGAATGATGCGCTCGACTCCTATTACGGTGTGGGCATTCTGCGCTCCGGCGATGGGGGCAATACCTGGAAGCTGATCCAGCGCAGTAGCGATCATAGCTCCTTCAACTTTGAAGGAATAAGCTTTGCCGGTTTTGCCTGGAGCAAAAAGACGTCCGGCCTGGTTGTGGCCGCTGCTTCGCAATCGCTGGATACGCTTCTGGTCAACAACGGCAATACCGTGCAGTCCACGGGGGAGATGGGCTTGTACTACTCCACCGATGCGGGGCAGACCTGGTATCTGGCCACAATCACCGATGGGCCGAGCCAGATCATTCTATCCAGCAGCCAGCAGGAATCGCCACCCGGCATTGCTGTCACCTCCGTGGTCTGGAATTCACAGCGCAACCTGTTCTTCGCAGCCGTACGATTTCACGGCTACTACTCGTCGCCTGACGGCATCACCTGGACGCGGCTCGCCAGCCAGCCTGGAGCCGGCCTCAGCACGCAGGCGTGCCCGACAAATCCGAGCACAACCGGCAGTACAAGCTGCCCCATCTTCAGAGGCGTACTGGCAGTGCAACCGGTGACAGGCGACACCTTCGCGCTTACCACCGACATCAACAATATCGATCAGGGCCTGTACCAGGACGTCTGCTCCAACGGCGGCCTGGCCGCAAGCTCATGCAATTCGGGAAACGTCACATTTGGCACCCACATCAACGACACGCCGTTGCAAGCCTCAAACGGCACCATTGCGCAGGCAGACTACAACCTGGCACTTTCAGCCGTCGCTTCGCAACAGGACACCATCCTATTTGCCGGCACGGAAGACATTTTTCGCTGTTCGCTGGCTAATAGCTGCACATGGCGAAATACCACGAACGATCAAACCTGCGCTGCCGCACAGGTAGCGCCTTCCATTCATGCCATTGACAGTACAAACGGTGCCGGCGGGTTAATCTACTTCGGCAATGACGGTGGCCTGTGGCGCACCACGGACACAGTGGGGCAGACCGGCCCGGTGTGTGCCCCCACGGACGCTTCGCATTATCAGAACCTGAACGGAGGCATCGGGTCGCTGTCCGAAATCAGCCACCTGGCTGTGAGCTCAGCCAACGGTTCGCTGGTACTGGCTGGGATGGGCGGTTTTGGCGTAGTTGGAAGCGAAAGCTCCAGCGCGCAGACAGACACAGGCGCATGGCAGCAGTTGTTGACAGGCGATGGAAGCTTTGTTGCCATCGATCCGAACACGCCCAACAATTGGTATGCTGACGGCGGACCCGGCGTCTCCATCTTCAGCTGCGGCAATGGCGGCAATTGCAATGCTGCCGGCTTCGGTAGTGCTCCTGTCATCGGCAGAGCGCAGGTTGAAGACGATGCCGACTACTTCCTGGAACCGGCTCCATGGATTCTTGATCCTTTGAACCCTGCTGCAATCCTGCTCGGGACTTGCCGCATGTGGCGAGGCCCGGTAACCGGCGGCTGGACGTCGAGCAACCTGCTCAGCACGATGCTTGACGGCGATGGCGGCAGCTTCTGCAACGGCAACGCGACTGTGCGGTCCGTGGGTGCGGGCGGCAGCTACAACTCTCCGCAAGGCGGTGAGCAGATGTATGCGGGTATGGCAGGCCCTCATGATGGCGGCGGCTCGGTGCCGGGCCATCTGTTTGGCGCGGTCGTGCCGCAATCCGGCGGCAATGTCACGTGGAGCGATCTGTGGCGCAATCCTGTGGTGAACGTGCCGTTGAGCAACCGGTTCAACAGTGGCGGCAACGCGATCTCGTCCATTGCGGTGGACCCGCATGACGTTTCCGGTAGGACCGTCTATGCCGGAATCGGAGCGTTCCCCACAGGGTCTGACGGAATTCTTTACAGCTCAGCCGACGGCGGCCAAACCTGGAACAATCTCACCAATACATTACCGATTGCACCGATCACCAGCGTGGTAGTCGACCCTGCAATAGACCCGGTTAATAGCAGCCATGTGCATGTATATGTGGGCGGCGACTTCGGCGTCTACTACACCACCAATGTGGCAGCATGCGCGGTAACGGGCAAAGGCTTTACAAATTGCTGGGGGCAGCTTGGCAGTAGTCTGCCGAATGCTCCGGTGACAGATTTGAAGGTGTACAACACACCCTCCGGAGCCGTGCTGGAGGCAGCTACTTACGGCCGGGGCATATGGACCATCGCGCTGCCGAACGGCTCGGTCAATGCGCAGGCCACGCTTTCTCCCGGCAGTCAATCATTCGGCTCCCTGGGTGTCGGCACTACAAGCACACCGGCAACTTTCTCTTTATCAAACACCGGAACCGTTCCTCTTACAATTTCGAGCATTGTCGCCGCGCCTGCCGGTGATTACATTTCGCCAGGCAACACCTGCGGTTCCACGCTTGCCGCCGGCAGCACTTGCACAATCCAGGTGAGCTTCACTCCAAGCGCAATCGGGGATCGGCCGGGCTCCCTAACCGTGAACGCCAACATACAAGGCGGCTCGCTGACCTCCTCGCTCGATGGCACCGGAGTGCCCCCGGCGGCAATCAGCGTGAACCCGGGTTCTCTTGCTTTTGGAACAACCGCTACCGGCTCTACCTCGCAGTCGAGCAGCATCACCGTTCAAAACACCGGGGGAGCTCCGCTACAGCTCGGCGCGCGCACGCTGGCCGGTGCAAACCCCGGCGACTACACGCTACCCGCAAGTAGCTGCGGAAGCACCCTCGCGGCAGGCAACACCTGCCAGATCCAGGTTGCATTTGCACCCACGCAGACAGGTACCCGAACAGCCCAGTTGCAGATCGCAAGCAATGATAAAAACAGTCCGGCGACTGTAAGCCTGAGCGGTAACGCAGTGACGCCGGTCATGCTCTCGTTTGCGCCTACATCGCTTTCCTTCCCCGATACAGCGCAAGGTAATGTTTCAGCGGCACTGTCGATCACTTTGACAAATAGTGGGGGTGCCACAGCACAACTCGGTACCCCTACCATGATGGGCGATTACAGAATCATGACAAATGGCTGCGGCTCGACGTTGGTCGGCGGCGCATCCTGTTCTCTCAGTATTGCTTTCGCGCCGACAAACACAGGCAGCCGCTCAGGCCTGCTCACTGTACCTTCGTCCAGCATTGCGAATGGGCAAATTACGGCTTCGCTTAGCGGCAACGGCGTACCTCCGCCTGTGATTTCATTCACGCCGAACCCCGTCAGCTTCGGACCGCAGCAGCAGGGCACAACTGTAAATTTAGCTGTCAATGTAGTGAATTCCGGCGGCAGCGCGGCGCAACTTGGTATGCCGGTCATCAGTCAGGGGAATGGAGCCGACTTCTCGCTTGTAGCGAATAACTGTCCGGCGTCGCTTTCCGTAAATCCGACCGGCTGTACTCTCACGTTGTCCTTTACGCCCTCTGCCCTAAACGCGCGAAGCGGCACACTCACGCTCCCGGTCAACAACACAAGTGCAAGCGTCACGCTTTCCGGCACCGGTACAGCTCCCGGCATGTTGAGCTTTACACCATCTTCGTTGAGCTTCGACACCACGGCGGAGATGACAGCTTCCACTGCAAAATCCATATCGGTAACCAACAGCGGCTCGAACCCGGCCACGATTTCATCTGTAACCGTAAACGCGCCGTTCAGCTTGACAGCCGATACCTGCCCGCAGACGCTTGCCGTCAATGCCGTGTGCATGCTTCAAGTCGTGTTTACCCCGCCGGGCACCGGCACCTATAGCGGCTCAGTGACTGTAAGCGGCAGCTTTGGCAACTCCCCCGCATCCGTCTCGCTCAACGGGCAGGGAGCCACGCCGCCCGCCATTACGCTGAACCCTCTCAGTCTCAGCTACTCCCCCACAACACAGGGCTCAGCGTCCCCGGCGCAGACGATCAGCATCACCAGCAACGGCGGTGTTTCGGTTGCGCTCGGCACACCGTCCGTGACGCCGGACTATCAAATTTCCTCAAACAACTGCCCGGCAACCCTGGCGGTCGGCAACTCTTGCCAGGTAGCCGTTCTGTTTCATCCAACCGCCACAGGCCAGCGGAACGGTACATTTTCACAGCCCGGCAGCCAACCTGGAAGCCCCATGAACGCCGCGCTTACCGGCACGGGGCTGGCTCCAGGTGTAATTACACTAACCCCTTCCTCGCTCAACTTCGGCTCGCTGGTAGACGGCGCAACCAGCGCCTCTAAAAATGTCACAGTCACCAATACAGGGGGAACGCCGACCCCGCTGGGCACACCTACTATTACCGGTGAGTACCTGCTTACCGGCAATACATGCGGTGCGATGTTAGGCGTAGGTCAAAGCTGCACGCTTGGGGTAGCTTTCACACCGAAATCATCGACGGTGGCTGCGGACCGACCGGGGCAGCTTTCCGTTCCCGGTGACGGATCGACAGCAGCATCCGTGGTGACCCTTGACGGTACCGGCACAACACCTGGAACGCTCTCGATTGCCCCTTCATCCCTGGGCTTCGGCAAGGTTGCAACCGGCAGCAGCGCCTCGCAAACCGCAACCGTGGCAAACGGGGGCGGGAACCCGGTCCACCTGTCTGCGATCGCAACAAATGGAGATTTTAGCGTAACCGGCGGCACCTGCACGCCGACCGGCACGATCGCAGTAGGCAGCTCCTGCACCGTGACCGTCACATTTACACCTACAACGCAGAGTAGTGAAAACGGCGCACTCACGGTGACTGGGGATAGCACACCTGCCTCAGCGCAGGCGGGGCTGGCCGGTGTAGGTGCTGCACCGGCGAATGTTGCGCTTTCCCCCGGCTCACTTGCCTTTGGGTCTGTCGTCATCGGCGCCGCATCGCCGTCGCAGATGGTGACTGCAACCAATACAGGCGGTGTTTCCGTAGCTCTCGGAAGCGCCGTCACAAGTAGCGGCTATTCCATCCAGAACAATCAGTGCGGCTCTTCGCTCGCGGCAAATGGGAGCTGTACGCTGCAAGTGGTTTTCACGCCGGGTGCATCCGGCGACACCCCCGGTACGCTGAGCCTGCCCGGAGCGTACAACAGCAGTCCGGCTACGGTCACGCTGGATGGAAACGGCGTGACGCCGGGCATGCTGGTCATCAGTCCGAATCCGGTCAGCTTCGGCACAGTGGTGATCGGCTCCTCTGCAACCCAGCCGGTAACCGTGCAGAACACAGGCGGTGCGGCGGTTTCCATTGGCGCGCCCTCAACCACTTCGGGCTACGCAGTGGCAGGCTCGTGCGGTGGCAGCATCGCTCCGGGTGCTAGCTGCACCCTACAGGTTTCCTTTACGCCCGCAGCTTCCGGCATGTTGTCGGGCTTGCTGACCGTGCCGACGCTGGCGGGCGGCGGCAGTGCGACCGCTTCGCTTGTCGGTACCGCTGTGCCGCCCGGCGCGCTTGCCGCTGCGCCCGTCTCGTTGAGCTACCCGGATACAGTGATCGGCGGCAGCAGTTCCACGCAAATCGCTAGCTTCCGCAACAGCGGCGGAGTTACAGTCCCCCTCGGTGCCCCTCAGATTTCCTCTACGGACTTCACCATTACAAGCAACGGCTGCGGGGCAACCCTTGATCCAGGCGCAGTCTGTAACGTCGCCGTCGCGTTCACCCCCGGGAGTGCCGGGGCGCGTACCGCCACGCTTCGGCTTACCGGCGGCGGCGGGGTCTCCGCGCAGGTCGCCTTGAGCGGCAAGGGACTCGCCCCGGCACGGCTTGCGTTCTCTCCGGCTTCACTTAGCTTTGCCCCGCAAAATAGCAACACCACGTCCCCCTCACAAGTGCTGACGCTTCAAAACACCGGCGACATTGCCACCAGCCTCGGCGCGGCAGTGTTGACCGGCGAGTACCTCATCGTTTCCAACTCCTGCAGCAGCAATCTTGCTGCCGCAGGCACCTGTCAAATCGCCGTGCAACTCGCGCCGCAGGACGCAGGCAGCCTGCCCGGAAGCATCACCATCAGTAGCGTAAGCGGCTCGCTGAGCGCGACAGCATCGCTGAGCGGCACCGGGTTAGTACTGGCAATATCATCGACCGTGCCGGCGTTTACCCAGGTCCTGGTAGGTGACTCTGTGACATCGCCCACTTTCCTTACTACTGAGAACCTGGGCAGAACTACGCTGCCACTCCAGTTTTCACTTACGGGTGACTTCGCACTGAACCAGGCAAGTAGTTGCGGCACTACGCTCCCGGCTAACTCATCCTGCTCCCTCCAGGTGACTTTTACACCGACTACAAACGGCTTGCGTACGGGCACCTTTACCGTGTCTGACGGCACGGAGACCCACTCCGTACAACTGTCAGGCATCGGGCTGTTCCCGGCTACAGACACGCTGAGTGTGACGGCCCTCTCGTTTCCCAACACCCAGCTTGGCAGCCGGTCCGCGTCGCAGGCGGTTCTGATAACCAACTCGGGAGATGCAACCCTCACCCACATCAGCACGCAAACCGGCGGGCCCTTTTCTACCGCAAACGGTTGCGGAGCCAGCCTGGGCGGCCATCTTTCCTGCACCATCGCGGTCTCCTTTGTGCCGGCCACGGTAGGCCCGGCTACCGGAACACTCACCATCAACGACACCATCTCTAGCGTGCAGCACACCCAGGTGGTAACCCTGAGCGGCCAGGGCACACCGCCGCCGCAAGCCTACACCGCCCCCTCTAACATCGACTTCGGCTCCTATGCTCTGGGCATAGCCACGCCACCGCAAATGGTGACCGTCAGCAATCCCGGGTCGAGTGCCATCTCCAATCTCGCCCCGAGTATTCTCGGCTCGGATTTCTCTATCGCATCCGACACCTGTGCTTCAAGCCTGAACCCCGGCGCAAGCTGCCAGATCGGCGTGGTCTTTACCCCCAGCACGATCGGCAACCGGCAAGGCACACTTACCGTGCAGGGTAGCGGTGCATCTTTCGGAGAGCCGCTGATTGTCTCGCTTGCCGGTTCCGGTGAAGACTTCCAGTTCAATGTCGTCGGCTCCGCAACAGATACAATCACAACCGGCCAGACAGCCGTCTTTAACTTCAACGTGACACCGACCGGCCTTTCCGCCGGCAGCCTCAATCTCGCGTGTTCCGGTGCGCCGGTCAATGCCACCTGTACGGTGAACCCGCCTTTGCTTTCGCTTGCGGGCGGTGCCGGAGGGTCATTCCAGGTGTCCGTAGCCACGGGAGTGAATGCGACGACCGCACGCCTTGAGGACCGGCACCGTTTCCGATCTTGGCTGGGCGTGACAGCACTCGCCATGTTGTGCCCGCTAGCTCTGCTGCGGGGCGAGCGCAGGCGGCGCTTCGGTCTGCTGCTGGTAGCATTAGCCCTGCTCGGCTCGCCTATCGCTTGCGGGGTGAGTGCAAGCGGGGCCAAGCTGGCGCAAAATGCGGTTATCGCAGGCCAAACGCCGAGCGGGTCGTACCCCATCACCGTGACAGTTTCCTTCCCAGGCGCGCAGCGCACAACAACGGTAACTGTCATCGTGCAGTAGAGCTCACGCGTGGGCGCAGCGGCTATACTTTCGGTATCGTTAACGTTTACCGGGAGTCGGCGCTTTGAATCAGCAGGAACCAACCATCACCCGCGAGGTCGTCGAGCATGTGGCGGCGCTTGCCGCGCTTGCACTCACGCCTGGCGAGCTCGACCGGCTCGGCCAGGACCTCAGCAGCATCCTGGGCTACGTGGCGGAACTGCAACAGCTCGACACGACCGGCATCGCGCCGTTGACCCATGTTTCCGAGCTGTTCCCGCTGGTTGACGCTCCGCACCTGCGCGCTGACGAGCCGCGCCCCTCTCTCCCTCGTGAACTCATCATGGGCGGCGCACCCGCAACCGACGGCATCTTTTTCAAGGTTCCCAAAGTGATTGAACGCTGACAGCGAACCAAGGTAAAGGATCAACGCTCCCCGCATGAACGAAGTCGACACACAAGCACTTACCATTTCGCAACTCCGCACGGCTATCGTTAGCGGTGAAACCTCCGCCCGCACTATCGCGCAGCAGTGTTTCCAAACCATTGGGAAGCGCGACCCCGAGGTCCACGCTTTCCTGTCTCTTGCTGAAGAGCGTGCTATGGTGCAAGCGGCGCGCATCGACGGCCTAGCTGCCGCAGGTGACACACTGCCGCCGCTCGCTGGCGTCCCAGTCGGCATCAAGGACGCGCTCATGGTTGCCGGCCTGCCCGCTACGGCGGGCTCGCGCGTGCTTGAGAACCACATTGCCGCCTATACCGCGACTTCCGTACAGCGGCTTGAGGATGCAGGCGCTGTAATCCTCGGCAAGCTCAACTGCGATGAGTTCGCCATGGGCTCGTCCAATGAAAATTCGGCGTTCGGCCCCACACGCAACCCGCACGCCCTTGACCATGTACCGGGCGGGTCGTCCGGCGGCTCGGCCGCGGCGGTTGCGGCAGGTATGGCTGCGGCCTCGCTTGGAACCGATACCGGCGGTTCCATCCGCCAACCGGCCAGCTTTTGCGGCGTGGTCGGCCTGCTGCCCACTTATGGTCGCGTCTCCCGCTACGGCCTCATCGCATTTGCGTCGTCGCTCGACCGCGTCGGCCCGTTCACCAATACAGTCCGCGATGCCGCAACCGTGCTGGGCGTCATGGCCGGTCCCGATGCGATGGATGCCACCTGCTCGCAGTTGCCCGTACCGGACTACGGCGCCTTACTCGCAAAGGAAGAGGGTGTCAGCGGTCTGCGCATCGGCATCCCGGCCGAGTATTTCGCCGAGGGCCTGGACCTCGAAGTGCGCGAAGCCGTAGAGCGCGCTATCGACGGCTTGCGGGAAGCAGGCGCGGAAATCAGGCAAATCTCGCTGCCGCATACCCGCTACGCCGTGCCCGCGTACTACCTCATTGCGACCGCCGAGGCCAGCTCGAACCTGGCCCGCTTCGACGGCGTGCGTTACGGCTACCGCGCTCCGCAGGCGGCTTCGCTCGCAGGCATGTACCGAGAGTCGCGCGACGAAGGATTCGGCGCAGAGGTCAAACGCCGCATCCTGCTCGGCACCTACGCGCTGTCAGCGGGCTACTACGACGCGTACTACAAAAAAGCCCAGCAGGTCCGAAGGCTGCTCGCGCAGGATTTTCTCTCAGTGTTCGACTCTGAAGTGGACGCCATCGTCACTCCCGTCGCGCCGACCCCGGCCTTCAAACTCGGCGAAAAAGTAGACAACCCGCTCGCCATGTACCTCGCCGACATCTACACCGTGACTGCCTCACTCGCCGGTATCTGCGGCCTATCTGTTCCGGCGGGCTTTTCAAAGGCAGGTCTGCCGATCGGCGTGCAGGTGCTGGGCAAGCACTTCGACGAAGTGACGATCTTCCGTGTGGGCGAGGCGATCGAGCGCGGGTAGGTCTAACGCTGCCTTTAAGCTGGAGCAAGGCGGCAAATGCAGGTTTACTACTAATTGTTTCATGAAGGTGTCAATGTCTGTACAGACCATTAGCGTGAATCGTGCCGAGCACTACAAGTGGGGTGGTCCTGATAGTACAGATTGCGACGGATGGCATTTGGTGAAGACGTCAAATTTGAGCATTATTGAAGAGTTAATGCCTCCTGGGACAAGTGAATCTCGCCATTCACACAATCGCGCTCACCAGTTCTTCTTTATTCTTGAAGGGGAACTCACAATGGAAGTTGACCATGATTACTTGACTTTGGGAGTAGGTGAAGGAATCGAAGTCCTACCTGGACAGCAACATCAGGCCATCAATCGCAGCGAGACTTTAACCCGCATGATCGTTACCAGTCAGCCGCCCAGCCATGGTGATAGGGTTCCTGCCATATAGCGGCGAATTTTTGCAGTAGACCATATTTATCGGGCTTAACTACGCGTTTACGTTCTATAAATTTAGGACTGCCAAAGCTTCAATCTATTAGAGGTTCCATGAAAACGCTTTTCCTTCTTCTTGCTTTAAGCACTGTTTCGCTTCATGAGCAAACCGCTTCACTCAATCCTCAATATGAAGGAGTCTGGGAGGGCTATGACGGAGAGTGGGGCCACGTCTCTCGGCAGCTTGTTGCCTTGGCAGAAGCTATTCCTGCCGATAAGTACACATGGCGTCCCGCACAAGGTGTGAGATCTGTAAGTGAGATTTACATGCACATCGCACTCGCTAATTTTTATCTGCTGAGTATTACAGGTCCAAAAATGCCTGCTGATATTACGTCGGACGACATGGAGGAGACCGTGATTTCCAAGCCGGAGGTTATTCAATTCCTCAAGCGATCTTTAAGTGCAGTCAAAGCCGCCCGGGCTTAGCTAAAGCCTGGAGATTTGCAGCGCCAAGTTAAAATTGAGGGCAAAACAGTGCCGGTCGACGGCATGTACCTGCGCATCATCGTCCACGATAACGAGCATATGGGGCAGCTGATTGCTTACGCTCGCATGAATGGGATTGTTCCTCCATGGTCTAAGACTGAAACTACGGCTGGAAAGAAGTAGCTATGAGAATTCACTTAAAACACCTCATGCCGTGAGGCCACAGTATGTAAACATGGTTAGGGTTCGCCAATCCAGTATGCCAAAACTGTTTACTTGTGCCGACAGGTGCTTTCTTTTCAGTCAAACTTGATATCGCCTCTGCTATAAGGACTCATGCAGTTCCTGGGCAAGCTTAACGAGGTTGAAGTGAAGGAAGCGGCGCGCTTTGTGCGGCCGAAGGGCTACACCGCACGCATGGCCACGTCGTACATCCGGCTCATCATCTATGCAGCCATTGTCGTCTACATTTTGTATGCCTCCGTGGTACAGCACGCGCACATTCCTCCCGCTCTCATCGCGGTCCGGGTCGGCATTCTGCTGCTGCTGGGCGGCTTCTCGTTTTATCGCTACCGCAAGGGGTCACGCGAAGCGGTGGCCAACCTCGATGCATCCTTACCGGATACTCTCGAACTTTCGGCGGAAGGCGTTAAGCTCGAAGGGCCGAACGGTGCGCAGGGATTTCAGCCCTGGGGGAGCTACTCTGGCTTTCGTGAGGGCGAGCACGTGATGCTGCTGCAGCGCAAAGAGAAGGGGCTGTACAGCGTACTGCCTACCTCAGCACTGGGCACCGCCGGGCGCCAGGTGCTGCGCGGCATGGTATCAACCTACTTGCCGGAAGTGAAAAAATGACACATGCTAAGCAACCGGTTATGCGGAACGGTGCGAAGTTGACGATGTTTAAAACCAACTTCAGAACCGTGTCATCCTGGGCGGAAATTGATGCGAAAGCGTTAATTGAAGTCAAAGAACTCGCTTTCTTTTAGGCAGCTGTGCGGAAGTCAAAGGCAAAAGCAGATCCTTCGGCTTCGCTCAGGATGACACCTGTTACTTATTTCAACTTCTCACCCACATTCTGAGGATGACCGATTTTTACTACCAACTTCTACACCTGCCTTCAGAGTAAGCACCAAATGCGAGCTACTACTGCGGCGTGCCGGTATCTCCTGAAGGAACATTTCCATTCGGCGCACCCTCCTGCGGACGTACGCGCAGGGCAGGTCCCGACGACGGCGGCAGCATTATCTGCTTGCCGTCGCGCACCGTGATGGGCACCGAAACAGAGGCTGACAGAGAGAAGCGCAACAGCGTCTCCGCCGGTACGGTCACATCCTGCCCGCGCGTCACGCCATTGGCACCGGCACCCAAGCCGCCGCCGGCAAGTGCGCCGACACCCGCACCCAGACCGCCGCCGGCCAGGCCGCCGATGAGCGCACCGATGCCTGCACCGCCTGCTGTCTTTTCAGCAGTGTTGGTCCCGCGACCTTTGGCTTTGTTTGAAAGGGGATCGGTCACCACGGCCAGGTTTTGCGTGCCGTTCAACGTATTCAGCTGCAGGCTCACCAGCTCGACAGTCAGCGCCGCCGAACCGGCAAAATGTGCTGCTTCCTTAGCCTCGACCACGCGCCCCAGCACTGCCGTACCCATGGGGATCACGGTAAAACCGTCCTGGATGACGTCGGCGGCAACCGTTCCGTGGAACTCATCATTAACCTTAGCGGTTTTGCTGGTGAGCGAATCGATGGTACGGACGGAAAGTACCGTGCTGCCCGCCAGAACAACGGCGCGCGTTTCGCGCGGAGCAGGTGCCCGGGTGACCGGTGGCGCCGTTGCCACTACAGGGGCTTGGACTGTCTGAACTGTGAGGTTGTTGAGTACCGTCTTGATGCCCGTGACCGAGCCCGCCTCATTCGAGGCAAGGACCTTGGCGGCATCGCTGGTGACCGCTCCGCTCAACGTGACCACGCCGTGCGAAACGGTAGGAACCACGGACATGCCGTCAAAGACATGATCCGCGTTAAGGGCGTTCTGTACTTTTACAGTTAGCACCTGGTCCGTGGGCGGCACTTTCCGGTGGGCCTGCTGGGCACCGGCAAGTGTCGCAGTAGCAAGCAGCAGGCTAGCCGCGGCGCGGCATGTCAGGGGCGTAAAAAAGCGTATAGCCATGACTAGATTCCTTTCCTCAGGCAAGGGGATTGCAGAGGGTGATGGTGAAAACCCGATGGTGTACATAAAGTTTTGTGCAGCGATTGCTGCCGGTATTTCGCAAAATTTGAGTATGGCAGCCATGGACACGATGTACCAGGGTACTGACGTGCAGTGAGACGCAATCGTGTCTGGATGCTATGCGGGCCGCTCCTCCCGGCTGCGCTTCCCGGCAGCATTCTTGCGGATCGCATAGATCAGAATGGCCAGCAGCAGTAACCCCAGTAATGTAAGCAGGGCAGGGACATGCGCTTGTATCAGGTGGCCGACGCGGCCCACCACCTGCGGGCCGTAGCGTACGGTAAGCACTCCCAGTACTCCGAAGCGTACCAGCCTGCCAAGAAATACTGCCAGCATGAAGGGTGCTATCCGCATCTCGAACACACCCGCAGAAAACACAAACAGCTTCCACGGTGTAGGCGGGGGCAGCATGGAGGGCACCAGCATGGCGACGAATTCCTGCTTTTCAAAGCGGTTGCGCAGCCGCTCGTACCGGGCACGGTCGATGCGCTTCAACAGGAACAGCTCTCCGCCCGCGCGACCCAGCAAAAACGGTAACAGGCCGCCGATGGCGGAACCGGCCGCGCCCGCCAGTACATACAGCACGGCATGGCGGCGGTCATTCCACATATACGTCGCCAGCAGAAAGTCCATCGGTACGGGGATCGTGCTGGAATCGATCAGCGCGATGGCACCGGCACCCCAAAGCCCGAACGGCTTCAGGAAAGCAAGCAGCAGCAGAGTCCATTTCTCAAGCAGAAGGAGAAAATGCTTCAACTACTCTGCTCCAAAGTTGGAGTTCTAATTGGTTCCAGGGGATGTGGTGCCTGTGCGTCTATCAAAAGCCTGAGAGCATGTGGCAGTACTGTCAAAATTGCCCGTAGGGAAGTAATCGCACCACGCGGGGCACCGGGCAGGTTCACAACCAATGCCTCACCCCCGGAAACCGCCAGCAGGCCGCATACGCCGCGGCTCAGCACGGCAAAGGGTGTTTCTTTCAGTCCTTCCATCCGCATCTGTTCGCTCAGCCCATCCAGCAGCCGAGAGCAAATGGTGCGAGTCGCTTCCGGGGTTACGTCCCGCGCGGTCAGCCCTGTACCGCCGGTAGTCACCAGTACACGTCCGGGCCGTGCAGCCCCACGCAGTGCGTCCGCAATCAAATTCATCTCATCCGCGACCACATTATGGCCGGTGACGGTAAAGCCGGATTCACTGAGCAGGGCAGCCACAGCAGGCCCGGATAGGTCCTCACGCTCGCCGCGCGAGCAACTGTCGCTCACTGTCAGCACATAGGCTTCGAGCGAAGCTCGCTCACCGCTCGCAGTTGTTTTCACGCTATCCACGATCCCGATTGTACGGTGGCAGGGAGGTGCCGCAACGCTTGATATTCCGAGCGAGCGGGGTGGCCGACGACGCATCGCCGACCGCCATAAAAGCATGCAAAGCAAGATTGAGAACAATGCGGGCTTAGGTATTCCTGGAATATCTTGCGGGGACATTTGTAGACATCCGGCGTGACGGTAGCCTGAGTGCAGCTTGAACCATAGCCTGTACGAAGGGCCGAGATAGCGCGTGAGAATCGCCGGTTGAACCAAAGGCACAAGCGGGAACGCCGACGGATGAAAAGTAATGAGAGAATTGGGGAGCTTTTGCTGCCCGCGTCCACGTCTAAATGTATCTACCGCATTTGTAAACCACACCATGCCCACCACGGAAGCACCGCCGCCGCAGCCGCCCCCCAGTACAGAAGCCCCCGTGCGTGCGCGTCGGGGCCGTGCCGCGCGCAATAGCGATTACAGTGGATTGGGGGAGTACGATCTTCTCCACGTTATCGATGACCTGGAGGATGAGCGCTCCAGGGTTATGCTGCGGGAGAAGATCTGGATCGCGCTGATCCTGCACCTGCTCCTGTTTCTATACCTGATCTTCGCGCCCAAGTACATCTGGCACGTCAAGGTACGTGAGGCTGCCCTGCATGACAAGGACAAGCCGCCCGTGTTCATGGAGCTGCCGCCGGATGCGCTGAAGCAGCTGGCACCCAAAAAGCCTGCGCCCCTTTCTGACAAGAACCGTCAGCAGCAGGCGCCCAAGCCCACCACCGACCCCAAAACCTTGCAGGAGCTTGAAGCCATGCGCCGCGCCGGGCCACCTGCGCCCCTGCCGCAAGCGCCAAAACCGCAGCCGCCGCAAGTGGCCCAGCAGCCCGCGCCCGCCTTGCCGAAACCGCAACCTGCCGCACCGCCGCCGGTCCCCACGGCACAGAGTGCGGAGGTGGAAGCGCCGAAGCCACAGCCCACCAAGCCCAACTTCTCAACCGCGCAAACGCCGGGCGAAGCCGTGCAGCAAGCAGCCCAGGGTGCTCGCTCCGGTGTCACAACCTACAGCGGCGACAGCGGCGCGAACGCCCCCTCGCAGCACGGGGGCGACAAGGGTGCGGTTGACGTCCTGAGTGACACGCTCGGCGTCGACTTTGGGCCGTATATTCAGCGGGTAATTTACGACACCAAGCGGGCCTGGTACCCCATCATCCCCGAGGTGGCCCGTCCGCCGCTCAATAAGCAGGGGAAGGTATTAATTCGCTTCAAGATCACGCCCGATGGCTCCGTCCACGAGATGCACCTGGAAGGTCCCTCCGGTGATGTCTCGCTGGACCGTGCGGCGTGGGGCGGCATTGTGGGGGCCGCGCCGTTCCCGCAGCTGCCGAAGAACTTCAAGGGGCCATTTCTTGAGTTGCGCTTCTACTTCCTCTACAACGATAACGCGGGGATTCGCTAATGCGGCGGCCCCTTAGCGAACCGCGTTTGAATGAGGCCGAAATTACGCTGACGCGGCGGCGGCAGGCAGTCGGCTTGCTGCTGATTGCTGCCGCAATCCTCGCCGCAGCCGTGCTGCGCGCACCTGCGCATGTACTGTTTCCCGCAGGATGGTGGCGGTTCTAACGCCGGTACACCCTGAAAGTGTGCAAAGTTGCAAAACTAATACCCGGTGTCATCCTGAGTGGAGCGCAGCGGAGCCGAAGGACCTGCTTTTTCTCGGGCGTGGCGCGAAGTTCCAAAGCAAAAGCAGGTCCTTCGACTACAACTGACGCTTGCGCGTCAGTTTCCGCTCAGGATGACACGATTCTTGAACTGACGACCAGGACGACATGATTCTTGAAGGGTTAGAAGAGGTACCTACTTTGCACATACCTTCTGAGCCTCAACCGCTGCTGGTAATTGTTATAGGTGCGACAGGTAGCGGTAAAAGCGCGCTCTCGCTTACTCTGGCGCGTCAGTTCCACGGTGAAATCCTCTCCTGCGATTCGGTCGCGGTGTACCGGGGCATGGAAGTAGGCACCGCCAAACCATCCATTACAGAACGCGCCGAAATCCCGCACCACCTGCTCAACCTCCTGGACCCGACTGAAACGATGACCGCAGGCGACTGGGCGCGGGCCGCCCGAGTTACCGCGCAGGATGTGGTCTCGCACGGCAGGCTGCCCATCCTCCAGGGCGGTACTGGGCTGTACCTGCGTGCGTTCACGGAAGGGCTCACTCCCCTGCCACCCCGCTGCCCGTCCCTGCGAGCTCGCCTGCTTGCATCGGCGCAAAGTCGGCAGCCGGGCTACCTGCACCGCCTGTTGCAACGCCTGGACGCCCCCGCCGCCGGGCGTATCCACCCGAACGACGAGTCCAAGCTGATCCGCGCGATTGAGATTGTATTTGGAGGCACTGCAGCCGGTGCGCAGCAGGCAGCTTTGGAAGGCTTTCGCCTGCTCAGGATTGGGCTCAACCCGCCGCGAGCAGCACTCTACGAGCGCTTAAACTTTCGCGCAGCCGCAATGTTTGCAGATGGCCTGCTCGCGGAAACACGCGGGCTACAGGAAAGATATGGCATGGACGCGCAGGCGTTGGGTGCACTAGGCTACCGCGAGGCCGCAGCAGTACTCTCAGGCTCGCTCCATGAAGAAGCAGCTGTCGCAGCAGTGCAGCAGGGCCATCGCAATTACGCTAAGCGGCAAATGACCTGGTTTCGAAGGGAGCCTGAGGTGCACTGGCTACCGGGCTTCGGCAGTTCAGAAGAGATCGCCGATGAGGCCTCGCAACTTGTAGCCGGGGCGCTTGCCTGAATGCTCTTGCGAAAGCCGAGGCGCTTACGACCCGGCTCCCTTGCTTGCATAACTTACTGCACAACCAGGCTGATCGTAACGTCATGCTCCACCACAGACGATCCCTGGCTGCCATCGACTGCGACCACAATGGAATATGTACCTGCCGCAGTGCCGCCTGCTACCGACGGCGGGTGCTTGAGGTACGCATAACGCTGGGAGCAGCCGCTCAGGCCCAGGCTTGCGCCGCCTATTAGCAGCAGGACCGCCAACAGCTGGGTATCTTTCCTGCGCCTGCCGCCTGCCAGCAGTGCAAGCGCTCCAGGTACCGCCAGTGCCAGCGTAAACCCGGTATACGCGGGAACGGATGCAGCCTGAATGCCTTCAGACGCTTGCGTTCCTAGTTGCAGCGTGCTGACAAAGCTGCCATTGGCAGTGAGTACCTGCTGCGTCGGGTTGAAGGTGCAGGTGACGCCGGTGGGCAGGCTGGAGCAGGAGAACTGCATAGCTCCCGTAAAGCCGCCGACGGAACTGATGGTGAGCGCGGTGGACCCGTACGCGCCCTGTGCCGTTGTCACCGTAGTGGGGTTGCCGGTCACGGTAAAGTCCGGGGCTACGGGCGCAGTAACTGATGGCGCGGCAAGCGCGGTGGTGACGGATTTCGAATCCTCAAAGGTGTTTGTACCCCCCGCGTGATAAACGGCAGTGACGCCGAGCACACTCCCGATCGACCCTTCCGCGGCAGGGAGCAGCTTTGTCACAATCAATATCGCTGTGCCGTCCCCTGCCACAATGGCAGAGCCGAGCGACTGCCCGCTCGGTAGCAGGAAGTCTACCGTGCCCGCATTGACGGGGCTACCCGTGGCGGTTTTCACAATAGCCGTGAACGTGGCTCCAGCCGTGCTGCTACTGTCGAACCGCGAGATCCCAAGCGTAGTGCGCGTCGGGACATCAGCAGCCTGTATCGCCTGCGTCGGGATCGTGTGCAGCAGGGAAGCGAGAAGTGTGGCCAGGCCGAAAAGGCCACGCCGCGAAAAGAAGGTGGTATTAAGGTGCTGCTGCCGCATGGTCAGGATGTGCCTCTACAACTCCGGGAGATACCGCAGCGTGCAAGTGCGGGGAGGCTGGTGCCCTCCGCAAGGCTGCGGAGTAATCAGGCTTCGTGACTTATTGTAGCCGCGCCCGGTGGGAAGTGTTTCGCAAGCCCAGGAATTACAGGCAAACCGATGCTAAACTGAGCCTTCGTTTAGAAGGACTTCGCTTGGCCTCGCCTCAAACATCCGCAGCACGCGCCCCGCAAACCTACGCCGCCGCCGGGGTTGACATTGCAGCGGGCGACAGCGCCAAGGAGCGAATCCAGGCACTGGCGAAAACGACCTTCACCCGCAATGTGCTGGGCAATCTCGGCGGTTTCGGCGGCTTGTTCCAGCTGGACTTGAAGCGCTTTCCGGAGCCGGTGCTGGTTTCAAGTGCCGATGGGGTCGGCACCAAGCTCAAGCTGGCCTTTGAGCTTGGCATCCACAATACGGTCGGTGCGGACCTGGTCAACCACTGCGTCAACGACATCGCCGTGCAAGGTGCGACGCCGCTGTTTTTTCTCGATTATCTGGCTACCGGGCGTTTGGCTCCAAAAATTATCGAGCAGATAGTCACCGGCATCGCCGGGGCTTGCCGTGATAACGGCTGCGCGCTCATCGGCGGCGAAACCGCGCAGATGCCCGGCTTTTACGCTGACGGCGAGTACGACCTGGCCGGCACGATCATCGGCGCGGTGAATCGGCCGCAGCTCATTACCGGCAGCGGCATCGTACCGGGCGATGTGCTATTAGGTCTGCCCTCTACCGGCCTCCATACCAACGGCTACTCGCTGGCCCGCAAGCTGTTCTTTGAGGTTGCCGGGTACAAAGCCAAGCAGCGTATCCCTACGCTCAAGGCACAGGCAGGGGCGGCGCTGATGGCCACGCACCGGTCGTACCTCAAACCCATGCAGGCTCTTGTCAAAGCAGGAGTCGTCACGGGTATGGCGCACATCACCGGAGGCGGCATTACGGAGAACCTGCCGCGCATCCTGCCCAAAGGCATCAACGCCGAAGTGCGGCACGGATCTTGGCCTTTACTGGCGGTTTTTAGGCACCTGCAGGAGTTGGGCGCGGTTGCGGAGGACGAAATGTTCCGCACCTTCAACATGGGGATCGGGCTCATCTGCGTGGTACCCGCGGCTAAGCTGCGGCGGGCCGGGGGCATTCTTGCACGCCTCAACGAACCATTTTTCGGGATCGGTCAAACCGTACTCACGCCGCGAGGCAGCAAGCCCGGCGTGGTGTACACGCGCGATGAAGCGCCCGGCAAGGGCAAGCCGCGCCGAGCATGAGCCAACCTCACCGCATCGGTATTCTGCTCTCCGGGCGTGGCTCCAACTTCCTTGCGCTGGCTGAAGCTACCCATTCCGGCGCGATACCGGACACAGAAATAGCCGTTGTGCTTTCTGACAAGGAAGGGGCACCTGGGCTTGCGAACGCCCGTGAGCACGGCTTGCCTGCCCTTGCTGTCCCCTCCCGAGGCCGTACCCGCGCAGAACAGGATGCCGAGACGATCACCCACCTGCAACGTCATGGGGTTACCCTGGTGTGCCTGGCCGGTTACATGCGCCTGCTGTCACCCGGCTTTATCCGGGCGTTCCCTGATCGCATCCTCAACATCCACCCCTCACTGCTGCCGGCCTTCCCCGGGCTCCACGCGCAACGGCAGGCGCTCGACTATGGAGTGCAGCTCGCGGGCTGCACCGTGCACTTTGTCGATGAAGATCTCGACCACGGCGTCATCGTGGAGCAATCCGCGGTGCCGGTTTTACCCGGTGACAATGAAGGTACCCTTGCCGCCCGCATCCTGGTAGAAGAGCACCGGTTGTACCCGCGCGCCGTTGCGCAGGTGCTCTCCGGACGCTTCCGACTGGAAGGCCGGCGCTTTATACCCCTTCCGTAATCCCCAAAAATCTTCACCGGACCAACGTAGAAACAGCACCCTTACCCTGCTCTCCCGCGTCTGAACTTACACGTACTGCACACTGTTTTTGCCCTGTGCCCGCACCTTGTGCCCGCATCGGATGGAGGACTATGCCGCCACCGTCGACTGTAAGTGCTCCAATGCTTGAGATTCTCAACTCCCCGCGTGTCTCTACGCCTACGCGCGCCGTGCTGGAACGCCGCCTGGCCGGACCGCCGGCGGACTATAAGCCAACCTGCATCACGCCTGAAGCTTTCCAGATCCTGGAACGAATGCTCGGTCGCCTGCTGCCTGATGATGAAAACGGCGCGCCCGGTGCCAATGAGCTTTCGCTAGCCGCGCGATTGGAGCAGCAACGCGCTACCGGTCACGGCAACGGCTGGCGCTATGCCGCTCTACCCCCCGACGCCCAAGCGCTTGCGCTTGGCCTGGCTCGTCTGGATGCAAGCTCGCAGCACCGGCACCGGCGTCACTTTGTCGAACTGACTGAGGATCGTGCCGATGCCATGCTGCACCGTGTGCAGAACGGCGAGGAAAAGTGGGAGGGTCTCGATGCGAGCCGCTGGTTTGAAGAAATTCTGGCAGACGCAACCGAGCTCTATGTTTCGCAGCCGCAAACCATGGATGCCATGGGGTTTGACGGCTTTGCCGATGACGGTGACCCGAAAGGCTGGTCCGCGGAAAAGGGTCGAGGTGTAGGGATTAACAACACGGAGCCGTGGGAGCTGAAGGGGAAGCGTACGGCACGATGACGGAATCGGTAAACGGGGCTACAGAACGATTTGCTGCCGCGCGGAGTACCACTGGCACTCTGCCTCGTGATCCACAAACACCGATGCGCCGTTACGGGCTCACAGACGTGGTCGATGCGGTTGTGATCGGCACGGGGGCCGGTGGCAGTCCGATCCTGGCACGTCTGGCGCAAGCCGGTTTGAAAGTTGTAGCGATTGAGGCCGGCTCGTTCGTAAATCCGGACGAGTTTGCCTCAGACGAAACCGCCCAGAATTACCTGTACTGGCTGGACGAACGATTGATCGACGGTAAAAACCCTGTTACCTTCGGCAAAAATAACTCCGGCACCGGCGTGGGCGGCTCCACGCTGCACTGGGGTGCGTATACGCCACGGCCTAATTGTCGTGACTTCAAGCTCCAGACAGATTTCGGCGTCGGTCTGGACTGGCCCCTGAGCTACGAGGATCTGTTGCCGTACTTCAAAGAAGTCGAGCGTTTCCTCGGGGTCTCAGGTCCTGCGGACTACCCATGGGAACCGGGCCGCAAGTACCCTTTGCCGCCCTTGCCTCTCAACGCGCCCGCGCAACTGATGCAGCGCGGTTGCGATGCCCTGGGCATCCGCCACGCACCCGCACCGGTAGCTGCGGTAAGCCTGAACTACAGCGGGCCAAATCACGACTACCCTGAGCGTGAAGCCTGCACCAATCGCGGCTACTGCCACCAGGGATGCCGCAATGGGGCTAAAGCGTCCATGGATGTGACATACCTGCCCGCTGCGGTGCGGGCAGGGGCGGAGATCCGTGCGGAAGCCTTTGTGACCGGTCTTAACCGCGATGCAGGCGGACAAATTACCGCTGTGGTCTACAAACAGGCTGGGCAGGAGTTGCGCCAGAAGACCAAGGCGGTCTTCCTGTGCGCAGGCGCAATTGAGTCTGCCCGGCTCCTGCTCATACTGGGGCTTGCAAACTCCAGCGGGCAGGTAGGACGCAACTTCATGGCGCACCCGTCCACGCAAATCTGGGGTACCTTCGCCGAAGACACGCGGCCCTACAAGGGGTTTCCGGCTTCGCTTATTACAGAAGATCCGATCCGCCCAAAGGATGCCGACTTTGCCGGCGGCTACTTAATCCAGAGCTATGGCATTATGCCTGTCGCATGGGCCGAGTCTGTTGTGCGTGGGCGCGGCTTATGGGGGGCGGACCTGCAAAATTACTTGCAATGCTTCTCGCACATTGCGGGCATGGGTATCAGCGGTGAGTGCTTGCCGCATGCAAGCAACTACATGGAACTGTCGGACGAACTCGATACGCGAGGCCTGCCCAAACCGCTAGTCCATTTCACCGCAAATGACAATGAAATCAAGCTCATGGAGCACGCGACCAAGCTTATGCACGGCATCTGGGAAGCAGCAGGCGGTACAGACCGCTGGACGCTGAACCGTTTCGCGCATCAGATCGGCACTTGCCGCATGGGTGACGATCCGCACTCCTCTGTCGTTGATGCATTCGGCCGCTCGCATGACATCCCCAACCTCTACATCAGCGACAACTCAGTATTTCCAAATGCCATGCCCGCTAACCCGGCGATTTCAATCATGGCACTTAGCCTGCGCTGTGCAGACCGGTTTCTGGGGCGATTGTAGGGCAATTGTAAGAGGAGCCCCTAAGATCAATCCTACGATTGATCTTAGGGGCTTCGTATTCAACTTACTGCCCTTCCGGGAAGTCTGCTCCAGCAGTAACTTCTTCCCACCGGTCCATCTCAGTACCCCAGTTCACCAGCTTCTCCCGGAAGCGTTTTAGTGCGCTCTTGCCAAGGATCAGGTGTACCGGTGGCTCAGGCGAGTCCACCACGGCAATCATCGCTTCAACCGCCTTTTGCGGGTCGCCTGCCTGCTTGCCGGAGTTGTTCCGCAGGTAGTCACGCGCCTTTCCTGCCGTCTCTTTATAGTCGGGCAGTTCCTTCTCGGCGAGCTTGCCGGAACGGCCTAGAAAGTCCGTACGGAACGGCCCCGGCTCAATAATAGTGACATGCACACCGAGCGGCTTCATCTCTGCCGCAAGTGCTTCACTAAAGCCTTCCACGGCAAACTTTGTCGTGTTGTAGAAGCCCCACCCTGCCGAACCGATCAATCCACCGATAGAAGATAGGTTCAGGATATAGCCGCTACGCCGCTCGCGCATGTGGGGCAGCAGGGCACGTGTGGTGCGTACTAGGCCGTAGATATTGGTCTGGAACATGTGCTCAAACTCATCATCTGAAACTTCTTCAATAGCACCATTGACACCATAACCGGCGTTGTTGACCAGAACGTCGACCTGGCCGAAAGCCGCAATCGCTTGCTCAGTGACTGAGGAGATGGCAGAAGCACTGGTGACATCGAGCGCAAAAGCGCGAGCAGTCTGAGGGTATTGTTGTGCGAGGTCTTGAATCTTCGTGAGATCGCGGGCAGTAGCAACAACGTGCTCGCCGCGCTTCAATACTTCTTCAGCAAGCAGCCGGCCGAAGCCTGTAGAGGCTCCGGTGATAAACCAGACGCGCTTTGGTGTGGACTCTGCCATAGTGTCGTACTCCTTATTGCAGGCAGGGGAACAACGTGCCTGACATAGGAGTAGATGCGCATGGAGTTTAATGCTGCATCATGAGGATGACCGAAGCCAAAGCAGAAGCAGCCCCAGCTCAGCAGAGGCTGCTCACTACTTTCAAAGGAAGCTAGACGCCGACTTTAGCCGGCTCAGGAGCCTTCACGCCGGCTACATCGGGCTTACGGATGTCAATACCACCCTTGAAGAACGCGCCGTCTTCAATCGAAATACGCTGCGCGGCCACGTCGCCGGTTAGTGAGCCTTCGCTGCGGATGTCCACGCGGTCACTGGCAATCATGTTGCCGCGCACCTTCCCCAACACCACAATTTCGCGCGCGGTGATGTTGGCCGAGACCTGGCCATTGCGGCCTACCGTAACGCGGTTTCCAGCCAAGTTGATAGTGCCTTCGATCTTGCCGTCAATGTACAGCGACTCTGAACCGGTCACTTCGCCCTTGATTACGAGGCTTTTGCCGATGGTAGCTTGTTCCCCTGCGGCTGCCTGGGCGGTGCCGCCGCCGGCGGGGCGTACGGCGGGCTCAAAGGCCGGGGTAGACGGTGGAATGGGACGTTGGGGCTCATTGGTGGGTGTGCTTGCTGGCTGATTCGGTTTCCACATCGGTTCAGTACATCCTTTCGTTGCTAACGTATTCCTAACCCAATTTGCAAGGCAGAGCCTGCCGGTCATTGCTAACTGACATGTGCGTAACACGCACCGGCTTTATTTGCTGCGCTTGCCCTTGGAAGCCCTGCAGCGGCAAGCCAAGACGAGCAAACACCATTACCTGCATCTTAAACAGAGCTCGACTCAAATGCACGAGTCTCACCATCTTTTCATAACCTCGACAGGCTGATACGGGTACTGTGGTGCGCCGCAAGGCCGGTGTTGCCTAGAACGGTACGATATAGCAGATGCACTTACAAGATTCCATCCTGTTGTCGACTATCTGCCGGGTCAATCCATGACCGACCGCGAACTGCTTCACTATGTGGAACAGGCACCCCACGCCCGCGTAGCCTATAAGCAGCTGGTGCGCGAGTTTGGTCTGGGCGGCGGCCGCGAGCGCCGCTTGCTGCTGGAGCACCTGGCCCGGCTGACCGCGCAGGGGGCACTAGCCAAGGTAGACCGTGAGCAATGGACCATTGCTCCAAAAATTGCGCGAGGAGCAAACCGGGACAACCTGATCGCCGGGCGCCTCGACTTGCACCGCGACGGCTTCGGCTTTGTGCGCGTAACCGGGCAGCGCAACGCCGGAGAATCCACGGATGTTTTTATCCCGCCGCCGGAGATGGGCGGTGCCATGCAAGGCGACCAGGTGCTGGTTGAAGTCGCGCCGGTCCGTGCCGGGGCAGACACAAACCGCCGCCAGGGTCGCATTGTGCGCGTGCTTACCCGCCGTAACCCAACCATCGTCGGCATCTTTCGTCAGGCCGCCAACCCGCGCCAGACGGGTCACCAGGTCATCGCGTTTGACGAAAAGATCACCCAGCCCATTCTCATTCCCTTCGACGAGCCGCTGCCGGAGCCACGTGCCACACTGCGCTCGCCGCACCGTGTGCTAGGTGAAGAAGCCGCTCTGCAAATCGCCGAGTACCCCAGCCTGGACGGCCTGGTAGTGGACGTTGAGGTCACCGAATGGCCCACGGAGACCCGTACTCCGCGCGGTCGCGTGGTGGAGGTGCTGGGCCGCCAGGATGACTTCGGTGTGGATGTCGAAATGGTGATCCGCAAACACCAGCTGCCGCGCATCTTCCCGGAGGCCGTACTCGAAGAAGCACGCGCGGTTGCGCACCTGGACCCCGATCTTCTAAAAAATCTACACCCTTTTCAAGGTGTCATCCTGAGCGAAGCCGAAGGATCTGCTTTCGCGCGCCGCCGCGACTTCCGCAACCGCACCATTGTGACCATCGACGGTGAAACCGCCCGCGACTTTGACGACGCCGTCGAAGTCCGCGAGCATGAGGACGGCAGCTGGGAACTCGACGTCCACATCGCCGACGTGGCTCACTACGTCCAGCCCGGCAACGCGCTTGACCTCGAAGCTCGCCTCCGCGGCACCAGCGTCTACTTTCCCGACCGCGCCATCCCCATGCTGCCGCAGGAACTGTCCAGCGGCATCTGCTCGCTCAAGCCGGATGAAGACCGCTTCGTACTTTCCTGCCTCATGAGGATCGACCCCGAGGGTGAGATTACAGGCTATGAGGTGTGCGAGGGCGTGATCCGCTCCGCACGCCGTATGACCTATACGCAGGTAGCTGCCGTGCTTGACAGTGATGAAGCGGTCCGGGCGGAGTTCGCACCGCTCGTTCCTCACTTTGAAGCCATGCTGCAGCTGGCGCAGATCCTGAACCGCAAGCGCAACCGGCGCGGCTCTATCGACTTCGACCTGCCTGAGCCTACCGTCCAGTTCAACGCGGAAGGTGCCATGGCGGGGGTCACGCGCGCAATCCGCAGCTGGGCCAACCGGCTGATTGAAGAATTCATGCTGGCCGCTAATGAGTCTGTAGCTTCATGGCTCTCTGAACATGCCCCGGCGCTCTACCGCATCCACGAGAAGCCCGATCCAAAGCGTATCCTCGACTTCGAGGACACGGCAGCCGGCTTTGGTTACTCGCTTGGCTTGGGGAACTTGCCTGTCAAGCGCTTTGCCATGAAGCATGAAGGCCGCGAACGTCGCCAGAAGACCGAGCGGGACGGCCGCTCGCGGAGCACGCACCGCGATGCGCACGAGGTGCCCGAAGAGCTCCCGGTAACCCCGCAAATGTACCAGCGGCTGGCGCAGAAAATTGCCGGCAAACCGGAGGAGCGCATCCTGAGCTACCTGATGCTGCGGTCGCTCAAGCAGGCCCGCTACTCCGAGGAGAATGACGGCCACTTTGCGCTGGCTGCCGGCTACTACACGCACTTCACCTCGCCCATCCGCCGCTACCCGGATTTAATCGTGCATCGCATAGCCAAAGCCCTGCTACACACAGGCGTCAGCGGCTATGGTACGCCGCGCACCGGCGAGCCAAGCGAGTTCCGCGAGTCGATCAAAACAGAAGAAGTACCATCCCGACCGGAGCTCGGAAGGGAATCATCGCCAGGGATGCGCCAAAATGAAGTGTCATCCCGACCGAAGCGAAGCGAAGTGGAGGGACCTGCTTTTTCCACCGCGATCACCGCTCCTATCGCCACCATGGAGCTCTCAGGCATCGCCACAGAAACCAGCGAAACTGAGCGCCGCGCCGACGCCGCCGAGCGCGAACTCATCGAGTGGAAGAAGATCCGCTTTATGGCGGGGCGTGTCGGCGAAGAATTTAACGGTCTCATCCTGAGCGCAACCAAGTACGGCCTTTTTGTCGAACTAAACGAGCTCTTTGTCGAAGGCCTCGTGCCGATCCAATCGCTAAGCGAGCTAGATGGCGATCGGTACACCTACCGCGAAAATACGCGCGAAATCCAAGGCGAAACCTGGCGCAGGCGCTTCCGCATGGGCCAAGCTGTGCGCGTTCTGCTGGAGCGGGTAAACGCTGTCGAAAAGCGTCTGCAGTTCGCCATCATCCCCAGCGAGGAAGAGCTGGACGCCCCAAGCCCGTTCGCCAAATTCATAACCAAGAAACCGGGCAAGGTCAAGAAGCGCAAAAGCATGCAGGCAAGCTCACCGAAGAGCCGCATCCCCGCCCCTAAAGGCACCGGTAAAAAGCCGAAACGCAAGAGGTAAGTACAAATCTATACCTGCCGCATGGCAGCTTCTACTTCACAGGCTGCACCGGTGTCCCCGGCCGGTCCGGGCCGATGTGCTTGCCAAACCGGTACACCAACCCCACGGAAAGCCCAAACTGCTCTTTGAAGTCGCTCTTGCCGCCGCTGCTGAAGTTGCTCAGGTTAGCGTCAGGCGAAATGCGAAACGCCAGCCGAGGCGACCGGTTCAGATCGATCGACCCGCCAATGGCGCTGCCGAAAGCAATCTGGTCGTTGTAAAAGCCGATGTCGCCCGGCTCCACATGGAAGCCGTTCCGGCTGGCCCCACCCAGCGCGGAGCTGAAGTACCCGTAGGTGCCGCCGAACAGCGCATGGAGCGACACAGAAGCATGCGGGTTTGCCAGCAACCGATACTGTGGTCCCGCCAGGATCGAGTACTCGCTCACTGCCGGACCATTGATGCCGTACGGGTTTGGAATAGCGCCGCTGGTGCCTAGATAGGCGCGCACATTGCCGTCAGCAGCCCATTTATGTGTAAAAAAATAGGCTCCCTGAACGTCCACGCCGCCTAGGTTGGCCCCTTGTAGCAGCGACGGGCCTGCGTCGAAGTGCGAGTAAGCGACACCGCCGTAAACCTCATAGCGGTTGTTGTAGGTCACTCCGGAAAGTGTGCTGTTCGGAGCCACCACCGGCGGGTGGAACTGCGGCGCTTGTGCAAATGCAGCTTCATGCGCGGCCATAAGTAACGTAGCGGGCAGCACGGCGGAGACAGAGACGGCGAAGAGGCGACGGGCAAAACGGGTCATGCCGGCAGGGGTTACAGGGCGAGGCAGGAAACGGGACAAAGAGCGGAACCTCCGGAAAAACAACAGGGAACACACGCGGGTACAAGCTCCACTTTACATTGCGGCGCGCCGGCCCGGAACCGGTTTCGCGCCGCTGCGGTAGGCTGAGAGGGTGACCGAGCGAGAAAAACAGGCGCGCAAGCGCTTCAAGGGCAAGACCTGGGACGGCCTAGAGCCCATGATCGAGGAGTACGCCGCGGCGGCACGCGAGATCGCCCACCAGAACTTTCGCGAGGAGCTGGGCTGGACCGCCGATTCGCTTGAGCCGCTTGAGCGCATCCTGGATCAGCTGTGCCCGGCACCGGCTGAAGATACAGAGTGGCTGACGCTGCTATGGGGCAGCTACTTCGGTGAACTGCTGCGGAGGCTGCACGGCGGCAACTGGGCAATGACGATTTATCCGAAATCCGATGGAAGCGCAGAGCTCTCTGTGCCCACCATCGAGCGCAACGGCTCCCGCCTGTACCCGATGATGAAGGTGCACCGGCGACTTACTCTCGGCCCGACGGAGAGCATTCCTGCTTTTTACGTCATGCTGGCGGCGCGGCTTGGGACAGTTCCGCCTCACATCCACTGATTCACTGACCCGCTCACATGGCTTCCATCCGGTACAGTCCCGTCCCGGGCGGATATGAGACAATCCGGATTGATGGAGAAAAGCCCCGCACCCTGTATCGCGGGCACTCACCTATGCTGGATAACCTGTTTACACCGACTCATCTCCTGTTCGTTCTAGCCATTGCACTGCTCGTCTTTGGGCCACGCAAGCTCCCGGAGCTGGGTAAAGGTCTCGGGGAAGGCCTTCGCGGCTTTAAGCAGGGCATCAAGGGTGAACCGGAAGCCGCAGTGATGAAGTCGGAAGCGGCAAAGCCTGAGTCAACTCCCGAAATCAAGTAACAAACTTTCACAACCTTATATTGCCTGAAGTCTGTCGGCAGCGTTGCTATCCTAATATTGACTCTGGGCATCTGTGTATTTGGAGCTATTGGAACTATTTGGAACACTTATTTGAGCTTTCCAAGCAAGAACAATCAATTTGCAAAAACTTCATGTTGACGTTCCCACGGATGCTCCGCTACGCTGACGCAAGGATTCAAACGTACTGCCCTGCGCCCTGAACCCTCCTGGTCGCATATGCCACATGCCAATCTCATCCGCTGCATGGCCGGCAGGCGCTTTGACCGGGAGTTCAAACCGTGAGACATACTCAGCGACACATCCAGCTTTTCCGTGCCAGCGGCGCCGCTCTTACCCTATCCTTGCTTGCCACCACCGCCGCACTCGGCCAGACCGTTACCGGCTCCGTTACCGGCCTTGTAACCGACCCCAGCGGCGCAATCATCCCCCACGCTAGCGTCACCGTCACCAACACCGCTACCGGCGTCCATACCCCGACCACCAGCAACGATTCGGGCGTCTACACCGTCCGCTTCCTGCCCATCGGCCCCTACACAGTTGAAGTCACCTCGCAGGGCTTCAGCAAGGTGACCGTGCCGCAGTTTGCACTTGAGATCAACCAGACCGCGAAGGTGGACGCGCACCTCGCCGTCGGTGCCAGTACAGATGTCAAGGTTGAGGGGGAGCTTACCCCGATTCTGGACACTACGGATGGAACGGTTGGGTTGTCGCTCACCGCAAACCAGATCGCGACGATCCCTCTGAATGGGCGTAATTTTTCCTCAGTGACCCTCTTTGAACCGGGTGCGGTAAACACGGACCCGCAGGGGCTTACAGGCGCGAATGCCCTTGAGCGGGACACGTCAAGTAACGGCATCGTAGCTATCAACGGCAACCGTGCCCAGGCGAATAACTATACCCTGGACGGCATCGACATCAACGAGGGGCAAAATAACCTTATCGCCTATAACCCGGCACCGGATGCTATCGGTGAAATCAGGGTTATTTCAGCCGATGCTCCCGCAACATACGGAAACGTCAATGGTGGAGACGTTGTTTCCATCCTGAAGAGCGGAACGAACAAGTTTCATGGTTCAGCATACGAGTATCTGGAAAATCAGACGCTGAATGCTAATAGCTGGGCCAACAAGAACATACCGCCGACAATCGACCCGGTAACCGGCGCGGTCACGAGAAACCCGATTGCCATTAACCCATTCACACAATCTCAGTTCGGCGGCACGATTGGCGGTCCTATCCGCAAGGACAAGCTGTTCTTTTTCGCGGACTATGAGGGGAACCGCGAACACCGCGGCGGTGCGGGCACAGCTAGTGTGTTTACCGCGGCTATGCGGCAGGGAGACTTCTCTGCCGTGCAAGCTGTAAATGGCACACAACTACTGGATACACAGAATAACTTTGCGCCATTCATCAATAACCAGGTTCCCATCGTCAACCCGGTGGCGAAGTATCTGTTTGCCCACCCTGAGATATACCCGCTTCCAAATGCCGCGCCCCAGGATGGGTTAGTTCAGAATAACTATATCGGTGCCACTCGCTCGTACCGCGTCAACGATCAGGGTGACGTCAAGATAGAGTGGGACCCGCGAGTCGCGGACAAGGTCACAGGGTTTTACTCGCAATCCAATGCCTTCGACGCGTCCACAAATATTCTGGCGGTTACATTTCCAGGATTGAGCCGTTTTCCGACCAAGATCTTCGGCAGCACGTGGGTACACACATTCTCACCCGAGATCGTGAATGAGGCTCGCATCGGCTTCACCAGAGTGCGCTGGGACCAGGGAGTTCCTTCTGATCCCACAGGATTGTTTGGCTTAACGGGCAACCAGACAGTAGGCATTGCCTTCGGGCAGCAGCCGTACGTCGGATTTTCATCATTGAACATTTCCAATAACTTCAGCTCTGTCGGCAATGCTGCCGCTCCGCAGGTACTTCGGGATAATACCTTTTCCTATATCGACGATTTGACCATTCAGCGCGGACGGCACCTGATCAGCCTCGGCGTACAAGCCATTCGCTACCAACAGAACTACTCGCCGCTCGGTGCTCAGGGAGCCCTTGGCTCGTTCAATTACTCCGGTATCTTCTCCGGTTTGGGATCGGCTACATATGGCGGCGCGGATTTTGTTCTCGATCGCGCAAGCCAGGACAATGTAGCACTTGCCGGCGGAGGGCTGTACGGTAACCGGCAGTGGAGAACCGCGGAGTTCGTTGAAGACGACTGGAAAGCCACCGACAAACTCACAGTAACTCTGGGCGTGCGCTATGAGTACGACCAGCGCTGGAATGAAGTGAACAACAAGACGGCAAACGTACTGCTCACCGGCGCCCAGGCAGGTACCGTTGAGTATGCCGGAGCCGTGCCGGCAAATGCTCCGGCGGGTTCCATCGTGTGCGACAACATCTCCTGCTACCAGCCCAGCAGGAACCAGATTCAGCCGCGTTTCGGCTTTGCTTTTCAGCCGATCCCGCGCTTTGTCATTCGTGGCGGCTACGGGGCTACTTCCTTTTTTGAAGGAGATTCCAACAACCAGCGGCTTACCTACCAAAGCCCTTTCCTATCTTTCAGCAGTGTCACCGCTACAAGCCCGGTCGTCGCAACTGGGGCAACCAGTTACACTCCGGGAACGCCTCTGGCAGTAGAGAAGGGTTTCGCTGTCAACTCTCTCTCAAATACCAACTCGGGCTTCGGTGCATGGCCTCAGAATATCCAGCCCGCGTACATCCATGAGTACAACCTGACCACGGAGTACGAGCTGTCCAAAAGCACATCCGTATCGCTTGCGTATGTCGGTGAAACGGGGCAGCACTTGGCGGATTACCGCAATGGCAATCAGCTCACGCTTGCACAGGCACAGGCTATTTCGCAGCTTCCTGCCGGCGCAGCAATCCCGGCGGCGGATGCGGCACCCTTTGCAAATCTTGTCGGGCAAGGCGGTCCGCTGCTAATCACGGAATCTGAGGCGGCGTCGAACTTCAACGCCGGCGAGGTAAGTGTCCGGCATCGCCTTACGGAAGGTTTTGAGTGGACGGTGAATTACACCTACAGCCGTGCTTTGACAAATAGCGCCGGTAACTACACCGCGCCGAATATCAATGGGCAGGATGGGGCTTTTGAAAACGGTTATAACGGCCACGCCGATTACGGTCCGGCGGGGCAGGATGTCCGCAACAACCTGTCAGCGGTTGCTGTCTATGCTTTGCCGTATGGACGCGGTCTCCGGTTTGGTGCGCACACAAACAGGCTGGTAGATTTAGGCCTGGGCGGATGGTCTGTTTCAGGCTCTGTGATCGCCTATTCGGGTTTCCCGGTCACAATCTCCGGACCTGATAACACCAGCACCAGTACGTTCGGTAATATGCGTGCGAACCAATACCGGAAGCTACACATAGTCAACCGGAGCATCAATCACTGGTTCGGCACAGATCCATCTGCCACGCCATGCACAGGCCCGGATAACGGAGTCTGCGCCTACGGCCCGGCGGCGAACTTCCAGTTCGGTACGGCTTCAGTCGGCTCCGAGCGGGCCCCCGGCTATGAGCAGCTTGATTTCTCCGGCTTCAAGGACTTCCACATCACAGAAGGCCAGTCGCTGGGCTTCCGGGCGGATGCTTTTAACGCTCTGAACATCGCAAGCTACGGCAATCCCAACAGCAGCATCACCTCCGGCTCATCCTTCGGCCAAATCACAACTACTCGCAGCGCTTCACGAGTCGTTCAGCTGGGCGCGCATTACACCTTTTAATCGAACCTCTTAACTGAAGAAGCCGGACTTGGCTACAGGTCCGGTTTTTCACTATTCAGGCAGCAATCAAAACCACCGCAACCAGCGCCAGCCCGATCCCCGCTGCCTGTAGCCGCGTAGTCCGCTCATGCAGAAAGATCGCCGCCAGCCCGATCGTAGCGCCGGGATAGAGGGACGCAAGCACTGCCGCCACATCCAGCCGTCCGCTCAGCGAGGCTTCCATGTAAAACCCGTTCCCGGTGGTATCGAGCAGACCGGCAATGGCTGCCAGTACCGGCAGCGGCAGCCAGACCGGGGTCGGCATAGCCGCAGGCACTTGCGCATCATTTCTCGAGCGTGCCCGCAGGATCAGCAACGCCGCAAAGGCGGTAAGCGTCCCTCCAAGCCTTGAGAGAGCAAGCGCCCGCACCAGCGGCGCGTATGCCGGGCCACCCCGAGCAGCCTGGCCCGCAGCCGCAGAGGTGTGCAGCCACACTAGCTGCAATCCGAAGCCAAGCCCGGCCAGGACGGCGAACAGAAGAGCCCGCTTCGCCGGTTTGGTATTCCCTACCGTCACTGGGGACGAAGTCGGCGCATACGCAATCAGGACAATAGCAACTGCCGCCACCGCAAACCCGGCAACCTGCAACGGGGCCGGTAGCCCCTCCTTGCGCACGGCCAGCACCACGGGGAGTACAGCTGTCAGCAGTCCTGCAACGGCTGCGGAAAGTCCCATCGCGCCCAGCGCTAGCGCCTCATAAAACAGCATCAGCCCGATACCCCCGGCAATGCCTGAGAGCAGTGCGATGCCTACTACCCAGGGATCGAACACGACCGGTAGCCGCAGCGAGAACGCGCCCAGCAGCAGGAGGCTCAGGCCATGCGCGATGAGCACGACGCGGCTCGGCGAGGCACGCCGAGTTGCGAGGCCTCCGGCAAAGTCAGCCGCGCCCCAGGTGAGGCCTGCTATCAGACCCAGCAGGATCGGCAGCGCGGCACCTGCATGTGGAAGGAAAGACATAGCAAGGATTGTCTCGAACCAGGAAAACAACAATGCAAATCGCCTGCGCGGCCCGCGGCCACTCCGCAGCTTTTTGCTTTAAATACGCAAGGCTTAGTGCCCGTTGCTATGTGCGGAAGGGTAGTAGCCGTCGGGCGCGATGATGTCGAGGTTCGGAGTGCCTTCCACACGCACCTCAATGGTATGGAACAGGCTGCTCGCAAGCACGTTCGCATGGCTGTTGTAGATCAGCGTGTACTGGTTGCGCGCTGCGTCTGCGATCTTGGCAAACGACATCTGGATAGAGTTCTCAGAGAAGGCCGAGTCGAGCGTTCCGCCGGTCGCGACGGCGTACTTGGGCAGCACATTGTCGCGCACGGTGGGGATCAGCGGCAGGTGAAACTTGTCAAGATACCCCAGTCCCCACGTTGCGGAGTCGCCCACCAGCGTGCCGTATACGGAAATGTTGTTGGTAAGCAGGAAGCGCACTACCTCCTTATAGGAGGCGCGGGAGCCCTGCTCCTTGCCGTCGGAGATGATGTAGATGATGCGTCGACGGCCCTGGGGCTGCTTGGCCAGCTGCGTAGCGGCATCCAGCACAGCATCGTGAAGCGGGTGGTACTCCTTGGGCGTAAGCGGCGTGGTGATGCTGCCAGCCGAGCCGCCGCGCTGCGTGTTCGGGTCAATCACCTTGCCGTTGATGGTGACTCCATCATCCAGCGGACCGCCCGGAGCGATGACGCCCATGTCGCGGCCCGGCGCTCTTTGGGCTTGGGTGATCGCAACATGGAGCCGGGCACCCTGTGCCCCGGTAAAGTCGGTAATCTCCTGCGGCGAGCTGTTGTAGCCGAACACCGCCACGGAATCTGACGGAGTGAACGCGCCGGTCAGGGCGTTCAGGCTCTGGTTCACCTTGTTCATGGTGTCCGAGGGCAGGCTCTGATCGATGACAAAGGCCACAGAAAGCGGGAACGGGTCCGAAGTAAAGTAGCGGATACGCTGCGGTCTGCCGTCCTCATACACGCGGAATTGACGCCAGCTGAGCGTCGGTACCAATGCGCCTTTTTTGTCGCGCACGGTCACCGGCACAATCACTTCATTGACAGAAACAACCAGCGTGCCCTTGACGCCCTGGCCGGGTGCGGGCAGATCGGGAGCCCCTCCCTGAACATCTGCTGCGTTGTCGGTAACGGCACCCTGTCCCGGCGTTGCAGAGGAAGACGAGGGTCCAGCCGGGACACTTGCGCCGGAGCCGGGCGTAGCAGGTGTATCGGACGAGGGCAGCACCGTGGTACCGGCTCCCGGTTTCACATCATTTTTCAGGGTACCCAGGCTATTCGGCGCAGCCTGCGGTATCGGCGCATCGGGGATGGCACTACCGCCTTGCTGGGTCTGCTGTGAATTTGCAGCACTTCCCATCGCAATAAATAGAACCCCAACCAACGCAGCATGCTTCACAGGCTGTATCTCCTCAAATGGAACAGGTGCGTCAACGCGTACTCC
>CAXSHS010000009.1:0-49900 GCA_964237325.1 uncultured Acidobacteriaceae bacterium | reverse complement strand
GGCCCTTGGTCAGCTCTGGATTGGCTTGGACAGTAGGGGCTAGGGGCGGGGCCGTTGACACGTTACAAGTTGTTCTACCGGAAAAGCTTCAGAAAGTCTTCTGCCATTCTGCCTGGGGAGTTGCCGGCAGCGAAGATGGCGCCGATCACGGCAATCGAGTCGGCACCCGCATCCCATACAACCTGCGCATTGGAAAAGGTGATACCGCCGATGGCCACCAGCGGCTTGCCTGTGGCAGCCCGCGCCGCGCGCAGGCCCGCAAGGCCGACCGCAGACTCTGCATCCGGCTTGCTGGAGGTGGCAAAGATAGGTCCGGATGCAAGGTAGTCAGCTTCAGTGCGGCTTCCCTGCTCGACCTGGCTCACGGTGTGGGTCGATAATCCCAGGATCGCGGCAGGACCACACTGGGCGTGCGCAGTACCAATGGCGAGATCGCTTTGCCCCAGATGCACACCGGTAAAGCCTGTCTGCTCAAACAGGTCGGCACGGTCGTTCAGGATGAGTCGCAAATGCGCAGGCGCTGCGCGGCGCACTGCTTCGGCATCGCGCAACAACTGTTCGGTCCTCGAATGCTTGACGCGCAATTGCAGCAAGGTGACGCCTGCATCTGCCAGAGCCTGCACCGTATCGTGCAGGTACGCGGCGCGTGCGGCCGGCTCAATCGGAAAGTATAGCGAATCGAGAATGGGATAAAGCGGCGGCAGCGTGAAGAGCATGGCTTCACTCTACCGCTGGTGTTGAGGGCAAAGCTCACCTACTATCGGGAACAGCCATGGCTCGATCGATACAAAGCTCCGCGCAAAATGAGAGCGGCACGGAACCGCGCTGGCCGGCGATCCTGGCACTGCTCTCAGTCGGCGCGCTCGATCTTGCGCTGCCGGAGCAGTTGTCACTAGGGCCGCGCTGGCTGCTGCTGGTCGTTGTCACCGGCCTAACCGTACCTGCGGTACTGGCACGGCGGCGCGGACAGCACAAGCTGAATCAACTGCTGGCATACTGCAACAACAGCCTGGTTACACTGGCGCTGATCTGGTCACTGGCTCTGCTGGTACGCTCCCTGCCCGCGCACACACTTACCCCGAAGCAGCTGCTGATAGTGGCAGGCGTATTGTGGATAAGCAATGTGCTCGTGTTCGCGTCCTGGTACTGGCGGCTGGACGCAGGTGGGCCCCATGCGCGCGACCTGCGCGACGCGCATACTGAAGGCGCATTCCTGTTTCCGCAGATGACAATGCCCTCCTTGCAAACCACCGAAGGCGCACGCGGCTGGACGCCCGGCTTTGTCGATTATTTATTTCTAGCTTTCAACACCAGTACTGCATTTTCTCCCACGGATGTGCCGGTGCTGTCGCGCTGGGCTAAGGGGTTGATGATGGTGCAGGCGAGTATTTCCCTCGTGACACTGGTGCTGCTGGCGGCTAGGGCGGTGAATATTCTTTAATAGTTGGAACATGCGGCGACTGCTCTCAACATCTGGTTTCTTCGGATTCAAGCTGCGCTATTAGGTTTTTGTTCAGCTATATATGGTGCCGGTTCAGGTGTAGCAACTCGGGTCAGACCTTCTGAAGCCAAAGTGCTTCGGCTCAAAGTACCATTCTTTGCCGCCTGCTTGAACGCTTCCAAGATGAACTCCGGATTGTCATCCCACCAATTTGCTTCTTCTTCTTCATATTTAAAATTAGGTGTTTCAAGCATCCTTTGTATCCACCTTTCTTTGACTAAGATAGAACCTTCGCGCCTTGCGATTAGCTGGATGAGCAGTGATAACACGGATCATACCTTCTCTTCGTACCAAGACAATAGTGAGAATCCTTCCTTGATCAGTTTCACCGATCTGAAGAAATCGCTGCTCGCCGTTCCGCAGTTGATCACCCAACTCGACGGGCCTATTTGCAAGAACTTGTTCAGCTTCTTTGGGCAAGATATTATGCCGTGCGATATGGTTTATGTTTCTCAAATCCCAGATAAACATAGATGCAACGTTTTTCTTCCGCTGAACTTTAAGCTTCATTGTTCAATCAGGCAAACCTCACACCTAAACTTCGCAGAGCCGCATCAACTCGCTACAATATGCACCGTCTGCTCCCTGCGCTCCTTCTCCCGCTCAAAGAATCGTTCCATAAACTTGGTGTCGAACGCACCCTTGCGAAACTCGGCATCCAGAAAGATGCGTCGGTGCAGCGAGATCGTCGTGTGGATACCTTCCACGACAAACATCTCAAGCGCGCGCTCCATGCGCGCAATCGCCTCGGGGCGGTCCTTGCCGTGCACAATCAGCTTGGCAATCAACGAGTCATAATAGGGCGGCACCACGCCCTCGGCATATTGCGCCGTGTCCACGCGTACACCGTTGCCGCCCGGCAGGTTGAACGCAGTTATCTTGCCGGCTGAGGGGGTAAACTTTTCAGGGTGCTCGGCGTTCACGCGGCACTCGATCGCATGGCCGCGAATGGCGATCGGGTCGGGGATGATGCTCGACAATTTTTCCCCCGCGGCAACGCGCAGCTGCGCCTTCACCAGATCGACGCCCGTGACCATTTCAGTCACCGGATGCTCTACCTGGATGCGCGTGTTCATTTCAATGAAGTAGAGTTTGCCGTCTTCATCCATCAGGAACTCGATGGTGCCGGCGTTCTGGTAGCCCACATCCGCCAGCGACTTGCGAATAGTTTTGCCGATCTCGGCGCGCATTTTCTCTGTCACCTGCAATGACGGCGCTTCCTCGATCAGCTTCTGGTGGCGGCGCTGGATGGAGCACTCGCGCTCGCCGAGCGACAGCACATTGCCGTGCTCATCGGCCATGACCTGGAATTCAATATGGCGCGGCCGCTCAATGAACTTTTCCATGTACATGTCGCCGTTGCCGAAGGCATTGGCAGCCTCCGAGCTTGCGGCACGATATAGATCGGGCAGCTCCGCAGCAGCACGCACAATGCGCATACCACGACCGCCGCCGCCCGCCACAGCCTTCAGAATGACCGGGTAGCCGATCGTCTTTGCCCATTCCAGCGCTTCATTCTCATCGGCGAGCACACCGTCCGAGCCGGGCAGGATCGGTACTTTGGCTTTCTTCATGGTCTGGCGCGCCATCGACTTTTCACCCATCATGCGGGTGACCTCGGGGGGCGGTCCGATGAACTTGATGTTCGATTCGCGGCACACTTCGGCGAAGTTCGCATTCTCACTCAGCAAGCCGTAGCCCGGATGGATCGCATCGACATCGGCGATCTCCGCGGCTGCAATTACAGCCGGCACATGGAGGTAGCTTTCCGACGAGCGCGGCGGACCGATGCAAATGGCTTCGTCGGCAAAGCGGACATGCAGCGCGTTGCGGTCAGCCTCGGAGTAGATGGCGACCGTACGGATGCCGAGTTCCTTGCAGGCACAGATGACGCGCAGGGCAATTTCGCCGCGATTGGCAATAAGTACTTTTCTAAACATAAGAGCAGTTTCTCCAGCCTGGCGGCCCGGCTTTGTGTAGCGCGCGCTATGGGCGCGTGCGGACGGCGAACAAAGGCTGTCCATACTCAACCGGCTGGCCGCCCTGCACCAGTCGCTTGACGATCTCGCCGCTTACGTCGGACTCAATCTCGTTCATCAGCTTCATAGCTTCGACGATGCACAGCGGCTGACCGACCTCGACCTGGTCGCCGGGTTTGACAAAAGCAGGTGAGCCCGGCGAGGGGGACTCATAAAAAGTGCCCACAATAGGCGACTTGATGGTGTGCAGAACCTCTGGGGCAGCTTCAGCGACAACCGGCATTGCAGCTGCGGGAATGCTATGTGGCTGGAGCGCGGCAGCAGGTGGTGCAGTAGGCGCATTAGCGAGCAGGCGGGCTAGCAGCATGGGGTCGAGCTGCGAACCTGTATTGGCAGCAGTGAATGCTGCTTCAAACTTTAGCTCGACTTTAAGTTCGCCGCGCTCCAAGCGAAACTCGCCGATCTTTTTTTCTTGCAGGAACTCAATAAGATCTTTGAGCGCCTGGATTTCTTCCGGATTCATCTCTGGGCTTTCTGTGGGTAGTTTGTTGTATTTGCGGGAGGCTAAGCGGTGTTACAGCGTAAGCAGCTCCCTGGGAGTGAGGGTCAGTACGCGCGCACCTTTTTCTTCAACCACCACCATATCTTCGATGCGAATTCCAAAGCGGTTCGGCACGTAGACGCCCGGCTCAATGGTGATGACCATACCTGCGGCAAGCACATCCTGGACCTTGGCAGCCAGGCGCGGACCCTCATGAATTTCAAGGCCGACGCCGTGGCCGGTGGAGTGGGTAAAGTATTTCGCCAGACCATGCCTGCGCAACGTGCCGCGTGCGGCCCTGTCAACCTTACTCGCTGTAACCCCTGCACGCACTGCTTCGACACCGGCCTGCTCCGCTGCGAGCACGGCGGCGTAGGCTGCTTTTTCTTCGCGGGTTGGCTTGCCGAGGTACACAGTGCGAGTCATGTCAGAGCAGTAACCCCTGAGCATAACACCGAAATCGAGTGTCACGAACCCGCGGCGAGGCAGTCCCCGGCTTGAGGCATGGCCGTGCGGCAGGGAGGAACGCTTGCCGGAGGCGACAATGGTTTCAAACGACATGGCATCGGCACCCAGCCTCCTTGCGGCATACTCAAGCTCTGCTGCAATGTCGCGCTCCGGCACCCCAGCGGCCATGTGCGGCAGGGCGGCGTCGAAAATCTTGCAACCGACGAGCGCGGCTTCTTCCATCAGGCACAGCTCATCTTCATCCTTGCGCTGACGCAGCGCGGCAACCGGCGAGCCGGCAAGCGGCTTGAAAAAGCTTAGCTGCCCGGCTTTGCTCATGGATTCCGGCAGGGCGGCCTGCATGCGCTGCAGCGTTGCAACCTGTGTCACAGTGCCGTCAAACGCGACAGAAGCAACACCCGCCCGCAGCAGCAGGGCGCACGCCTGCGGCAGCAGGTGCTTGCCGATGACCACGCGCACGCCGATCCCGGCACACTCTTCCCGAGCTTGCGTGGTGTAGCGGCCGTCGGTAAGCAGCACCGTGCGCCTCCCGAACACCAGCAGCACGGCATTGGAGCCGGTAAAGCCGCACAGGTATCGCACATCGGGCAAATGCGTCAGCAGCAGGGCTTCCATGTGCTCCGCGGCCATGTGCGTGCGCAGGTTGCGAATTCGTACGGGATAATTCATGTATTTATCAAGGTAGACGATATAGGGGGTAGCCGGCATGCCGGCGCTTGCGCGGGGAAAACCGGAACTATTGCAAGACAAGCGTGTCTGCATAGTTGAAACAGGACAACTGGCAATTCATAGCCGAACCCCTGAAAGCAAGTGCGCTAAAGCACGAAGATACTGTGAAGCGAGGAACAGCCATGCGGAACTACTCAGACAATGCAGCACACGGAATTTTGATTTTTCGCAGGGGGATGCGGCAAGGTATCGCAGGCGGACTGGCTCTTGCCATGCTGCCGCTTAGTCTGGGCGCCGCCCTGGGACAGGATGGCGGACCGCCGCCGCCGCCGGAGTATGAGCAGGGGGGAGCGCCGCAGTCGAGCTACCAGCCGCAAGGACCGGACCAGCTCGACCAGCTCGTAGCACCCATCGCACTGTATCCCGATTCCTTGGTGGCCCAGGTGCTCGCAGGTGCCACTTACCCGGCGCAGCTTCAAAGCGCTGAACAGTTTGTACAGCAGAGCGGCAATTACCCGCCGGAGCAGCTTGCCGAGCAGGCCAATACCGAGCCCTGGGACCCAAGCGTGAAGGCGCTGGTTGCCTTCCCGCAGGTGCTTGCCAATCTAAACCAGAACCTGCAATGGACCGTGCAGCTGGGCAACGCCTACTATAACCAGCCGCAGGATGTGCTGAATGCAGTCCAGGGTATGCGGCAGCGCGCGTACGCAGCAGGTAACCTGCGAACAACGCAGCAACTCAATGTTGCTTATCAGCCAAACGACATTGTCATAGCTCCGGTGAGCCCAACCGTTGTGTATGTGCCGTATTACAACCCATGGATGGTCTACGGTGCACCGCTTGCCGTATACCCGCACTACTACTATGGACCGCCGCGCGGCATCTCCTTTGGAACCGGTCTGGCACTTGGCTTCGGCCTGGGCATCGCCATCGGCGCATTTACACATTTTGGATGGGGGTATCACAGCTGGCAGCCGGACTGGCGCTCGCATGCAGTGCTGTACCAGCACAATACCTATATTTCAAACAGCGTAACCGTAATCAACCATGGCAACTACGGTCACTATGACCGCGCTCCGGAAGCGCGTGCCTTCAACCAGCAACAGGCAGCGCGCTACAGCAATGTAAGTAATCGCACCACAATCAACAATGTGACGGTAAACCGGGGCGGAAATACCTTCAACAACGGCGGCAACACGGTCAACCGAGGCAACACTTTCAATAACGGCGGCAACACGGTCAACCGAGGACCGCAGACCTTGAATAACGGAAGCAATACCTACAACCATAGTGGTAACACTTTGAATAACGGCGGCAACACAGTGAACCGCGGCAGCTACTCAAGCCCCGGAACTGTAGCACGGCCACAGGGTCCGCAGCAGTACAACCATCCAGTACAGCAAAGTCCACAGCAACTACGTGGTACACAGCAGGGTCCACAGCAACAGTACAATCGCTCGGTACCGCAGGCTCCACAGCAACAGTACAATCGCTCGGTACCGCAGCAATCCAATCGATCTACGCCGCAACAGGGGCAGCAGCAGGCGCAACAGCAACATAACACTTCACAACAGCATTCAGAAGGTGGCGGTGGACATGACAACCATGGAGGTAATAGCGGACATGAGGATCACCATCGCTGATGGGCAATGCCGTACTTCAGCTACCGGGCAGCCCGCACCGGCTTTTTGTCCTGCGCTCGCACCGGCTTTGCTTTAGTCGGTCCGCTTTGCTCATCCATCCAGCTATCCAAACGAGATTTTTTGAACCGCCAGCGATTCCCCAGCCGGAAGCAAGGAATGGTTCCATCGGAAGCATAACGGTACAGGCTGTCGGAGCTGATACCCAGGTAGGACGAAGCTTGGCGAATGTCCATAACTTCACGTACAGGTACTTCGGCGACATGGGGGATCACCGCTTTTTCAATCCGGATCACACTGCTTCGCATGGAACCCCCTCACATCTCTGGCTTATAACTACTTTGCAGCCGGCTTTCAACCAAAAGTTAAAAGCCGGGCCTTCATCCTGCCCATTTCGTGACAATAGTAAGGCGTTTCAGCAAACGTGATAGACGATCAGCGGAATAAACCGGCAATCTCCTCACGATACCGCTCCTGCAGCACCCTGCGTTTCAGTTTAAGCGATGGAGTTAATTCGCCGGTGTCGATAGCCCACTCATCAGGAACCAGAGCAAACCGCTTGAGTAATTCGTAATTGGCTAGGGTGCTGTTGACCTGCTTGATAGTTTCCTTGAACCGCGCGATGACCAGGGGATGCTCCACAAGCTGGCGGCGTGTTTCCGCAGGAATTTTCTGCCCTCGGGCCCAGGGCTCCAGTACTTCAAAGTTGGGCGAGATCAGCACCGCGACATATTTTTCCCGGTCTCCGACCAGGGCTGCCTGACTTACAAAGAGATCGGCTTTCAACCGGCCTTCAATCGGCTGCGGCGCAATGAATTTGCCGGCTGAAGTTTTGATGAGCTCTTTTTTACGATCTGTGATGAAGATGAAACCGTCAGTGTCTAGAGTGGCGATATCGCCTGTCTGGAACCAGCCTTCTGCGTCAAAAGCCTGACGGCTCAACTCCGGACTTTGCCAATAGCCGGAGAATACGCTTGGCCCTTTTACCAGCAGTTCTCCGTCAGACGCAGTTTTTACCTGTAGATTGGGGAGCGGCTTGCCGATAGAGCCGATGCGGTAGCTGCCCGGCACCGGCGTGTTGACACCGATTACTGGGGAGGTTTCCGTAAGTCCATAGCCTTCAAGAATGCGGATGCCCGCCTGCGCAAACCAGTGCGTCGTATCCGGTCCGAGCGGCGCACCGCCGGCAATAAAGTGCGTCACGGCTCCACCGAAAACCTCGCGCACCTTGCTGTAAAAGAGCTTGTCAGCCAGCTTCCAGGTGACAGACGATGGAGTTCGCCCGGTAAGGGTTTGCGCCTCATGTGCTTTGCCGACGCCCATAGCCCAGCGCACGATGGCGGTTTTGACCTTGGACGTACGGGAGCGCCGCTCCACCTCCTGCCGTACTTTCTCAAACACGCGGGGCACGGAAACAATGAGTGTAGGTTGAACACTCTTGAAGGCACCCATCAACTTATCCATCGTTGGGCAGTACGCCATAGAAAATCCCAGTGAATACAGAGCATAGTCGGCATGACGGGCAGTAACGTGCGACAACGGCAGAAAGGAAACTGTACGCTGCGGCCCTGTAAAGGAAAACTCGCGCAGTGAGTAGCTGACGTTTGACGCCATATTGCTGTGCGTAAGCATGACGCCTTTGGGCTCGCTGGTAGTGCCGGAAGTGTAGATGATAGAAGCCAGGTCGTCACCGGCAATCGCCGCAGCCTGCGCGTCAAAGACTGCATCCCGACCATACTGCCGATGTTCAATCAGTGATGTAAAGGAAAGCACACCGGCTTCCCGGCTGCTCTTCGCAGCGACGTCGTCCATCATGATGATGTGCTCAAGTGCAGTTTGACCGCGAACTTCAAGCACCTTTTTGAGCTGTGCCGCTGTGGAAACGATCGCGGCCCGCGCCCCGGAATGCAGCAGCAGCTCACCGATCTGCGGGGCGTGCAACGTGGGGAACAGTGGTACGTTGACAATGCCCGTAAGCAGCGTGGCGAAGTCGCTGACTGCCCATTCCCAGCGGTTCTCTCCGATGATGGCAACACGATCACCTTTGCGCAGGCCAAGATTTTCAAGTGCTGCAGCCAGGGCACGCACACGCGCGTAAAGTTCAACACTTGAGATGTTGTCCCAGCCTCCGTCCTTGCGAAGCACGCGGATAATGTCAGGGGAGTCATAACAGATGGCCTTGTAGAAGACTTCATTCAGTGTTTTGTATTCGGGAGCGCTTATGCTTGGCATACCCTGCCACTGTACTTGACTGAGAATTGGGGTGCCAAACCGCAATGGAGTGCGGTTTGGCGCATGATAAGTGCCCAGCTGCGCTCAGGCTTGCGGCAGCGGATTTAAGCGGACCATTTTGGCGGCAAGCGTATCCCAGTCGGCGAGAAGCCATTGGGCGCGTGTACTGCCTGTTTTTTCACCATGTAGCACTACTAGATCCCGTATAGCCTCCTGCGACTCGGCGTCAAGCTCCGACCATGGATCTGCATCGAGAAACGCGCCATGGTAGCGGCGGTCGGTCAGAAAACAGCCGTCCTCGTCAAAGACCCAGGCGCGGCCGCCGGTCATGCCCGCGCCGAAATTCATGCCGGTACGGCCCAGCACCACGACTGTACCGCCGGTCATGTACTCGCAGCCGTGGTCACCTACACCCTCGACAATCGCAAGCGCGCCGGAGTTGCGAACAGCGAACCGCTCCCCGGCGCGACCTGCCGCAAACAGCGAGCCGCTGGTGGCCCCGTACAGCGCCACATTGCCTAGAATGACATGGCGGTCGCTTTCGCGCGCGGCACGACCCTGCCCGCGCAGTACCAGCTCACCGCCGCACAAACCTTTGCCTACGAAATCATTGGCTAGACCTTCCAGAACCAGCGACAACCCCCTTGTCGCAAATGCGCCGAAACTTTGGCCCGCCGCTCCGGTCAGGTTGAAGCGCAGGGCCGGATGCGTGTCATCCCCGGTATGTTGACGGCGCGCCTGCTGCAGCGCGAGCTCGCCCGAGAGCCGTGCGCCCAGCGTCCGGTCCTTGTTACTGACAGTTCCCTGCCAGGTAAAAGACTCATTGGCAGCATAGGCGGCCAGCGCAGGCGCAAGCCACGCATCATCGATCGGTGCCTCGCCGACCGGTACAGGCCGGTCATTGCGGTTGCCTCGCCAGAAATGGTCCCCATCGGCAGGCGCGGCCAGCATGCGAGCCAAGTCAAGCCCGCCGGCATGGTGTACCTGCTCCAGCAGGTCCGTGCGGCCGATTGCGGCTTCAATCGAAGGCAAGCCCAACCGTGCAAGCAGCGCCTGTACATCGCGTGCCAGCTCCTCGAAAAAGGTGACAATGTGCTCCGGCTTGCCCCGAAACTTGGCGCGCAAGTCTTCGCGCTGTGTTGCGATGCCGACCGGGCAGGTGTTGAGGTGGCACTGCCGGGCCATGTCGCAACCGATAGAAACCAGCACGGCAGTGCCGAAAGCAAACTCGTCCGCGCCCAGCATGGCGGCGCATACTAGATCATTCGCTGTCCGCAAGCCGCCGTCCACGCGCAAGCGCACGCGGCCTCGCAGGCCGTTCCGCAGCAGTACCTGCTGTGTCTCCGCCAAGCCCAGCTCCCAGGGCGAGCCGGTGTACTTGATACTCGACAGCGGCGAGGCCCCGGTACCGCCGGAGTTGCCTGCGATGACGATATAGTCGGCATACGCCTTCGTCACGCCCGCCGCAACCGTGCCTACACCGAACTCCGATACCAGCTTGACCCCGACCGTAGCCTGCGGGTTCACGCGCTTGAGGTCGTAGATAAGCTGCGCAAGGTCTTCAATCGAGTAAATGTCATGGTGCGGCGGCGGTGAAATCAGCGTAACGCCGGGCTGCGCATGGCGCAGCCGCGCAATGAGGCCCGTAACCTTGTGCCCCGGCAGCTGGCCGCCCTCACCCGGCTTGGCCCCCTGCGCGATCTTGATCTCAATCTCTTCAGCATTGCGCAGGTACTCTGCTGTTACGCCGAAACGACCGGAAGCGATCTGCTTGGTTTTATTATTCAGCAACAGGGCAGGCACCTTGCGGCCTACCAGTTCGAGCTCCGCATCCGCCTGGTAGACCAGGCGATCTTCCCCGCCCTCGCCGGTGTTGGACCGCGCCCCCAGCATGTTCATGGCAGCGGTTACGGTCTGGTGCGCCTCCGGTGACAGAGATCCCAGCGACATGGCCGAAGCAAGGCAGCGGTGGATGATCGATGAGCCTGCTTCCACGTCACCGAGCGCAAGCGGCTCGCCTGCCGCGCGGAAGGCGAGCAGATTTCTCAGGCTGGACGGCTCCTTATCAACAGCCTGCGCGGAAAATGCAGCCCAGGCCGCACCAGGCGCAGGCGCGGGAATCACAGCGCGCGCCGTGGCACCGGTAACGGTCTGCAGCAGGCGAACCGTGGAAGGCTGCCAGGAGTGCGGCTCGGCTCCCTCTCTCTTACGAAAGCGAATCCAGCCGAAGTCGGGCAGCTCTTTTTCCGGAGCAGCCACTGTGCTGACAGGCACCGCGACAGCAACAGGTGTAAGCGAGTCCTCCACCAACGGTTCTTCTGTGCGAAGCGGCGCGTAGCCCTCCCAGTTGGCACGGACGGTGTGCTCGATCTCCGCGAAGCCGATGCCGCCCAGCGGCGACAGGATTCCGTAGAAACACTGCTCGGCTAAAGCCGCATCGAGACCGATGCAGTCGAATAAGTGCGCGCTGCGGTAGCTGTCAAGAACAGAAATACCCATCTTTGACATGATTTTGGCCAAACCGCTGTTCATCGCTTTCAGCAGGTTGGTCTCGCCGGTGATAGGGTCTGCGGCGCGAGCGGTTTCAAAGGCAAGCCATGGGCAAGCCACACCTGCCCCCATACCGATCAGCAAGGCTAGGTGATGCACATCGCGGCAGTCTCCTGCCTCTACAGCCAGGCCGGCCTTAGGGCGAATACCTTCACGAATGAGCGTATGGTGCACCGCGCCCAGTGCCAGCGCCATGGGTACGGGTGCATGCCCGGCGTCGGCGGCACGGTCAGACAGCAGAAGAATGGCTGCACCGCCACGCACCAACGCACTCGCCTTGGCGCATATGTCCTCGATTGTGTCTTTGAGGCTTATGCCGGGCGTAAGCAGGCAGTCCAGCACCGCCAACGGCAGGTCGTCGCCAAGTGAATGCTGCCGGGTGCGCAACGCCTCCACCTGCCCCAGTGAAAGCAGGGGCGAGGTCAGCGATAGGCCAGTTAACCGCGCTTTGTTGTCGAGCAGGTGCGGCCAGGGTCCGAGCCGCGTGTGCATCTGCATCACCACAGCTTCGCGCAGCGAGTCGATAGGCGGGTTGGTGACCTGTGCAAATCGCTGGCGAAAGTAGGCGTACACAGGCCGAGGCGAGCGTGCCATGGGCGCAAGCGGCGTATCGTCGCCCATCGACCAGGTGGCGTCCTTGCCGTCGGCGACCATGGGTGCCAGCACCATCTTTACGTCTTCGCGCGTGTAGCCGAAGCCGCGCTGCAAACGCAGCAGTTCTCCTTCCGGCAAGGGCGTAACCGGAGTAGCAAAGTCAAGCGTGCGGTCCTCAAGCAACGGCGCGTACTGCGGCGCGCGGCTGTCAAATACGTTCTGTACTTCATCGTTCTCGTACAGTTTGTGCTCGTCCAGATCGACGCACAGCATCTGCCCCGGGCCAAGGCGGCCGGAGTGGATTATCCGCTCCGGGTCTAGATCGACCAGACCCGCCTCCGAGCCGACCACCAGCAGCTGATCGTCGGTCAAAAAGAAGCGACAAGGCCGCAGTCCCACGCGGTCCAGGGCCGCGCCTACCAACCGGCCGTCGGTAAAGACAACAGCCGCGGGACCATCCCAGTGCTCGATGCAGTCTTCGTTATAAGCAAAGAAAGCGGATTGCTTCTTGCCCTGTGCCGGCGGCAGCATCAGCCGGATCGACTCTGCAATGGACCGGCCATTGTGCGACAGCAGCTCGGCGGCTTCATCGAGCGAGGTCGAATCGGACCCATCCGGCGTGAAGATCGGCTTCAGCTCGTCGGGCAGCGTGGCGGCGCGGGCATCCATGCGCGCCCGGTTGCCCCAGACGGTATTGATTTCTCCATTGTGCGAGATGGTGCGGAACGGCTGCGCGCGGTCCCACGAAGGCGCAACATTAGTTGCGTAACGCTGGTGAAAGATGGCGAACGGAGTGGTATAGCGAGTGTCAGCTAGGTCAGCGTAGAAGTGTGCCAGCTGTCGCCCGGAGCACATGGATTTATAAATAAGCGTGCGGCTGGAAAGCGAGCATATGTAGCCGGGTGTGCGGCTGCGCTCAAACGCTTTCCGCGCCAGGTAGAGCCGGCGTTCCAGCTCCTTTGTCTGCACTCCCCGTGCGGTTGTCAGCAGGACCTGCCGGATCACCGGCATGGTGGAGCGCGCAATTTCGCCGAGAATCTCAGGGCGGGTTGGTACTTCGCGCCAACCCAGCACGTCAAAGCCATGGGCGCTCAGAACGTCATTCAATGCATTTTTGAGATCGCTGACAGAGCCGTCCGCTGGAAAAAACACAGCGCCGGCGGCAAGCGGTTGCTCAGGGGCGAGCACGATACCGGTGGAAGCAAGCAGCAACTCGCGCGGCACGGCTGTGCAAATGCCGATACCGTCGCTTGAGAGCCCGTCCGCCGCGATGGCCCCTCGATGCGCGAGCCTTCCCAAAGCTTCAAGCGCTTGCTCCAGGATGCGGTGCGAAGGGATGTCGGTAAGGGTCGCGACAAAGCCGACGCCGCAGCTTTCATGCTCGTAGCGCCCGTCGTACAAACCGGCGGTAGTCTTACCTGACGGGACGACGGAAGACGGATTGATTTTTTCGTAAGGACCCATGTCCAACTATAACGTCCTCTCTTTTGGTTGTGTGAGGGCATGCTTGAGGCTGTGGACGGGACGAAAGAGCTTGTGTCGCCTGAGAAACAGTGCGACGAAGCTCGTCTGCTTTCTACATCCTTGCATATATATGCATTTCAGGTGTATTTTTATGCAATGTCAGCTCTGCAAAGAAAGCCCTGTCTTTGACTGCCTCGCAAAATAAAGCTGAGCGCCATGCCGCCATCCGCGAACTGCTGGGCGCAAGCGAGGTCGCAAGCCAGGACGAGCTGCGACGGAAGCTGGTGCGCAAGGGCTACCGCGTCACACAAGCCACGCTCTCGCGCGATGTCCATGAGTTGCAGCTTTCTAAAGGAGCCGGCGGCTACGCCTTGCATGGTGCGCCTATCGCGCAGGACGAAGACGAGGATGCCTTACCGGCGCTCGAAGATCTACTTGCCAGCTTTGGCTTGCGCGTGGAGCAGGCGCAAAACCTGCTGGTATTGATCACCGTGACCGGCAGCGCGCAGCCTGTGGCAGCCGCACTGGACCAGGCAACCTTGCCTGAAGTGGTAGGCACGGTAGCAGGCGACAACACGGTGCTGATTGTGTGCCCAAAGCAACGGCAAGCAGCTGCCCTAGGTGCCCGGCTACGCACCTGGATCGGCTAAGACGTGCATATGGACGGCAGCAAGCAGACAGCAGTCGTAGGCGCGCGCGGCTATGCCGGCCAGGAGCTGGCACGGCTGCTGCTGGCGCATCCCCGGCTTGCGGGGCTGCCGCCGGTGTTCTGCGGGCGAGAGCACGATTCGCTTGCCGCGACACACCCGGCGCTACGCGGGCTTGCGACCGATGAGGCACTGACAGTACACCCCTTTACGTGGGAGCTGCTGGCCAAGCGTGGCGTGGACACCTTGTTTTTGGCGACCCCGCATGAGCAGTCACGGCAGTGGGTGCCGGAGGCTCTGGCGCGCGGCCTGCGTGTGGTAGACCTGAGCGGCGCCTGGCGGCTGGCAGAAAACGGCAACCGCGCTGTATACGGCTTTGCCGATAACGATTCCCCGCAAGCAAAGGCGGTGCAGGATCAAGCGGTGTACGGCATGCCGGAGCTGCATCATGAGGCAATTTCGCAAGCTCGGCTGGTGGCAAACCCCGGTTGTTACGCAACGTCGGTGATCCTGGCGCTGGCGCCGCTGGTACAAAGCGACCTGCTTGACCTCGAGCACGGCATCATCTGCGATGCCAAGTCAGGCGTCTCCGGTGCAGGTAAGGAGCCGACAGCGAAAACACACTTCATGTACGCGGCTGATAATCTTTCCGCTTACGGCTTGTGGAAGCACCGCCACACCGGCGAGCTGCGCGAGCAATTGCGACTAACGGACGCGCAGATCGTATTCACGCCGCACCTGTTGCCGATTCCGCGCGGTATCCTGTCGACAATGTATGTGCGTTTCAGGGAGCACATGACGCTTGCAGCCTTTGAGCAGTGTTTTACACAATTTTTCGCCGGGCGCAAGCTGGTACGACTCTTCAAGGCGCCTGAGCTGCCGCAGATTCAGTACGTCGAGCGGACTAACTTCTGCGACATCGGCGTGTCGCTTGCGGACGATGGCAGACGCGCGATCCTCGTGGCATGTCTTGACAACCTATTGAAGGGTGCGGCCGGCCAGGCCGTGCAGAACTGGAACCTGATGCGCGGCTGGCCGGAAGCGGAAGGATTGCTATGAAGTACATCGTAAAGCTGGGCGGCGCAACGCTTGAGGACGCCTCTCTGCTGCGCCGCTGCACCCGCGCGATTGCCGAGCTGCAGCGCGCCGGCAACCAAGTGGCAGTGGTACACGGCGGCGGCGTGCAGCTGACCCGTACGCTCAAACAATTGGGGAAGCAGAGCGAATTTGTGGGCGGCCTGCGCATTACCGATGCCGAGACACGCGACACCGCATTGATGGTACTTGGCGGCGGCGTGAACAAGGCCCTGGTGGCCGCGCTTACCGCGCAGGCAATACCCGCCATGGGGCTTTCGGGCGGCGACGGCATGGTCTTCCGCGCACGCAAAAAGCGTACTGCTCCCGATTTAGGTTTCGTAGGCGAGATCGCGGCGGCCGACCCGCGCTGGTTGCATGCAATCTGGGCTATGGGTGGGGTGCCGGTACTCTCAAGCATCGCGCTGGGCTTTGACGGAGAGTACTACAACGTGAATGCCGATGAAATGGCGGCGGCTTGCGCCACGGCCTGCCATGCGGACGCGCTTGTCTTTCTAACGGACGTGCCTGGTGTGCGGGGTGCTGACGGCGCGGTAATGCGCTGGCTGAGCACGGAGCAGATTGCCGCGCTGACCCGCGATGCCGTGATTACCGGCGGCATGCTGCCCAAGCTCAACGCCTGCCGTGAAGCCCTAGCCCAGGGCGTCAAGCGGGTGCGCATCCTGCCTGCGGAGCGGGCCGAACTGCTGCCCGATTTATGCTCGTCGCGTATCGCGGACGGGACGGAAGTGCTGGTGGCCTGAGTGCCGTCTGCTTTGTTTTTGTTTGAAGAATCGGCTTACCCTGATTGCTGCTTTTGCCTCTAAGAATAGAAGCCCAAGCGCTGGAGACATGATGAAACTTGAAGAACTGCAAGCTGCGGAAAAAAAGCTGCTGCTGCCGACATATGAACGCAATCCCCTGCTTGTAACCGGCGGCGACGGCGTGTACCTCCACATGGAAAACGGTGACCGCTACCTAGACTTGCTGAGCGGCATCGGCGTCAGCGCGCTTGGCTACGGGCACCCGGTGATCGAACAGGCCATGCGCGAAGCCGCTGCCATGCCGCTGCACACCTCCAATCTTTTCTTCCATGAAGGGCAAGCCGCGCTCGCATACCGGCTTACGACAGCAAGCGGACTGGACCGGGCTTTTTTCTGCAACAGCGGTACGGAAGCGTGGGAAGCCGCGCTTAAAATATCGCGCCTGTACGCGACGATGCGCCGTGGTGAAGGCCATGTGATCGGTACGCGCTTTCTTGCGCTGGAAGGCGCGTTCCACGGGCGCACCATCGGCTCCGTCGCAACCACGCATAAGGACAAGTACCGCGAGCCGTTTGCGCCGGTGATGCCGGGCGTGGACTTCATCCCGTTCAACGATGTGGACGCCCTGCGGCGTGCGTGGTCGAGCGAGTATTGCGCGCTGCTCATCGAGCCAATTCAGGGCGAGGGCGGTATTCGGCCCGTCTCGCAAGAGTTTATGGACGCGGCGCGCGAAGTGACACGCGCGACAGGCGGCCTGCTGGTGATCGATGAAATCCAGGCGGGCTTCGGGCGCACGGGCAAGTGGTTCGCCTTCCAGCACTACAGCGCAGAGCCCGACATCATCACGGTCGCCAAGCCGATAGCGGGCGGCCTGCCGCTCGGTGCGATGCTGTGCACCGAAGAGGTATCGTGCGCCATGCACCCCGGGCTGCACGGAACCACTTTCGGCGGCGGCCCGTTGGCCTGCCATGTCGCCGTGGCGGTGTTCGACGAGATAGAGCGCAGCAGGCTGCTGGCGCATGTCGAAAACGTGGGCGCATATTTCTATATGCAACTGCAACAGTTACAGAAACAGCACCCCATGATCGTAGACGTGCGCGGCAAAGGCCTGATGCTGGCGATCGAACTGAACGACGCAGAGCACGCAAAAGCCGCCTTCACCACGATGATGAACACCCACCACATTCTGCTGAACCGCACCAGTGAGACCGTGCTGCGCTTTCTACCGCCGTACATCCTGGAAAAGCATCATGTCGATACGGCTATCGAAGCGCTGGACGAAGTGCTGGCAGGCCTGGGCAAGCGGCAGCTTGCAGCCGCAGGGCAGCGGGGAGGCAAAATTGGCAATTGACGGCGTTCTTGAAGCACCACAGGTGCTGACTCAAAATGCATTCGCAGCGGCGCAGGAGTCATTAGCCGGGCGCGACCTGTGCTCCATCACTGATCTCACACCGGATGAAGCCGCCGCCATCCTGCAACTGGCGCACTGCGTCAAGGCCGACCCTGGCGCGTACCGGCATGCGCTCGATGCAAAGCAGACTGTCATGTTTTTTGAGAAGGATTCGCTGCGGACGCGCTTGACGTTTGAAGTCGCGATGAATACCACCGGCGGCTCTGCCATGTTCGTCGACCAGACGCAGTCGCCGCTCGGCGAACGCGAGTCGCTTGCCGACATGTCGCGCAATGTGGACCGCTGGGTGCAGGCAATTGTGCTGCGCACCTACTCGCACGAAACCATTACCGAGATGGCCCAGTACGCTGCCTGCCCGGTGATCAACGCGCTGTCGGACCATGAGCATCCATGCCAGGCGCTGGCGGACTTCATGACGGTGCAGGAGCGGTTTGCCGGGCATAACGGCGGCTCTATCCGCGGAATCAACTTTACCTACGTGGGCGACGGCAACAACGTCTGCCACTCGTTGATGCTGCTGGCCGCGCAACTGGGCGTGCATTGCACCGTGGGAACGCCGAAAAACTATGCCCCAAAAGCCGATGTTGTGGCGCAGGCGCGCGCCATCGGGAACAGTACCGGTTCCAATATCACGCTGGTGCAGGACCCAATCGCCGCTGTGCGTGACGCAGATGCCGTATACACAGATGTATGTACCAGCATGGGTTTTGAGCATGAGGCCACCAAGCGCGCTCCGATCTTCAAGCCTTACCAGGTGAATGAGGCACTGATGGCGCACGCAAAACCCGATGCAGCTTTCATGCACTGCCTGCCCGCGCACCGCAATGCGGAGGTGACGGACGCTGTGTTCGACGGGCCGAGCTCGGTTGTGTTCGAGCAGGCTGAAAATCGAATGCACGCGCAGAAAGCACTGCTGCTGCTGCTGCTGGGCGCGCATCTGCCGATTCTTGGAAAGGCTTAAAGGAGAATTTAGAATCATGGCAAAAGACAAAGTAGTACTGGCATATTCCGGTGGTCTTGACACCTCGATCATCATCCCGTGGCTCAACGAAAACTATGGCTTCGACGTAGTTGCGATGGTGGCTGATGTGGGTCAGGGCGAAGACATCGATGCCGTCGTGCAGAAGGCGTATACCACCGGCGCGAAGAAAGTGATCGTGCAGGATTTGCGGGATGAGTTTGTGCGCGACTTTATTAACCCGACCGTGCAGGCAGGTGCGCTATATGAGGGCAAATATCTGCTTGGCACCTCCATTGCGCGGCCTGTAATCGCCAAAGCGCAGGTGCAGGTAGCGCTTGAGGAAGGCGCTACAGCGGTCGCGCACGGCTGTACTGGCAAAGGCAATGACCAGGTACGTTTCGAGCATGCCTACCAGGCGCTTGCCCCGGAACTCAAGGTGATCGCACCGTGGCGCGAGTGGGACCTGCGCTCACGCGAGGACTGCCTGGACTACGCCGAAGCACATGACATTCAGGTGTCGGCAAGCCGCGTCAAGATTCACTCGCGCGACCGCAACCTGTGGCATGTAAGCCATGAAGGCGGCGAGCTCGAAGACGCGAACAATGCCCCGTTCGACTCCACCTGGACCATGACCCGCAGCCCGCAGGAAGCGCCTGACGCGGTTGAGGTCATCACCATCGGCTTTGAGCGCGGCGTACCCGTTTCTGTTGCCGGGCAGCGGCTGGAGCCGGTGCAGATTGTCGAACTGTTGAACGAAATCGGCGCCCGCAATGCTATCGGCCGCATCGACTTGGTGGAGAATCGCTTTGTCGGCATCAAGAGCCGCGGCTGCTATGAGACGCCGGGCGGTACGCTGATCGTCGCGGCGCATGCGGAGCTGGAAGCGTTGACGCTGGAGCGCGAGGTGAAACACTACAAGCAGCAGGTAGGCCTGCACTATGCGGACCTGGTCTATAACGGCTTGTGGTTTACACCGCTGCGTGAGGCGCTTGACGCATTCGTAGCGGAGACGCAGAAACATGTAACCGGCGCAGTTACACTTTCGCTGTACAAAGGCAATGTAAGCATCAGCGGGCGGGAGAGTGAGTTCTCACTCTACTCAAACGAATTGAGCTCGTTCACCATGGGTGACAGCTACGACCAGAAAGATGCTGCCGGCTTCATCCGCATCCTAGGTCTGCCGGCACGCACACAAGCGCGGCTACGCGAATTGCGCGAGGGGAAAACCGGCGCCAAGGCGGTCGCGAAGTGAAGATGTGGTCGGGGCGTTTCCGCGAGCCGCTGGATGAGGAGTTCGACCTTTGGCAGCGATCAATCTCTTTTGACTATGTGTTGCTTGCTTACGAAATACAGGCCGGCAAGGCGCATGCGCGCGCGCTTGCAGCCGCAGGTGTACTGAGCGAAGCCGAACGCAAGCAGCTGTCAGCGGCGCTCGATGCGATTGCGCAAAATGAAGCAAAAAGTTCGGAGCCCTTCGTACAAAGCGGAGCAGAAGACATCCACCACTTTGTTGAAATGCGGCTGGTGGAAGCCGTAGGTGAGCTTGGCCGCAAGCTGCATACAGGCCGCAGCCGCAATGAGCAAGTGGCAACAGACCTGCGGCTCTACATTCGCGCGCATGGCAGTAATCTCATTACCGGTCTCGCACTGTGGGCGCAACAATTGCTTGTGCAGGCGCTTGCAATGGGTGATGCGGCCATGCCCGCGTACACGCACCTGCAGCGTGCCGAGCCGGTACTTGTCGCGCACTGGCTGCTGGCATATGTCGAAATGATTTTGCGCGACATCTCGCGGCTGGAAGATTGCTTTGCACGGCTCAACTACTGCCCGCTCGGCTCAGGTGCCGTGGCCGGTGCAACACTTGCGCTTGACCGCACCATTGCCTCGCAAGAGCTTGGTTTTACCGCACCCACTGCCAATAGCATGGACGCGACCGGGGACCGCGACTTCGTACTGGAGTATCTGCAAACGCTCACGATTCTGGGCGTTCATGGAAGTCGGTTCGCGGAAGAAATGACGCTGTTTGCCACAGCCGAGTTCGGCTTCGTGGAGCTGCCAGAGGCATTTTCAACCGGCTCCAGCGCCATGCCGCAAAAGAAAAATCCGGATCTGACAGAGCTGCTGCGCGCCAAGGTCGGTCGGCTCTCCGGCGCGGCGCATACCGTGCTGCTCACCCTCAAGGGTCTGCCGCTTGCCTACAACAAAGACATGCAGGAAACGCAGGAGCCGGTGTTTGCCGCGACGGGAACCGCGCTGACGATAGTTCGGCTGCTCGCAAAGTTCACGCGGGCGGTGCGTTTTAATACAGAGCGCATGCAAGCCGCGTGCGAAACCGGCTACCTGAACGCGATGGCGGCGGCTACGTATCTCACAAGCAAAGGCCTTCCCTTCCGAACAGCACACGAGCGTGTCGGCACCGCGGTACGGCTCGGTCTTGCATCCGGGCGCGAGCTGGGCGAATTGCAACTGAGTGAACTACAGACCATCGAACCGCTCTTCGACCAGGATTTTTACGCCGCCGTTACGCTTGTGGCAACGCTTGATTGCCACGATGTACTTGGCGGCACGGCGCGCGCACAGGTTCGAACAGCACTGGCAGAGGCCCAGGCACGTGTGAGCCGATGGATTCCGCACCATGAACCGGCGCTAGAGGAAGAGCCTGCCCATGCGGGTACGTAAAGCCCGGCTCCCGGATGCGTCGAACATCTACGAGCTGGTGAATTCGCTATCGCACGACGGCACGCTGCTGCGGCGGGTCTTTGCGGAGATCTGCGAGAACGTGCGCGATTTCACAGTTGCCGAAAGTGACGCGGGTGCTTTCCTGGGCTGCGGCGCGCTGCACTTATATGGCCCGCACTTGGCAGAAGTACGCTCCATTGTTGTCAGGCCCGAGGCAAAGGGTCAAGGTGTCGGAGGCAAGCTGCTGTCAGCCTTGCTGGCAGAAAGCGAAGAGCACAGTATCGGCTGCGTGTGCCTGTTCACGCGCATTCCTGATTTCTTTTTCCGCCATGGTTTTCGCGTGGTGACTGAGCGCGCTGCGCTACCCGACAAGATTTACAAGGACTGCCAAAGTTGCCCGCGCATCTACCGCTGCGACGAGGTAGCCATGGCACGCGGCGAGGTACCGCGCGTTTCCATTCTAGGTACTCGAGAGCAGGCAGCACAGCTAGTTCAGATCGTCGCGTAAGCACTAGCGAACTACGCCGACACCATCCGCGGGCCAGTAGATAAACGCCGCCTTGCCGTAGATCAAGCCGCGCGGTACCGGCCCAAAGTCGCGGCTGTCACTCGATATAGAGCGGTGGTCGCCCATGACCCAGTAACTGCCTGCGGGAACAATCTCCTGGGCCACGGAGCGACCGTCCTCGAAACGTGGCGGCACGTATGGCTCAGCCAGCCGTTGCCGGTTCACGTACACCCTTCCGTCCTCAATGCGCAGGTCATCACCCGGCAACGCGATCACGCGTTTGATATAGCTCTTGGCAGGGTCACCGGGATAGTGGAAGACCACCACGTCACCGCGCTCAATCTTCTCAAAGCTGTACACGAACTTATTGATGAACAGCCGGTCGTTGTCGTGCAGGCGCGGCTGCATGCTCGTACCTTCGACACGCACCGGCTGGTAAATCCATATGATGATGAACGCAGAGGCAGCCACAGAAATCGCAAGATCGCGGAGCCAGTTGCGTACATGGCTACTGAAGCTCTGCGAATTAGTGCCTTCTTCGTTCATAGCCTTTACCAATCCTCAGGGACAGCCCAGACCGCCCGGCGGACACAGAGTACGGCTATGGGCAGGCTTTGGCAAGGGTCGCTGTGCCGATGGCTCAAGCTCAGGACCGCTGCCCGAGGAAAGATTGGCTGCGGTAAGGGTGAGCGGCCGCTGTAGCACCATCTCGACCGTTTGCCCCTGCTCCAGGTTGATATCACTGCCGCGGGTCAACAAGGTATAGATCAGGCCGGTAACACCGCCGGCAATGGCCCCGTAGCCTGCGCCTGACAGTGGATTGCCGCCGATTGCACCGCCGATACCGCCGATGCCTGCGCCGGCTTCAGCACCGCGCGCGATGGTGCCCGCGTCTTTGCCCTTCTCGCCGGCTTGCTGCACATTGCCTTCCCCATCCTTGACCTTGGCATCGGTTGCGCCGGGCAGGCTGTCAAGCGTACCCGGCACCTGCACCACGCTGCCGTTCTGAAAGATCATGGTAGTAAAGTGCAGGCTGACCTCAGCCCGGCCCTTGACGCGGCCGGCTCGCTGCACGCGATCCACTACACCTTGCACATACACGCCCGCCGGAATGGCGACGCGACTGCCGACCACGACCGGGAAGCTGGAGGAAAGATACACGCCGTCGCCGGGCTGTGCCGAGCGTGTGTTGATGCCTGAGCGAAGCGCAAGTAGTACCTTGGTCCCTGCCGGGACGATGAGGGTATCGCCGGCGGCTGAAGGCTGGGCGGCAGGCGTACTCTGCGAGAACGCTGAAGCGGATACACACAGCAGCGTTGCCGCTGCCGTACAGTGTCGTACACGGCTGACCAGCTGAGATGCCCTTGCATGCCTGAGAATCTTCATGGCTGTTCTCCCTGTCTGTAGACGTAGCATATATTCAGACGTTATGCAGGCGGCGGCTCCACTTTAGAACGCATGCGGAGGTACTCCGGGGTGCACTCGCCGGCTCCCGCTATCGTATAGATTGTGGATTCCTTTAAGACCGGCACTGCCGGGGTATTCCCGCAACACTTTCTTCCTGTGGTGGCCTTTCTGGAGCAGGCTGTGGCGGATGGGGCATTCCCCGGCGCAGCTTTTGGTGTGTTGCACCACGGCACAGTGCTTGCTACAGGTGCCGCAGGTCGTTTTACTTTTTTGCCGGATAGCCCGCAGGTACTGCCCGGGACGTCCTTTGACTTGGCTAGCTTGAGCAAAGTGCTTTCCACCACGGCCATGGCCATGCTGCTGTGGCAGCGGAATCAGCTGGATCTCGAAACCCCTTTAGCCGAGCTGCTACCTGAGTTTGCAGGTGCCGGGTTAGACCGCGAGATACGCATGCGCGTGACCCTGCGCACCCTGCTTGCTCACTCCAGCGGCTTGCCTGCAACCCAGCCTTTTTTTGAAGTATGGTCTGGCGCGGAGGCAATCGTGCAGGCAGCCTGCCGCCTGCCGCTCGTTACCGAGCCTGGGACGCATGCCGCGTACTCTGACCCGGGTTTCATCCTGCTCGCCCATGCCCTGGAGCAGTTGGCGGGGGAGCGGCTTGATGCCTTCTGCCGCCGAGAGGTGTTTAGTCTCCTCAACATGCTGCATACCTGGTGGAAGCCTGAACCGGAGGAGTGGCCCCTCATTCCCCCTACAGAAGACGATGTAAGCTTCCGCCGAAAACGGGTGCAGGGGCAGGTACACGATGAAAATTGCTGGGCTATGGGCGGGATTGCCGGCCATGCGGGTCTGTTTGCGCCGGTGTCTGATGTGCTGAACTTTGCGGAAGCGATGCTGGCTCCCTTGCGAGTAGGCGGCGGTTCTACTCTGTTCCATGCGGATACCGTCAAGTTGTTTACGAGGCTAGCCGGTCCACTGCCGGGGTGCTCACGTGCGCTCGGCTGGGACACCCCAAGCAAACTGGACTCCTCCTCGGGTAACCATTTCAGCCATGAGTCTTTCGGACACCTCGGGTACACAGGCACATCCATCTGGATCGACCCTATGCGAGACATATCTATTGTCTTGCTGACAAATAGAACATTCCCTACTCGCGAAAACAGGAAAATTCAGAAGGTTCGGCCCCTGTTTCACAACGCAGTGGAAAATGCAATGGTACGGGCTGAAAAGAGGTGACTATAGAGGGTCAGAAGGTGCTTTTTGAAGCAGCGCATCGTTGCGCGAAAGGCATACAATCTGTGTGTTGGAAGGCGAAGAGAAAACGATGGCTACGATTACACCGACACCGATTGAGGCGCATGCCGACTTTGGCGAAGAGTTTCGACTGCATGAGCTGACAACGGAAAGCTCAAATGAAGCTTCATTAGGGTTTGACACGAAATCCGCGCTGGAGATAGCACGGATTATCAATCATGAAGATGCAAAAGTAGCAGCCGCTGTAAAAAAAGCACTTCCAGAGATTGCACTTGTTATTGATGCGGTAGCACGCTCCCTTCGCGAGGGCGGTCGGCTCATCTATATCGGTGCCGGTTCCAGCGGACGTATTGCGTCGCTTGACGCTTGCGAATGCCCTCCCTACTTCTCAAACGATCCTCATTCGATTCAGTACATCATGGCGGGCGGTCCCAAAGCCTTGGCCTCGCCTGTTGAAGTTAATGAGGATTCTGAAGAGCTTGGCCAGCGGGATATTGCCCGACGCAGGCCCTCGCGCAAGGATGTCGTGATCGGGCTCTCTGCTAGCGGACGTACACCCTATGTAGTAGCGGCCGTCGCCTACGCACGAACGCAGGGCGCGCGCACCGCCTGCATCACCTGCAATCTAAACTCGCCGATTGCGGATGCGGCCGACATCGCAATTGTCGCGGATGTGGGACCGGAGGTGGTTTCCGGTTCAACCCGCATGAAAGCTGCCAGCGCGCAGAAAATGATCACCAACATGATCACTACCGGTGCCATGACACGCCTCGGCTACGTGTACGACAACCTGATGGTGCATGTGCACATGCAAAACTCGAAGCTGGTGGAGCGCGGCATTTCCATCCTAATGCGAGCTTGCAAGGTCAAACGTGAGCAGGCTGTCAGCGTGATCAAGAGCGCGGGCCGCAGTGTACCCGTTGCCTTGGTGATGCTGAAAGCCGGCGTGGATAAGCAGGAAGCTGTGCGCCGCCTGGCGCGGGCTGACGGCAATGTGCGCCGCGCGATTGAGGACGCTACGCTAGACCTGTAATTGAGCTGTTAAACAGTAGCCTGGTGCGAACTCGCCTAAGTTCGCACTGTTTGCTTTCACGGCGCACTACAAATTGGAGCGCCATGCGTTTGCTTCTTCCTCTGCAACTGCTATCCACACTAGCCATGTTCGGGTTGATCTGGTTTGTGCAAGTGGTGCATTACCCACTTTTTCTACAAGTGGATGCCGAGCAGTTCCCCGCGTATGAAGCAACTCACGCCAATCGCACAACCTATGTGGTTGCGCCGCTCATGCTGGTAGAACTGGCTACTGCAGGCTTGCTGCTGCTGCCGGGGCTGCGCCCCGCAAGCGTTTTGACGTGGCAAGCCTGGGCCGGTGCGGCACTGGTTGGGATTATATGGCTTTCGACCGCATTCCTACAGGTTCCCCTGCACAACCGGTTGCAACTAGGGTATTCAGCAGATGTAATTGACAAATTGGTGGCAACAAACTGGATTCGCACGATCGCTTGGAGTGCGCGTGCCGTGCTGGTACTGCGCTGGACATATCTCTTGAAGGCTATATAGCCGATGCGGGTAGGTTGGTATTCTTCGAGGCACATGCCCGCTCACACGCCCTTCTTCTGTCTCCGCCGACTTCTGTTAGTAGCATGTACCGCCGGACTGACGAGCCACGCCCAACAATCCGGCAGTGCCTCTCCGGGAGTTTTTCGCGTGACAGCTGCCCCATCGCTTCCCGGTCCTGTGAGCGGACGGCTGCTGCTGTTCATGAAGCAAGGCTCGGGAGACAAGCGTATTGAATCCGATGAATTTCATCCCACCGCAACCTGGATTGCAGCGCAAGAGATTCACGATCTCGCGCCGGGTGCCTCCATTGAGGTAGACGCAAACACTGCTGCCTATCCGCAGCCCTTCCGAAACAAGCCTGCCGGTACCTGGGAGATACAGGCCGTGCTCGATATAAATCACTCCTATAACTATGGCGGTCGCACAGACGCTGACTGGGAAAGCACTGTAATCCCGGTTGGAAGCAGCGATGTGGAGGAGCAGACGCTTACCCTCGATCACCGCGCCGAGCCCGGCCACGCTTCCTCAGCTTCGAGCTACGATAAAGCCGCCATTCAGCCGTTCGAGTTTAAGAGTCCGCTGCTGACCCGGTTTTGGGGCAGGTCGACTTTCATCCGTGCCTGGATCGTCCTGCCGCCCGGGTACGATGGAAACTCCAGAACGCACTATCCAACGGTCTACTGGACGCACGGCTTCGGCGGCAACTTCAGCAACTCGCTCCGTCCCGCAGCTGATCTGCGGTCGCGCATGGAACAGAAACAGATGCCGCCGATGATTTGGGTTCTGCTCGATGAATCCATCCCGCAGGGCACCCACGAGTTTGCCGATTCTGTAAATAATGGTCCATGGGGGCAGGCTCTGACGACTGAGTTCATCCCGGCGCTTGAAGGCAAGTACCGCATGGACGCAAAGCCGAAGGGACGCTTCCTGAACGGGCACTCAAGCGGCGGCTGGGCCACCTTGCAACTCCAGATTAACTACCCGCAGGTATTCGGCGGCACTTGGTCCACCTCACCCGACCCAAGTGACTTCCATGACTTTACCGGTACGGACCTGTATGCCGCCCATGCTAACGTGTACCGCAAACCGGACGACACACAAACCCCCATCATGCGGGTTGACGGTAAAGTCGTGGCCACCATGAAGCAGTTTGCTCAATTGGAGGCCGTACTCGGGCCATACGGCGGGCAGCTTTCTTCGTTTGACTGGGTGTTTTCACCCAAAGGTCCGGATGGCGCACCGGTGCCGATGTTTGACCGTGTAAGTGGCGATGTGGACCCCGAAGTTGTGCGCTACTGGCACGATCACTATGACCTCGCGCACATCGCGGAAGAGCGCTGGGCGCAGCGCGGGCCGCTGCTCAGGAGCCGCATCCACCTGTATGTGGGCACTGCGGATACGTTCTACCTGGACGGCTCGGCACATCTGCTCGATATACGGCTGCAAAAGCTGGGTGCCGGTGCACGGTTTACGTACTTACCCGGACGTTCTCACTTTGATCTCTACAAAGTAGACAGTGATCGAAGCGGTCTCTTCAATCAGATTGCCAGGGAGATGTACGCGGTGGCACGGCCTGGATCGCGCTGACTCCACCTACCGCTTGCCGCTCCACGCACTTTGAAGAAATAGGAACTGATCCCGTAGTTCATCCTTGTCCGCATGCGAAGCAGGCTGATTCAAATACATTACCTGCGAGCCGGAAGCGGGTTCATAGACCGGCCACTTCGGCAGGCCGCCCCCATTCGGATCGCCGGTGCGAGCAAAGTTCGTCCAGTAGGTCATCATCTGCTCGCTCATCGCATAGTCCTGCGGGCGCCAGGCGATGCCCTTACGGGAGTCAAGATTGCCGAAGACGTACTCGATATCATCCGAGTGAAACACGCCGAAACGGGTGGGTCGTGCGGGATCAGGCGGAGGCACCAGGTCAAAGCGGTAGCGATATGCAGGTGCTTTACCCACGCTAGTCTGCGCTTCAAGCCAGGCCCAGGTGCCGTATGCAATGAACTTGTCTGTTGCGTACTGTTGCAGGCGCGTCAGTGCCTCGGCATCCGTTGCTGCCGGAAACGCCTGAAGAAAGTCGCTTGCATGCGCCCCGAAATCCTTGGCTGCCATGTCCTGGAGCCGCTGCCGGTCGCTCTGCGCGATGGTTGTATTGACAATGCTGCCTTGAGCCTTGCCGGAAGAGGATGCCTCCGAGCCGCCGGTGGGCGTGATGGTCGTCTGTGCGGCCCCGCTTCCCCCTTCGTCATGGTTCCAGCCGGCCATCATCGGCACGTCGTTCTGCTTGCCTGCGGCAAAAATGGCGGCGGGCGACTGCGGCAGAAAGTAGCCGTCTGTGTCCGGGCCAAATGCGCTCCCATTTCCCGCTGCGGTAAGCAGCTGCTCGGTAGAAAGGGCGCGCAGCGCGGTAAGGGAATCGGCATGGAGCTGGGTTCGGGCGAAGTCAGCGTCCTTCTCTTGTCGGACAGCAAGGGGTGGATAGACCTGCCTGGAGGCGCTGAATGCACCACCGCTCTCACCTATGGCATGAGCGAACAAGCCGTGCGCCAAGGGCGAAGCCATAAGCGAGCTCACCGCGTATGATCCGGCGCTCTCACCGAAAATGGTGACATTAGTGGGATCGCCGCCAAAGGCGCCGATGTTAGCCTGCACCCAGCCCAGGGCGGCTACGGCATCAAGCAGGCCGTAATTCCCTGCCGCATGCTCAGGCGACTCGGCGGCGAGCTCCGGGTGCGTAAAGAAGCCGAAGATGCCTAAACGGTAGTTGAACGAGACCACAATTACGTTCTTCGTCGCAAGGTGCGCGCCGTTCTGGCGACCCTCAGAGCTGCCGCCGGTGGTATTGCCGCCGCCGTATACCCAGACCATGACGGGCAGCTTTTTGTCGGGTGCGGCGTTTGCGGGGGTCCACACATTCAAGGTCAAGCAATCTTCGCTCTGCCCAGGATCGTGGAAGATCATATCGTTATAGAGCGCAGACTGCATGCAGCGGGAGCCGAAGCGGGTAGCGTCTCGCATGACGGTCCACTTGGCCGCTGGAACCGGCGGCTTCCAACGCAATAAGCCTATGGGCGGTGCAGCATAGGGAATGCCCAAAAATGCATGGGCAGGACCGCCTGACGTACTTACAACCGTGCCGGTGATCGGGCCGGCAGGTGCCTCAATGGATGGAGCGGAAAGGCGATCGGAGCTGCCGGTCACAACCGAGGATGTACTTTGTGCCATGAGCGGCAGAGCTGCCAAGACAAGGGCGGCAAGAGGGTAGAGGCGCGTCATCGCTGCCCAGTGTACTCTTTTGTTCCCGCACTCGCGCAGTACCTCAGTAACCCCTTACCGGCAGTTAAACTGGTGGCGAGGGAGTACAGCAAAACACATGGACAAGTTTGTCATTCGCGGCGGCAACCCGCTTCTCGGAACGGTGCGCGTAAGCGGCGCGAAAAACTCGGCGCTGCCGTGCATGGCCGCAGCCATCCTGACAGCTGAAGAAGTCGTGCTTGAAAACATTCCACAGGTGCAAGATATCGAGACCCAGCGCAAGTTGCTCGTCTCCATGGGTGCCGAGGTGGAGCTGGGTTACGGGCGCGCGCAGCACCGCACCACTGTAAATTGTGCCGTACTGTCTGACCCGGTCGCCAAGTACGAGATTGTGAAGACCATGCGCGCGTCTTCATTGGTTCTGGGTCCGCTAATAGCGCGCGCCGGTGTGGCCCGTGTGGCCATGCCGGGCGGCTGCGCCATCGGCGGCAGGCCTATCGACCTGCACATCAAGGGGCTTGAGAAGATGGGTGCCGTCATCTCCTATGAGCACGGCTACATTGAAGCGCGCGCGGAGCGTTTGCGCGGCACCGACATCCTGTTCGACAAAATCACTGTAACCGGTACGGAAGACCTGCTGATGGCCGCTGTACTGGCCGAGGGCGAAACGCTGTTTGAGAACTGCGCCTGCGAGCCCGAAGTCGTCGACCTTGCCACGATGCTGACCGGCATGGGCGCGCAGATTGAGGGCGCGGGTACGCCGACGATCCGCGTCAAAGGTGTCGACAAACTGCACGGGGTGCGCCACCGCATCAATCCGGACCGCATTGAGGCAGGTACCTTCCTCATCGCAGGCGCAATCACAGGCGGCGACCTGCAACTAACTAACTGCAACCCCGCGCACCTGGGTGCGGTCATCGCCAAGCTTGAAGAAGCCGGCGCGCGCATTGAAGTCCTCGGCAAGGAAGCCATTCGCGTCCGCAGCGAGGGCAACCTGAAGGCGGCTGACGTTTCGACGCAGGAGTATCCGGGCTTCCCCACTGACATGCAGGCTCAGTACATGGCGCTTGCAACACAGTCTGAAGGAGCGTCCATGGTAGTTGAAAATATTTTCGAGAACCGCTTCATGCACGTAGGCGAGCTGATGCGCATGGGTGCCAACATCAAGGTAGACGGTCGCTCGGCGACAATTACCGGTAAGTCTCCGCTGTCGGCTGCTGCCGTCATGTGCTCGGACCTGCGCGCGTCCGCCTCGCTGGTTCTGGCTGCACTGGTAGCGGATGGTGAGTCTATTCTGGACCGCGTATACCACATGGACCGAGGATACGAGCACATTGAAGAAAAGCTGCGCGGTGTCGGCGCGCAAATCCGTCGCATGGGTAAAGTCTTCGGCTAACCGCCTGCGGTGAGGTCAGTAACGCTTTCAGCGTATAAGGCACCGGCGCGCGGACTACTCCAGCTGTACTGGATTTAACAGGGGTATGTAAATGAAGCAGGTGTACGACAAGCAGGAGCAGGCACAACAAGACCATGCCGTTCAGCGATTCTTGCTGCCTTTTTACTTCCTCTATATCGCTGCGGCCACGCTGCTCTATGCGGTTGTAATGGCCAGGAATTTCCAACTGGCTCACGATTGGGCCATGGAAGACTGGCCGCTAAATTATCCAGGTGGGTTTGTCAGGCGCGGGCTGATCGGTGCGGCTGCTCTAAGTGCGACGCCTTTTACACCTGCAGCCGGCATGGCTGGTGCTTTCTCCCACTACCTTCGCGTTTCAGCTGCTTGACCATGTCGGCGGGTTTCGCAAGGAACTTCTGTTGTTCACCGGACTTGGTGCATTGCTGGTATGGCTGCGACGAGGCGCAAGTGAAACTGCAATCTCGGTCTTTCTTTGCCTCTGGCTTCCCTTTCTTATCTTGTCGCATGAGAGCACTTTTTCTACATCAGCTATTACTTCGCGGCGGTTCTCCTCTACCAGAGCCATACGCATGCAGGGCTTTCCCTGCGTCGTGCTGCCCGGGTGCTTACGCTGCCTTTGCTGCTGGCGGTAACAGCCATGATCCTGGTTTGCCTACATCCCGGCGATCGGGCAATTGCTTCGGCGGTGTGTGAGTCCGTCGAGCATACAAGTCTTAATAGCTGTGGAGAGGGAATCCAGTACCTCGGTCTTACACCGGCAGAGGCGCGCGTCGATGCTGACACGCAGTTCAGCAGGCATAACTATCCGCTTATCTACATCTTGCTTGGCGTTCTTTCCATCGCGCCGGTTGTAGTCCTGCTTCGCGCCGGGCTACGCCGGACCGGCACACGCCGCGACGCGATTCTACTTTTCATCGTCGCCGGTGCGACCTTTGTGTGCTCGCTGCCCTTGTACCTGTTTGCCGTGGACTGGGCCGCTGGATTTACATGAATGTTCTATCACTTGCGCTCTTGCTGTTTTACTTGGATTGGGATCATCAAGATACCCCTTTGCCGGGCCGCAACGCACTCCGGTATGGAGGCCTAACCGGCACCGACGGCTGTCTGCGCGCTAGTGCTATATGCCATGCTCTGGAGCCTGCCGCACCTTCCCATCTTCGGTCAGTTCTATGGGTATGCGCAGCGTGTTAACCACTCCAAAGCTTTTCGCAAATATGTCCTTCATCGCGGCCCATTGACGGCACGCTCTTCCCGACCGGTTTCGAACATGGGCTGAGAATTCATTTGGCGATCCGCCAGATACCGCATGAAGATTGAAGCAGCCAAGCATGCCGCGATCGCGTTCCACTCAGACCACACCCTGGTTTCATACCAAATGCCAAGGATGCCTGAGACAACGACACCGGGGATTGCTCCCAGCAAAAGTGCGTGCTCTGCTTTGTCGAGCGCACGCCGCCAAAGGAAGATAGGCAAGGCAAGAAAACCGACAGCACTGGCCACCTGGGGAATGTGCTTGGGCTGCAGAAAAACATGGGCATTCTGGTGATAACGAATGCCGACGTCGTTTGGGTTGGCATGGAAATGATGAGAGATCAACAGGTATACGGGTAGCCAGAAAGCCGACAAGCCGACAGCGAGAATACTGTAGGTTTTCAGGTCTTTTCTGGCATAACCGACGGCAAGCACACAAGGAATGAGATATATGGCTGTTTCGCGTGTAAAGCAGTCCAAGATAAACGCGATGACGATAGGCACAAAAGCACCGGAGAGGAGTGCAAGCAGGCCGGTGGTGAACAGCGCCGCATGCGGCAGATCGTAGGGATACCAAAGGTTCTGGTCAGCGCGAGCACCGTAGGATGCGTAGAAGACAGCCAGCAATAATGCAGGTGGAAACCACCAGAGATCCCCGAATCGCTGCTGGCCGAAACGGCCGGTAAGCCACACCATCCAGAAAATACTTAGAACGCCCACGAGATAACATGCGACTTTCTCAGCGGTATAAACCTCGAGGATGAGGTGGGCTTTGCCCTGAGGCTCCAGAAGGTCGAATCCCAGCCGTGTCATGGTCGGATTTTCATGCACAAGACGAAGAACTGGAATCATAGAAACTCTGTCCTGAAAAGGTCTTGTCTCTTTTCCATTCTCATAGGCGATCAGATCTATCTGGCTGTAATTGTCGAAGAAGATACACTGTGCAGTATGTACCGATGCCAGAGCCAGCAGCAGAACAATCCACCAGTTTCGTTTCCAGATAAATCGCGGTGCGCTCAAAGTTTCACGTCTTCCCAGGTCTCAAAAGATTATCTTCGCGATTAACGCTATCATCTTGCGTCTGCTGCCGGGCATGTATTACAGCGCACCCGTTTCGAGGCAAGGAGCAACGTCGGCAATGCCTGTATAAAAAATTCGGGTGTATGCGGCAGGCAAAAAGCAGCTACTCCCAGCTGACCGCCAGGTGCCAGCGCAGATTTCTAGCCTGCGATTTTTGAAGCACTCGCCGATATTCGCTCAACTCCTGATACAGCAGACCGGCGCTCTGGCCATAGTCAGATAGATGGGACTCGACGTGCTCCAGCAAGGCTCTTATGCTCGCTAGGCCCTCAGCGGCGGTAAACCATTGCGCGTCCGGCAGGGACTGCGTCCAGGCAGGGTCGCCCGCACCCTGCTCCAGCAGGGTAGCCATGGAGTTGCGATCGGTTGAAAAGAAGTCCAGCAACGGACGCACCTTCAATGACTCTGCCAGCTGCTCCAGTACTGCTTCATGCCGGGCCAGCGCATGTCCGTTGACAAAGGTGTCAAATCCGGGGTCCTCGCCCTCAACCACAATATAGAAACAGGCAGCCATGCCGCATGATGCGCGCAACTGCCGCCCCGCTGCAAGGGGTTACGAGGGTGAACTGAAAAGATGAGCCGGTTGGCTGTTCTCTTCAGGCTGAAGCACAATGCCGGTGCATACAAGTACGGTGAGAATTGCGGCACAGGATTGCCATGATGGCCATACCCGAGCCAGAGCCGTGCCTTCAAGCACCGCGACAAGAAGTTGCAGCCACTGCGTGGTAGCTGCCTGATGCGGTGCAATTACACCGCGTACCAACAGCCGATATAACAATGCATATGGCAAAGCTGTGCCAAGCAAGGCCGACAGCAGCGATGCTGGGGTAACAGCCCAGGCAAGCCGGGGTATGGGGTCCAACAGCGCGCTGCCCAACGCCAGTAAAGCCGCCGCCGCAATGCTCTGGAGAGACATGCTGAACAGCAAACCGCGTAAGGACATACTATGCAGCTGACTCCCCGCAAACTGGAGCGCAAAGGCCTGCAAACCTACCGCGACGAGCACAGGTATAGCCCAGCCTGCTTTGTTGCATGTGAATGGAACCGTGCCGTTGAGCAGCACCAGCACAGATCCGATCGGCACCACCATCGCCGGTGACCATCTGCCCTTGAAGAAAGCTGTGAACAAAGGCAGCGTCGCATACAGCAGCGCCACCCAGCTCCCTGCACCATGGAGCCCTGCAAAAAGCAGGAGGGCCGAAGGGGCACCAAGCATCGCAAATCCCAGCGTCAGGCTGGTTCGTAGAGGGACGCCTGCTTGCCTCGGCATGGCGCTCGCGCACAAACCCGTAATGGCAGCAGTAAAGGTAAATACAAGCGCACGGGCAGCAAACAGCGGCAGAGAAGATTGCGGAACAAGCCAGCCTGAGCCCCATAGGAGGCTGATACCGCACAGGATGAGGATGGCTCGGGTACGCACAGGTTTATGGTAGACAACAAAGGCTGCGCATAAGCGCAGCCTTTGTTGATTCATGCTCGCTGAAGTCTAAGCGCGAGCCCCGCCGCCCTGGCCGGGACCACGACCGCCGCCGCTGCCGGGACGTCCACCGCGGCCACGACCGCGGCGACGCCGCTGCCCTGCCCCGGCGGCACTTGCCGGAGTACCAGCTACTGCGCCTACTGTTGCCGGATCGCGGTTGAAGTTCGGCTCGTCAGCTTCCTCACCTTCGTCAGTGCCGTCAAAATCATCAAACTCCTCACCGCCTTCGATGGTGATGGTGCTTTCATTGGAGCTCGGCTGCTGCTCAGCACGTTCGATACGTTCCGGGCGTACCGCGCGCTCTGAAGCATCATGCGACTCGCGGCTACCTTCTGCCGAAGGCATCGGCAAGCCCATTTTCTCGCGTTGCTCCTTCAGCAAAGCCTTGCGAGATAGCTTGATGCGGTTGCCGTCAAGTCCGATAACCTTCACCAGCACCTGATCGCCTTCTTTCAGCTCGTCTTTGACTTCCTTAACGCGATGCTCCGCAATCTCGGAGACATGCAACAGGCCGTCCGTACCGGGGAACAGCTCGACAAATGCGCCGAACTCTGCCAGCCGCACTACCTTGCCCAGGTAGGTCTTGCCGATTTCAGGCACTGCTGTCAAGTTGTTGATGATTTCAAGCGCCTTCGCTAGTCCGTCCGCGTCGGACGATGCCACGGAAACACGCCCGGTATCCTCGACATCAATTTTGACTCCGGTCTGCTCAATGATGCCGCGGATAACCTTGCCGCCCGGTCCGATCAGGTCACGAATCTTGTCTGTCGGGATCTGCAATGTCTTAATTTGCGGGGCATGCTTTGACTTGATTTCGCGTGCGTGGTCAAGGTGGGCATCCATGATGTCGAGCAGGAAGAGCCGCCCGCGACGGGCCTGCTCCATCGCTTCACGCATGATAGTTGAGGTAATGCCGCCAATCTTGATGTCCATCTGTAGCGCGGTGATGCCTTCGCGGGTACCGGCTACCTTAAAATCCATATCGCCGTAATGGTCTTCCGCGCCTGCAATATCAGTCAGGATGGCGTAATCATCACCTTCCTTGACCAGGCCCATGGCAATACCGGCAACCGAGCCCTTCAGTGTGATACCGGCATCCATCAGCGCCAAGCTTGCGCCGCAAACCGAGGCCATCGAAGACGAACCGTTCGACTCCAGGATGTCGGAAACAATGCGATACGCATATGGGCTTTCTGTCTCAGGCGGCAACACAGCAGCAATCGCCCGCTCGGCAAGCGCGCCATGGCCCACTTCGCGGCGGCCTGTGCCGGTCATGCGGCCGGTCTCGCCGACCGAGAAAGGAGGAAAGTTGTAGTGAAGCATGAACTTCTTCTTTTGCTCGCCCTCAAAGGTCTCCAGCCGCTGTGCGTCATCGCCTGTACCGAGCGTGACCGTGACCAGTGCCTGCGTCTCACCGCGTGTAAACAGGGCCGAGCCGTGGGTGCGCGGCAATACAGAAGTCTCAATGGAAATTGGACGAATCTGATCAAACGCGCGACGGTCGGGCCGGATGCGGTCCTTAGTGACCTGCTGGCGAAAGATTTGCTCGCGCAACAGCTCATAGTACTTGCTCAACTTCTTCTTGGCCACGCCCTGCTCGCCTTCCGGCAATTGTTTGATTTCAGCAGCAAGCTCATCCTTAATGCTTTTTACCAGCGAGTAGCTCTCAATCTTCGAGTGCGCGTGTGTGTCAAGCGCATCCTTCAAACGGTCGCTTACCTTGCTTTGCAGCTGGCCGAAGTAGGCTTCATCGTGCTCAATCTCGCCTACGGTGCGCTTCGGTTTACCCGCCAGACCAACCAGCTCGTTGATTTTGGAAACAATTTTCTTAATCTCGACATGGGCGAAATCAATCGCGCCTAGCACGATTTCCTCGCTTACACCGGTCGCACCCGACTCGATCATCACGATACCTTCAGCGGTACCGACCACAGTGATGTTAATCAGGCTGCCCTTACGCTCGACATAGGTCGGGTTGATGACGTATGCGCCTTCAACATAGCCGACACGCACTGCGCCTACTGGACCGTGGAAGGGGATATCAGATAGCGCCAGGGCGGCTGAGGCAGCATTGATGCCGACGATGTCAGGATCGTTTTCCTTATCAGCGGAGAAAACCAGCGCAATCACCTGGGTCTCATTGCGAAAATTTTCCGGAAACAGCGGACGAATCGGTCGGTCAATTTGCCGCGAGGTCAAGATCTCTTTTTCGCTAGGACGGCCCTCACGCTTGATGAACCCGCCCGGGATGCGCCCGCCTGCATAGGCATACTCGCGGTAGTCTACGGTCAACGGGAAAAAATCAATACCTTCCTTAGGCTCGGGCGAGGCCACAGCAGTTGCCAGAACAACAGAGTCACCCTGGGTGACAAGTGCGGCACCGGGTGCCTGCTTGGCCATGCGGCCTGTTTCAAACGTAAGCCGCTTGCCGCCGGCAAGCTCCACGATAACTTCCTGTTTCATACAATCCTCATTTCAAAATGGGTGGGGCTGCCGGAACCGCCGCTCAGACACTACGGCGCTGCAACAAAGCAGAACATAGGTCTCGGCAGTGAGGCTCGAACCGCAGTTGGGATGGCGGGAGCGTCGCGACGAGTGGGCCGCCCTAATGGCTGCTCTCTATTCTCGTCGCGTCTAAGTATTAGCAAAGTGTATGTCTTTCAGATTTACTTACGAATACCAAGCTTGCCGATTACGTCACGATAGCGGTCAGTATCAGTGCCCTTCAGGTAATCGAGCAAGCGGCGACGCTTGCTTACCAGCATTAATAGGCCACGGCGTGAGGCATGGTCTTTCGCATGAGTGTTAAAGTGCAAAGTTAGCTCGCCGATGCGCTCGCTCAATATGGCAATTTGCACTTCAGGGCTACCAGTGTCGCTTTCATGGGTACGAAAGCGCGAGATGACGTCAGTTTTTTTAGCGGGTGCCAGCACGGTTGTGCGTTACTCCTATGGCTTCTTTTAGATGTATCCACTCTCTCAGTGTATGCATGAAGGATACCATGTTCGAAAGCCGGGAAAGCGTGAACCAAAGCGGCTTATACATCTCGCATGTATACGGATTTACATGAACCGCTTTGGCTTAGACATGAATATTCTGCAATCAGCAGCCGTTTAGAACAGTTGGAAGTTGACCTCGATGTCAATTTCAACCGGTACCGGCCTGCCACCTTCCATGGCGGGGCGAAACTTGTACTGGCGTACTGCCTCAACCGCTTTTTCATCCAGGCCCAGGCCAAGTGGCCGGATGACCCGGATGCGCTGCGGATTACCCTGCGCATCGACGATGAGCGACAGCACAACCACACCCTGATATTTCTGACGACGCGCTTCGTCAGAAAACTCGGGATCGACTGCCGAGATCACTTTGGGTGAGGAGATACCACCGCCCGGGTGCCTCGGTCCACCGCCGGTACCACCCTCTGAGCCGGGTCCAACACCGGGCCCGCTACCGATGCCCAGACCACCGCTTTTGCCGCTGCCGATGCCGTTGCTGCCCGGCCCGCCGGAGAGCGTCACTGCAGGAGCCGAGGGGATGCCGATATTCGGCACGTTCGTATCCGGCAGCTTCATCTGCGGCATCACGACCGTGGGAGTGATCGGAATTTTAGGGTGATCCACTGTCAGGGTCTGAGGTGGAATGATCTGCTGCTTCGCAATTTCTGGAATACGTCCCTTGGTCGGTGGCGTAATAGAGTGTTCGCCACCGCCACCACCGCCGCCTGCAGGCGCGGTTAACTTTGGCGTTTTCGGCAGGAACGGTGCGATATCAAGCGGCACTACATCGGCCTTCTTGATCTCCGGCTGCTTTTTCGCAAACAGGAACAGCAGAATAATAAGCGCAATTACAGCAATATGAACGCCTGTGGAAATGGCACTGGTAAGCGGCGAGCGCTCCTCAGCCAGTAAATCTTTTACAGCAACTGGAGTTGAGGTCAGTTCCAATGGCGGAAGCTTGGTGGGGCGGAAGACGTCGCGCAGGTTCGAGACCAGCGATTGAATGACACCGCCCTCCGCGCCTACGGGCATCAGCTCGGTATGGTCCAGACGCCGGGCCGGCGTCGTCGATGTTTGCTCTTCCGGAGGGGTCAAAAGCTCATTACTCATCGCTGCATCCATCCGCGGCACTGCCCGGCTTGCGCAGCAGCCCTCGCTTGTATGTTGGCATACGCCACTCTTACCTCTATTATGGCGCTTCGGTCGCGCCGGTGTCTCGCTTCTCTTGAAGAAGCCATGTTACGAATAGACGGCGCAAGGAGGAACCACGTCACCGGACGATACAATCTAGTTTCACCGCACTGTCCTTAGACGTGCGGCGTCACACCCAAGAAGGAACCTTCCCAGCGATGACCGACCTCCAAACAGGCAGCAGTGTACCCCCACCGGAGCTTAAGAAAACGCTGACTCTACCCACGACCGACTTCCCGATGAAGGCCGGTCTGCCCCGTACAGAGCCGGTTCGCTTACTGCACTGGCTCGAAAGTGGACTGTACCAGCAAATCCGTACGGCGCGCCAGGGTGCAAAAAAGTACGTGCTCCACGATGGCCCTCCCTACGCCAACGGCCCCATCCACCTGGGCCATGCACTGAACAAGTGCCTAAAGGACTTTGTAGTGAAGTCAAAAACAATGGCGGGCTACGACGCGCCCTATGTGCCGGGCTGGGACTGCCACGGGCTGCCCATTGAGATCAAGGTAGACGAGCAGCTAGGCCGCAGAAAGCTTGAAATGCCCGCCGAGGAGTTCCTCACGGCCTGCCGGGCCTATGCGCAGCGGTATGTCGACTTACAAAAGTCGCAGTTTGAGCGACTGGGCGTGTTCGGCCGGTGGGACAAGCCGTACCTCACCATGTCGCCTGAATATGAGGCAGCGACACTAGCGACCTTCTATCGTTTTTTCGAAGAGGGATTTGTGTACAAGGGCTTAAAGCCTGTGTATTGGTGCTTACGTGACCGCACTGCCCTGGCTGAGGCTGAGGTGGAGTACGAGATGCACACTTCGCCCAGCGTGTACGTACAATACGCGCTCACCGGCGATGCCGCTCTCCTCGATCCCGCACTCGCCGGCAAGGATGTGCGGACCATCATCTGGACGACTACTCCGTGGACCCTGCCGGCTTCGGTTGCCATTGCGTTTCATCCCGACTTTGAATATGCGGCACTTGCAACGGCCACGGGCACGGTTTATATCGTCGCAGCAGAGCTGGCCGTGAGCGTCCGTGAAAGCTGCGCGCTGGGTGAAGTGCAGGAGCTGGCGCGGTTCCGGGGCGCGAAGCTCGAGCGCGCAACCTTTCAGCATCCGTTCCTGGACCGCTCGATCCTCGGCGTGTTGGCTGACTACGTAACTACTGACCAGGGTACCGGCGCGGTCCACACGGCCCCGGCTCACGGTGCGGACGATTTCATCACCGGCATGCGCTATGGGCTGAGCGCCGAATGCAACGTCGATAGCGCCGGTGAGCTGCGCAATGGAGTCGAGCTGTGGGAAGGCAAAACGGTGTTCGCCGCTAATCCGATCATCATCGAGTACCTGCGAGAGCGCGGTGCCCTGATGGGCCAGGCAGACTTGTACCACTCCTACCCGCATTGCTGGCGCTGCCACAACCCGGTCATTTTTCGCGCGACCGAGCAATGGTTCATCGGCATGGAAACGCCGATGCCGTACTCAACGAAATCGAGACAATTTGACGAAAATGAAACAGATGAGGGTGACGCGACCTTCCGGGAACGCGCTCTCCAGCAGATTCACCAAAACATTACCTGGGACCCGAAGTGGGGCGAGGATCGTATTGCAAACATGATCGCCACCCGGCCCGACTGGTGCATCTCTCGCCAGCGCGTATGGGGCGTGCCTATTGCCGTGCTGCTGTGCGGAGCTTGTCACGAGCCGTTGCGTGATCCCGTCTTCAACCGCCGCATTGTCGAGCTGATGGAGCAGCACGGTGCGGGCGTGTGGCATACGCACTCAGTGGAGCAGCTGCTTGGTGCGGGTCGCGCCTGCCCCCGATGCGGGGTGGCAAATCGCTGGGAAAAGGAAACGGATATTCTTGATGTGTGGTTCGACTCTGGTTCAAGCTGGAGCGCGGTGCTAGCCCAGGATGCGGCCCTGAGCGCCCCGGCAGACCTGTATTTCGAGGGCGGCGACCAATATAGAGGCTGGTTTCATACCTCGCTGCTGACGGCTGTGGGCACCCGCGCTGACGGCGAAACGCCCTACCGCAAGGTAGCCACCAGCGGGTGGACGCTTGATGAGCAGGGCCGCGCCATGTCGAAGTCGCTGGGCAACGGCGTGGACCCGGTCGATATCGCCGACCGTATGGGCGCGGAGATTGTGAGGCTATGGGTGGCCTCAGTCGACTTCCGCGAGGATGTGGCGGCAAGCGAAAACCTGATGCAACGCGTGGCGGACAATTATCGCAAGCTGCGCAATACCTTCCGCTTCCTGCTGGGCAATCTGGCGGGATTTGTACCCGCGCGCGACCGCGTGACCGAGAGGGAACTGCTGCCCCTGGACCGCTACATGCTCGCGCGCACCCGCCTTCTGACCGAGCAAGTGACCGGCTGGTACGACAGGATGGAGTTCCACCGCGTGTACCACGCAGTCAACGAGTTCTGCATCGTGGAGCTGAGTGCGCTGTACCTGGACGTGTTGAAGGACCGTATGTACACGCTCGCCCCAAGCAGCCTGGAGCGGCGATCCGCACAAACCGCATTGTGGCAAGTTGCCGAAGCACTAGTGCGGCTGGTCGCACCAATTCTAAGCTTTACTGCGGACGAGGTATGGGAGTACATGCCGGAGGTGGAAGGGCGGGAGACAAGCGTACACCTGGCACTCTTCCCTGCTCCGCTTCCTGCCGGACAGGTGCTACCTGAAAGCACAGCATGGCAAATGATCTTCACAGCTCGGGAAGAAGTCATGCGTAGCCTGGAAGAAGCCCGTAAAGCCAAAAAGATCGGCAAAGGACTGGAAGCAAAGATACGGGTTACGGCTCCGCCAGAGATGTTTGCCGCTCTTGAGGCTCACTCCTCTTCCTTGAAAGAGCTTTTCAACGTGTCACGAGTGGTACTGCGTGCAGGCGAAGTGCTGGGCGTCGAAACACGCGCCGCCGACGGCACCAAGTGCGGTCGCTGCTGGAACTACCGCACTGACACGGCGACCTACGGCCCTTGGACTGATGTGTGCGTTCGCTGTGCCGACGCGCTCGACATTATGGGTTACTCGCGTGCAAATGGTGAGCAGGCAGGGGTAAGCGCGTGACGACGCTACCCTCTCGCTACGCATACCGTTCCACTCGTCGCGCCCATGACTGGCGACCGCTGCTGTTCGTGATTTCACTGGCGGTGATTGCGTTAGACCGCGTCTCAAAGCTCTGGGTGCAGAAGCATATTCCCGAGGGCGAAAATATCCCGGTGATCCCGCATGTGTTCCGGCTGTCACATGTATTGAACGAGGGTGCGGCATTTTCTCTGTTCAACGACGCTCCGGCAAACCCGACACGCTGGGCCCTCACCGGTTTTTCCCTCATCGCTGCAATTGTTGTCACGGTGCTGCTCTTTAAAGTCGGACGTCGCTGGTCAGCAACCGCGCTGGGCTTAGCATTGGTGCTGGGTGGAGCGCTAGGCAATGCCTGGGATCGTATTCAGTACAAGATGGTCACCGACTTCTTAGAAGTCCGGATCATGCACTACCATTGGCCCGACTTTAACGTGGCCGATTCCGCGATCGTGGTAGGAGCCATCCTGATGTTCTTCGGTGCGTTGTTTATACCGCAACGCGAGAACCCATGAGTGATGCCGCTATCTGCGGTTTTCTACGGCTTCGAGGCGTTTATCAATACGTATGTGTGACTTCATTGAAGCGTTTCAAGTCCTGCTGGATAATTTCCAGCGTGCGATTGATAGCGGCAAGCTGGACAGCGATGACATCGAATTTCCCGTTCATCTCAGCTCTTAAAACATTTGTCTCAGTCTTCATGACATTCATCTCGCCCCGCAAGGTCGCAATTTCAGCGCGATTCGTCTTTGTGTTTCAGATAAATCCGAGAACGATAAAGAGTACAGGTACGCAAATGGACAAAAACAGCTGCGTATTCGTCATGCAGCAATTATAGGACGGCTCCGGCCATCCTAAGCCGCTACCCGTTACCTCCGAGTGCCTGATAATAGAGGTTTGCCCCAACCCGCCGGATGCGGGAGGCCGGAGACTCGCTCTGCATGAACTCGCTCGACCAGATCACGTTGCGCGGCGTGCGCGTGCATAACCTGAAAAATGTTGATTGTGACATTCCGCACGGCAAGCTGACCGTAGTCACAGGCGTATCCGGCTCCGGCAAAAGCTCGCTCGCTTTTGACACCATCTACGCCGAGGGGCAGCGCCGTTACGTCGAGTCGCTTTCAGCCTATGCGCGGCAGTTTCTGGAGCGTATTGAAAAGCCCGATGCCGACCTGATCGACGGCCTAGCCCCGGCCATCGCCATCAAGCAGAAGAACACCACGCGCAACCCGCGCTCCACCGTGGCTACGGCCACTGAAATCTACGACTACATGCGCCTGCTGTACGCGCGTTGCGGCGTGGTGCACTGCATTGTTTGCGACGGCGTGGTCAAGCGCGACTCGGTCGATGAGATTGCCGCAGCCGTACTCGCGCTCGGTGAGGGGACGCGGCTCAACGCGCTGTTCCCGGTAGTGGCCGTTCCCGGCGAGCGACCGACGGAGCCGGTGTTATCGGAACGGGAACTGGATGCAGGTCCCATACTGCGGGTAACGCGGCGAGGAAGCTCGCAAGTGGCACTCAAAAAAGCAGCCTCGAAGAAAGCTGCGGCGGAGATGGACAAGCCCGGCGAAATCTCGTCCGGCATGCGTGAGCGCCTGATGGACCTGCGCGGACGCGGCTTCAACCGCCTTTACCAGAACGGGACCATTTATGAGTTCTCAAGCCCGGAGTCGCTGCTGGAGATTACCTGGTCGCAGCCGCTCTACGCGCTGGTAGATCGCATTGCGATTACCGCCGACTCACGCAACCGCATCGTGGACGCAGCGGAGATCGGCTACCGCGAGTCGGGCGAAATCCTGTATGAAGTAGTGCGCCGCGCCGGAAAAGCGGAGGCTCCAGCCGCGCCGGAACGCCTGCGCTTTTCGCTTGCCTTTGAGTGCAAGCACTGCCACCGCGTCTACACCGAGCCTGAGCCGCGGCTCTTCTCCTTCAACAATCCCTTCGGCGCGTGCCCGCGCTGCCAGGGCTTCGGCAACACCATCGACTTCGACCTAGACCTGATCCTGCCCGACAAAAACAAGTCCATCGACGGCGGCTTGGTGGACCCGTGGGAGCGCCCCAAGTACCGCGCCTACTTCACAGAGCTGAAGCGCGCGGCCAGGCAGCATAGTATTCCCACCGATGTGTCCTGGTATGACATGACGCCTGATCAGCAAGCGTTTCTACTCGATGGGCAGGGCTCGTACCTGGGCGTACACCGCTTTTTTGCACTGATGGAAACCAAGAAGTACAAGTTGCATGTGCGCGTGATGCTCTCAAAATACCGGGGCTATGCCGGCTGCCCGGAATGCAAGGGCCGGCGCCTGCGCGCGGAAGCACGTGCCGTACGGCTGGGTAAGGATGCCGAGGCACAAAACATCTGCGAGGCCGCCGCAATGACTATCACTGCGGCGCATGCGTTTTTCGACGCGGTAGAGCTGACACCCATGCAGACGGAGATTGCCGGATCGATCTTGAAAGAGGTGCAGCAGCGACTGCGTTTCCTTGATGCCGTAGGGCTGGACTACCTGACACTGGACCGACTGGCGTCTACGCTGTCCGGCGGCGAGGCGCAGCGCATTCAGCTGGCAACTTCGCTCGGCTCGCAGCTGGTGGGCGCACTCTACGTACTCGATGAGCCGTCCATCGGCCTGCACAGTCGCGATACCGAAAAGCTGATCCGCATCCTCCACGCGCTACGGGACATCGGCAACACCATCGTCGTGGTAGAACACGATCCGGAGGTGATCGCCGCCGCCGACTATCTACTTGACATGGGCCCGGGAGCGGGCGAGTTCGGTGGCAGGCTGCTGGCTGCGGGCACGGTAGATGAAGTCTCCGCCAATCCTGACTCCATTACAGGCAGGTACATGAGCGGAGCTCTGACGATCGCGGTACCGCCCAAACGCCGCCCCGTGCCGGAGCCCACAGGCAAGGACTGGCTGCGGCTGCTGGGTGCGCGCGCGAATAACCTGCGCGGGGTAGACGTTGAAATCCCGCTCAATGTGCTGTGCTGCATTACAGGCGTCAGCGGCTCCGGCAAATCCACGCTGGTGCATGAGGTGCTGTACAAGGCGGTCGCGCATATGCTGGGGCAGACAGAAGGCGGCGACCCGACCAAGCTGTACCGTGAGCTGCGCAATGCAGACCGGCTGAACGACATCGTGATGGTAGACCAGAACCCCATCGGTCGTACGCCGCGCTCAAACCCGGTGACGTACATCAAGGCGTTCGACTCCATCCGCGAGCTGTTTGCCGCTCAGCCCGAGTCGGAGCGACGGGGCTATGCAGCGGGCCACTTCTCGTTCAACGTGCCCGGCGGCCGCTGCGATGTGTGCGACGGCGATGGGACAGTTACCGTCGAGATGCAGTTCCTGGCCGACGTGGAGCTGCCCTGCGAAGAATGCAGCGGCCGTCGTTACAAATCGAGCGTGCTGGAAGTTCGCTATAAAGGCAAGAACATCCACGAGGTGCTGGGGCTCACCGTCAAGGAAGCACTGCGCTTTCTCGCCGGGAACCCAAAGATCGTTGACAAGCTCGCGGTACTTGACGAGGTCGGTTTGGGCTACGTGCGGTTAGGGCAATCGGCAACAACGCTAAGCGGCGGTGAGGCGCAGCGCGTCAAGCTGGCTTCGCACCTGGCGACCGCGCGTACAGCGCCTAAGAAGGGCGGCAGCCGTGTGCTGTACATTCTTGACGAACCCACCACCGGCCTGCACTTTGACGATGTCGGCAAGCTGCTGCTCGCCTTTCGCAAGCTGATTGACGGCGGCGGGTCGCTAGTGGTGATCGAGCACAATCTTGATGTCATCAAATCTGCCGATTGGGTCATTGATATGGGCCCTGAAGGCGGTTCCAGGGGCGGCGAAGTGGTGGCTGTGGGCACGCCGGAAGAGATCGCGGCCTGCCCGCGCTCACACACCGGACAATGGCTGCGCGAAGCCCTGGTGCCGCGCCTTGCAGTTCCTGATCCTCAGGTAGTCGCCTAGATGCGCGCCTATGCTCTGGCAGTTTTTCTGTCCTGTACGGCAGCATCGGCGCAAAGCTCTTCCCTGCCGCCCGGTACTAATGGGCCTGAAGATACACAAGCTGTCACCATGCAGCCGGCGTACAACGTGCTCGCTGATGCGGAAGCGAAACTCGACACCCACGACTATGCCGGAGCGCAGCCGCTGCTGGAGCAATACCTGAAGACCCACGCCATGGACGCTCGCGCCCTATACGACTTGGGCTATACGCAGGACGCGCTGGGCCAAAGGGACGCAGGGGAAGCAAGCTATCGCAGAGCCGTCGCTGCCGACCCGAAGCAGTTTGATGCGCGCGCCGCGCTGGGTCTGCTGCTGGCGAATGCGGGTCACAAGGCAGATGCCGTTACCGAGTTGAAGGCCGCAAGTAAACTCACACCCGACCCGTCGAATCCACTCGCACAGGCGCAGGCTAATCGCGCGCTGGCGCGCCTGCTTGAGGTCAATGAGCCGGAGGCCGCACGCACAGCACTACTGGCTGCTCTTCGGCAGTCACCCGAAACACCGGGCGACACGCTGATGGCTGCTGAGCTGGCCGCGAAGCTGGGCGAAGTGGATGCCTCAGCCGACGCTTACGGCAAAGTGCTGACCGGTGCGGTTGCGGGCAGTCCGGAGCAAGCCGAGGCCAGCGCCGGATTGGCCCACCTGCTTATCGCGGCCAAACGCTACCAGGCAGCCGAGCCTGTGTTGCGCAAGGCATTGCAAGCCGATCCGCAAAATCCCGCATTGAACTCGCAGCTTGCGGTTGTATTGAACGAGGAAGGCAAGCCTGCCGATGCGATTGCGGTGCTTGAAACCCTGCATGCCGCCAAACCCGGCGACACCGCCGTAAGCGGCATGCTGGCAGACCTGTACCTGCAAACCGGAGCGCCTGCCAAGGCAGACCCGTTATACGAACAGGCACTTGCCGCGCAGCCGCACAACTCCGACCTGCTGGCCGCCCGTGGACACGCCCTGATTCGAGCCCGCAAATTCGATGAAGCTCTGCCGCTTTTGAAGGAAGCCACGGAGCGCGACCCGGCCAACGGCGATGCCTGGACGGGCCTGGCTTTTGCCGCCAATCAGCTTCACCAGCCGCAGCTGGTACTTGATGCGCTCGCAATGCGTACAAAAGTAATGAGCGAGACCGCCGCCACTTATTTTCTTGAAGCGACTGCATGCGATACTTTAGGTGAGACCAAGCATGCGGTGGCACTCTACCGGCAATTCTTGTCGGTTGCGGGAACCGGTTATCCAGACGAAGTGTGGCAGGCCAGGCACCGTCTGATAACTCTCGCAAAGTAGCAGGAAACCGCTGGTTGGCCGAACACCCTAAGGAGGTGTTCGATGCAACTCCGAGTCGCCATCGCCGTTTCCCTTCTCTGCTGTCCCTCCGTGCTGTTCGCCGGGGACGCTGTATCCGCCAACACAGTTGATCTCCAGGTGCAGGCTGACAAGGCGCAGCACGCTCATCTCCGCGACCAGTGCTACCTATACGCACAACTGGTTCGAAACGCCACTGAACTGGCCAACCGCGAGCTTGCCGCCGGCAACAGTGAGGCCAGTGTGCTGGCGCTTCATTCTGTGGAAAGCTACGCCGGGGCACTTGATGCTGCCGTGGCGGGCGATGCCAAAAAGCTGAAAGATGCTGAAATCCTGCTGCGCGAGAGTGCCTTCCGCCTCAAGGCTGCCATGCTGGCGGCATCCATAAAGGACCGACCCGCAATGGCTGCTGTGTTGAGCAAGGTCAATGCCACAGAAGCCAAGGTTATGGGCGCTGTCTTCGCGCATTGAGCTTCGCCGCAAACTTAGACCAGGCTTTTGGCTCCATCATTCTTGAACTGGATATTCGGCAAGTCTTCTACCACGCGGCGCAGTGCCTGTTCCCAGCGGCCATGGATCAGCTCCAGCTCTGCGTCGCCTGAAGAGAAGCGGCGATAGTTGTCAAAGTGCAGGCTGCCTTTCCGGTACAGCACCAGCTCCACGGGCGGTCCTACGGTCACGTTAGACCGCATGGTTGCGTCCATGCTCAGCAATGCATACTTGCCGGCAGCGTCCAGTGAGGTAGTGCGGGCATCAATGCCGCGGTCCAGAATAGGGCGGCCATACTTTACCTCACCGATCTGCAGGTAGGGTGAGTCCTGGGTCGCGCAGATCGGGTTACCCTGCGGGTAGATCAGGTACAGCTCCGGTTCTCCGCCCGCGACTTCGCCGCCCAGTAACAGGTGGATGTTGAACGAGTAATCATCCTTGGCAAGCGCATCGCGGTCCAGATCAGAGACGGTACGTACACACGCGCCTACCGCGCGCGCTGCCTCATACATGCTGCCCGCAGCAGCCAGGCCGGTGCCCTGGCGGAAACCCTCTTCCAGCAGTGTGACCACAGACTGTGTAATCGACAGGCTGCCGCTGGTCAGAATCACAAACGCCCGCTCGCCGGGAGTCACAAAAGTGTGCAGCTTGCGGCAGACGTTTACCTGGTCATACCCCGCATTCGTGCGTGAGTCCGACGCCATTACCAGTCCTTCGTGCGTCTTGATGCCCAAACAGTACGTCATTGCCTGACTTTCCCCATCACCGCCTCAGCGGAACACCTGTTACAGTCGTAGAAAATCGCACAAGTTTGTTACCTGTGCGCAGCCTTGATACACACAAATACCCCGCAGGAGGGCTTAGTATACGTGCATCTCCGCCTAGGCTTTGACATCCGGTTCCAGATTCCCCAGCCTCTTGCCATCATTGCAATGCTCCATGTACACCCTTCGTGCGACGCAAGCCTGCTGCTGCCCGACGCGCTGCGCACCGAGCCGGAATTGCAGATTCATGAGTACATCGACTCCTTCGGCAACCGGTGCTCGCGGCTGTACGCGCCCGCCGGTACGCTGCGCCTGCACAACACTACAGAAATCATCTGCTCCGATGCTCTTGACCCATGGGATGCATCCGCCGAAGAAATCCCGGTGCAGGACTTACCGTATGAGGTGCTGCAGTTCCTGCTCAACAGCCGCTACTGCGAAGTAGACCGCTTATCGGGGATTGCGGCAGACCTGTTCGGGTACATGACGCCCGGATGGTCGCGCGTACAGGCGGTCATCGCCTACGTGCACCGCATTGTGCAGTTCGGCTACGGATTCGCCCGGCCTACCAAAACCGCGCTCGATGTGTACACAGAGCGCACGGGCGTGTGTCGCGACTTCCAGCACCTGGCCATAACACTGTGCAGGGCGCTTAATATTCCGGCGCGCTACGCAACGGGGTATCTCGGCGACTTCGGCGTACCGTTGAGCGACAGCGCCATGGACTTCAGCGCCTGGTTTGAGGTGTACCTGAGCGGCCGCTGGTGGACCTGCGACGCGCGCCACCACCGGCAACGGCTAGGCCGCGTACTGATGGCTACCGGCCGTGATGCGTCGGACGTCGCGCTGACGACATCGTTCGGCACCGCCAATTTACACCAATTTTTCGTCATCTCCGATTGGCTCGACGAACCGGGGAAGGCCGAACCCGGTAAGACGGAACCGAGCCGCAGGACCACTGCATGAACGATGCAGCGGCGCGCTTCGCGGACCCGTTTCTATGCGAGTACTTCCTCGACAGCGCTTATGACGAGATGTTTACGCCGGAAGGCCATACCCGCCCGCAGTACGAGCTGCTGCTGCAGACCTACCGCGGGCTGCCGCCCGAGGAGTTGCTGCGCCGCAAGCACTCGGCAGACGTCAGTTTTCTAACCCAGGGAATCACCTTCACTGTCTACGGCAAAAAAGAAGGTACTGAGCGCATCTTTCCCTACGACCTGCTGCCGCGCATCATTACCGGTGCGGAGTGGAAGACGATCGAGGCGGGCCTGATCCAGCGCATTACCGCGCTCAACCTGTTCCTGGCCGATGTGTACAACGAAGGCAAGATCCTGCAAAACGGTGCCGTGCCGCGGGAGATTGTCTACACCTGCCCGCACTTTCGCCGTGAGATGCGCGGCCTGCAAGTGCCGCGCAATGTGTACATCGCCGTTACGGGCACGGACCTGCTGCGCATCCACGACGGAGCTACATGCTTTCAAGCCGCCGCGTGATGAAGCGCACCTTTCCCACCATCTTCCGCCAATACGGCGTGCGTCCCATCGAGCACTACCCGCAGGTGCTGCTCGCCTCGCTACGCTCCCTCGCGCCGGAAGGCCGTCCTGAGCCCACCATCGTGCTGCTCACCCCAGGTGTATACAACTCGGCATACTTTGAACATACATATCTGGCAAGGCAGATGGGTA
>CAXSHS010000008.1:0-53152 GCA_964237325.1 uncultured Acidobacteriaceae bacterium | reverse complement strand
CGTCCAGACCGCTTACATGCTCATTCGAACCTCGGCACAGCGGGAGTACGTACAGTCCTTATTATTGCGCGAAACAGTACCTTTTGCTCTACGCACTTGACTTTGCCAAAAATAGAGATGTTGACGGCGCATTACGCACCGCCCTCATCCACCTTAGGATCTTCTTTACGCTCATCCCGTGTCTCATCCAGGTTGCCCTCGACCACTGTCTCCGAGCGCGCGATCTCCATATTAGGATGGTGCTCGCGGATCACTGCGCTGGTGTCATCGCGCCCCGGTGTCAAAGCATCGGCACCTTCTCCGTCCAGCATGGGTCCGGTTTCGGTGATCTCGGCCAGCCGCTCCTCGGCCGTATCATCCGTAATCCTCCCGGAACCGTCCCGCGCGTTGGGAACTTCATCATCACCGCTTTGATCAAGCTTCAATGCGTCGATCTGCTCTTCCATTTCTGCGTCAGCCTGATTTAGCTGCTGCTGCGTTGCACCTATAGGCGCATCCTCGGCTATCATAGGCGAATCTTGCTCACCGCCCGTCATAGCCTCCAGCCGGTCGATTGTTGCCACATCCGCAATGTCGCCTGTTCGGGAAGAACTCATAAGTGGGTTCACACCTGCGGGAGCTATCTCATCCTTACCATGGACTGAGCTTTCACTCAGGTCCACTTCCCTGTGCTCTATCTCTGCTGCACCCTGCTTTTGCCCCTGTGCCACGTCGCTTCCTTCCTTTGTTTCCGATGTAGCTGCTGCCGCACTGGCTTCGCCTTCCTCATACTGGCCAAAATAGTGCCGTACAGCAGTGCTGATCTTTCCAAGGGAGCGCTCGCCGATGCCGGGGATCTCTTCCAATTGCTCCGGAGTCATATCGGCTAGAGCTTCCACTGTTGTGATGCCAGCCGCGACCAGCTTCTCGATAATCTGCTCGCCCAGCTCGGCAACCTGCTCAATCGGGGTCGTCACACCGCCTGAGAAGGCCTGCATCTGCTGCTCGACTTCCTGCCGCTTCTCTTCTTCACTCTTGATATCAATCTTCCAGCCCAGCAGCTTGGCTGCCAAGCGAACGTTCTGACCCTTTTTGCCAATGGCAAGCGACAGCTGCGTATCGTCCACGATCACTTCTAGCTGCTTGTCCGTCAGGTCCGCGATGGTGACGCGGCTTACCTTGGCCGGCTGCAACGCCTTTTCTGCAAAGGTGGTGACCTCTTCCGAGAATTCGATGATGTCTATCTTTTCCCCTCGCAGTTCACGGATGATTGACTGCACTCGCATGCCTTTCATGCCGACACACGCCCCTACCGGGTCCACATCCTTGTCTCGTGACTGCACGGCGATCTTGGTCCGCTCGCCGGCTTCACGCGCTATCGCCCGCACCTGCACCGTGCCGTCGTAAATCTCCGGCACTTCGCTTTGGAACAAATTTTGCACCAAATCCGGCGCGGCCCGGCTCAAAATCACTTGAGGTCCCTTGGCCGCGCGGTCTACCCGCAGCAGCACGGCGCGCACCCGCTCGCCTACTGCAAACTGCTCCAGTCGAGACTGCTCGCGGCGCGGCATGCGTGCCTCGGCTTTGCCCAGCTCAAAAATGATGTCCTGAGGCTCCAGCCGCTTGACCGTGGCGGTAATCACCTCGCCCACGCGGTTGCCGTACTCCTGGAATACGGTGTCACGCTCGGCCTCACGTACCTTCTGGAAAATGACCTGCTTAGCCATTTGCGCGGCAATACGACCCAGCACCTCAGTCGGTTTGTAGTAGCGAATTTCACCGCCTACCTCAACCTCTGGAGCCAGCTCGCGCGCAGTTTCAAGCGTGATCTGGTTGACCTCGTCTTCAACTTCTTCCGGCGTCTCGACTACAGTTTTGTATGCATAGGCTCGGATTTCTCCTGTTTCCTTATCGAGCTCAGCGCGCATGTTTTCAAGCGTCTTGTAGTACTTGCGCGTTGCAAGCGCGATTGCATCCTCAACCGCATTGACCACAATCTCCGGCTGGATTCCCTTGTCGCGGCTCAATGTTTCAATACTCTGGTACAACTGACTTGCCATGCGTATCCTTCTCCACCGCGTTTTTGCAGCAGCTATGCTTCTAAAACTCAGGAACCAACTGTGCTTTCTCGATGTTGGCGAGCTCTAACTCAACTGTCGCCAGTACGACCGCGTTCGCCTTCTTCTTGGACGCTTTGGCAGGCGGAAGCAGCAGCGTCAACCGCCCATCGGTGCAAGCGCCTAAATGCCCCTGCCAGTGCCTGTTCCCATTTACACCTGCAAACGTCTGTACCTTACAAAGTTGGCCTGCGAAGCGGCGGAAATCCTCGCTTTTTGACAGCTTGCGGTCCAGCCCCGGCGAGCTTGCTTCAAGCAGGTACTCCGCGCCCGGTATCAGATCCTCAATATCAAGGGCCGTGCCGAAATCCCTTGAAAATCGCTCACAATCGCCGTGAGTGATGCCGGATAGCTGCTCCACCGGAACCCCGGCAGGAAGCTCCCGCAAGTATGCCAAATCATCCTCTTCCGGGCTCAAACCGGCTGTTTCACTCGCCTCAACCAGATCCAGAACAATATCTCCTGGAGCATCCTTAGGCTCAGGGACTTCAGCAGGCTCGGTACCGCGCATGGCCTGCACCCGGCTCTCCAGCACGGCACGACCCTGGGCGTTGCGCTCTAAGAAAATGCGCAGGGTACGGTGTTTGCCGCCACCACCTTGAAATTCCAGCTCGACTACATCCAGCCCATGCGAGGCCGCCACCCTCTCCGCCAAGGCGCGTATTTGTTCGTTGACCAGACTCATTGTCTTTACTCTGCCGCTATCCACGACTATAAATACGCCCAAAGAAAAAGTGGGCTTTCGCCCACCCTTCTATCCGGTCCTTACAGCCTGGACAGATAGTTCTCGAGTACATTTATACGCGAGCCGGAAGTAGGGAGCAAACCGCTTGTGAAAGCAGCTTCCACCTTTGCCAGCGATTTGGGCCTTTGTTCAAAATCGTTAACTGTTCTATCGCGGCTGTACAAACTCACTTGTCACTGTTGTTGCCACGTAGACAGCTCTCAAGCTTTAGCCGCCTACACTCCAGCCTGCAGAACCTCAGTCAAGGCGTGAATAAACTCGGCCGAACGACGTAGAGAAAATCTCTGGTGAAACACACCTTCGGCCGCTGCAGCCATGGAGGCGCGCTCCCCTTCCGGCATAGTGAGCCAGCCTCTCAACAGACGTAACGTGCCTACAGGTGTGTCCGGCTCTACAAGACCCACACCGCTGTCATGGATTTGCCGCCAGATATTTACCTGGTCCGAGATCAGCACCGGCGTACCGCAGGCCAACGCTTCCGCCACGGCGATACCGAAATTTTCCTGGTGAGAGGGTAGAACAAATGCATCAGCCGCACGGAAAGCTCCGTACTTTGCAGCGCCGCTCAACATGCCAGGCCAAAATACGCGATCGGCAATACCTGCACCCAAAGCCTGCCTCTTTAACTTTGCCTGTAAACCCGTCTGGTCTGGCCCTGCAATTACCAGATCAACATCCGGGTGCTCCGCGGTTAGCTGCGCAAAGGCTTGGAGGAGCATATCGCAGCCCTTTTTCTCGTGGATACGTCCCAGGAACAGCAGCAATCGTCGGCCGCGTGCCTGCGGGATAACCTCATAAAAGGCATTCAACTGTACCTCGGGGTCACCATCGGGACGATTTGTACCATAGGGCACCACAATGCTGGTCCACCCATTCGGCCTAAAGCTAGCCAAGGCAAGCTCCCGCTCCAACTCACTGGTAAACAGCACGGCGGAAGCGCCTTTCAGAATGCGATATTGCAACGGCCAGTACAGCAGCTTCTTAAGATGTTTGATGGGGTAGCGCTTCTTAAAAAAAACGTCGAGTGCGCCGTGCGTAAAGACCGCATATGGCACACGAGCACCTTTAGCTGCCAGCCATGCAGCTACTGCCGGAAACAGCCAGACGTTGTTAATTACGATTAGGTCAAACCGTGCGGCATTGGCTCGCAACCAGCGTAGCAAAGAGCGGGACAGTCCGTATTTGGAATGACCCGGCCCTAGAGCATGCACCGGAAACGCACAATGCGCAAGGTACGGTGCTGCCGGGTCGTCCAGCGTTGCGACCTCCAGGGTGTCACCGATAGCGTGGTAATTTACTGCAAGGTTGCGCATCATCTCGGGCGGTCCGCCTTCTGACGGAGCAAGCTTGGCGATTACATGCAGCACATGAAGCGGCTTCTGTGTGCTATTGCTGGCAGCCCTATGAGCCGCCAAGCGATCCATTCGTTCCAACAGAGTTTGCTGCAAGGTTTGTGCAGGCAAGACCGGCGGCTTTACGGCTCTGCCAGTTGGGAGACGGATGCTGAGAAGTGATTGCAAAGCATGACCTCAAACGAACTTTTAAAGACGCACAGCAGCTCAGCTTCATCGAAGGTTCATCAGACGACTGACACTAAACATATTGGAGTGATGGTCGTGACACAAGTAGGAAGTATTTTCCTCACTATAATTTGGAGCAAAATGTCATATGGGGATTGAACATCAAATTTTGTATAGAGACGTAGATGTCTTTAAAAAAGTTTCTTGGAAATAGATTTCAAGGTGCTGGGAACGAAACGTGTAGTAAACACGCGGGATACCACTCCCCGCATGGTAGAAACAGTTTTTGAGAGTTACCCGGTACTGCGCGCCTACAGGAGACTAACTTTGGATTTGATGTATTCCATTTACTATAACTATGGGAACTTTAAGATAGATCACCCATACACTATTGAATGTAGCTACAAGCTAGGACGTTCCCCGGTTTAGGGTGCTACTTCTACTGCAGCCGCATAGCTCAATTGGTGAATGGCAAGCCAGGTCGCTGTATACGCCTGAAGTGCGTCTGACGTAGTCTGGCGCGAATCGCGCAGCGCGTCAAGATAATCAATCAACGCAAGGCCACCATGCTCATAGGCGAACTGCGCGATTGAAAGCACATCGCCAGCTTCGTCGAGATAATGCCCGGTGTAACGGTCGGATAGGCGCTTGGATTGTGTGTAGCCAATCCAGGCCTGATCCACGTCTGACAGCACCTGATTCTTTGCTGCGATTCCTGTAAAACGGGCACCCTGAGCGGTAAATTCACTAGTTTTTACATTGCCCTGGTTGCGGTCGAAGATGCGTATTGGGACGTTGAAGTTGAAACCGAAGGTGTTGTAGATGGCGCTTCGCTCATACTCGCCTTCCAGAGTGGGGTCCGTGGTTGCATTTGCTTTCGCCAGCTTGATACCGGCATCAGCCACAGCAATGCCGGCCAGTGCCGCCCGATAATCAGGCCGGGCGTCGAGTGCTCTCCCATCGAGTGTCAGGAGGTCGAGCGATACTACCGGCGGTACAATCTCGCCCATGACGTCAAAATCCTGCTTTGGATCGTCGGTACCCAGTAGCGTCTGGAGCTGGTCACTGGCCTGTCGCAGGTTGATGACTGCAGCCGACTGGTCGCTTTCAAACTGGGCCAGTTGCAGATCGAGCCGTTCGTAGTCCAGCTTGCCGATATCGCCTGCTTTATAGCGGTCGTTGTTGATCTCTACCTCACGGTGAAAATCCGCAAGCCCCCCATCGGCAAGCGAGAGCGAAGCCTTGGCGATCAGCATGGTAGTGAACGCCTGCTTGACGGCAAGCTCGGTACCGCGCTCGGTGTCGTGCAGCTGCGCTTCGGTTTGCGCGGTGGTGGCACGGGCGCCGTCCAGGCGCCAGCGGCGTTTGTCGCCTCGCTCAAACAGGCGCGCTACCTGGGCGCTATAGGTATACGGGCTGGCAGGGTTGTGCTGGCCCAGAGTCACTTCCTGCCCTGCGATACCGAAGGTCGGGTTCACCCGTGCGCCGGCCTGCTGCTCCTGTGCCCGGGTTGCCAGCAGGTTCTGCCGGGCTGCCAGCAGTACAGGGTTTTGTGCGCGTGCCAGCGTAAGCACTTGTTGCAGGGTGAGCGCACCCGGCCGGGAAGGTGGATTGCGGCGCGGGTCCGGCGGAGGCGGAGATGGAGGCGTGATCTGGGTCAGGGCACCCGCGTTTGTTCCAAGCCTGTTGGTCTGCCCGGGTGCCGTGTTCGGGAGCGTCGGCGGCACCTGGCTTGACTGAGCACCTTGCGCTACAATCTGCGCACCATCCGGGGCTTCGGGCAAAGCCGCAGGTCCCTGCTGCGCCGGGGCGGCAGCCGCAGCAAGCAGAGTTAAGGTAAATGCGCCCGTTTGAAGAAAGCGGCTCATCAAACCTCCATCTCAGGCCGCTTCTCCGGCAGTTTGTCGCCGTCGCGCGCAACCCACACGTACAGCGTAGGCAGCAGGAAGACGCTTAGCAGCAAAGCACCGATGAGCCCGCCTACAATTACGATCGCGAAAGGCCTTTGAGAATCGGAGCCGATACCATGCGAGGTAGCAGCAGGCAGCAGGCCGAGTGTCGCCACGAGCATGGTCATCATGATGGGCCGCAGCCGGAGCACTGCACCTTCAATGGCGGCCTCCATCACAGTGTGGCCGTTGACACGCAGCTGGTTGATGTATTCAAGCATAATGACGCCGGTCTGCACGGATACGCCGAACAACGCCAGAAAGCCCACGCCTGATGACACGGAAAAATGTGTGCCGGTAAGCAGCAGCGCCAGCATGCCTCCAAACGGTGCCATTGCTACATTTCCCAGAATAAGCAATGCCCATTTGAATGACCCGAACATGGCGTACAGGATGAGGAAGATGCCAAAGATGGTAACCGGCAGCACCAGTGCCAGGCGCTTCGAGGCACGCTTCTGGCTCTGGTACTCGCCTGCCCACTCCACTTTGTAGCCCTGCGGCAGCTTGACGTTGTGCTCAACCTTGCGAATTGATTCTTCAACTGTGGAACCCAGGTCGCGCCCGCGCACACTGTACTTGATAGCGACATAGCGAATGCCGTTTTCCCGGTAAATTTCTTCCGCCCCGTCCAGCGTCTTGACCTGTGTAAGCTGCGCGAGCGACACGCGCTCTCCGGAAGTGGAAACAAGCCGCACCCGGTTTAGAGCTTCCGGCGTGTCGCGGTACTGCGGCAGGTAACGCATGGTCAGGTCGTAGCGTGCCTCGCCGCGCAGCACCTGTGTCAGGGGTGCGGCACCGACCGCATTCTGAATCGCGTCCTGAACATCGGTTACATTGATGCCGTAACGCGCGGCGGCTTGGCGGTTGACAGTGTAATTCAGATTGGGCTGGCCAATCACGCGGAACAAGCCAAGGTCTGCCACACCGCGCACACCGCTCATAGTATCGATGACCTCCTGGCCTTTCGCCTCCAGTGTCTTCAGGTCATCGCCGTAAATCTTGACCGCAAGCTCGCCTTTGACGCCGCTGACGGCTTCCTCAACATTGTCCGAGATGGGCTGTGAAAAGTTCCAGTCCACGCCGGGTATGTTGAGAAGCTGACGGTCCATAGCACCGATCAGCTCTTCCTTGTCCTGGCCGAAGACGCCACGCCACTCCGCTTTCGGCTTTAGACCGACAAAGTACTCCGTATTGAAGAAGCCGGTCACATCGCTTGCATCATCGGGGCGGCCTACCTGGCTTACGACCTGGATCACTTCAGGGAAGTTGGCGAGGATCAGACGTGCGCGATTCATGATCTGGACGCCTTCCTCCGGACCGGTCGAAGGCGCAAGCGTGCCGCGCACCCAGATGGAGCCTTCATCCAGATGCGGCAGGAACTCCGAACCGATCACCCCGCTGGCACCCATAAACAATGTCGTCGCCAGAACCAGCAACGCGATGCCGATGGTGACGTAGCGATGCTTGATGGCGGCATTGGCCAGGTGCCGGTAGCGCGCGATGATCCAGATCAGCACGGGATTTTCCCATTCCGTGGTGCCGCGCGGAAAGAAGAAGCTGGAGAGCACCGGCGCCAGGATCATCGAGAAGAGAAGTGCGCCCAGCAGCGCGAACGCAACGGTAAACGCCATGGGGCGGAACAACCGTCCTTCAACCGCCTGTAGGGTAAAGATCGGCAGGTATGCGGTGATGATGATGCCGATAGCGTAGAAAACCGGCCGCTGAACCTCGTGCGCCGCCTCCCGGATCATGTCGATGGGTTTTTTAGGTTGCTGCCCCGGCTCTTTGGACGGCTGATGTCCAAGATGGCGGACGATGTTTTCCACCATGACCACCGCACCGTCCACCACCATGCCGAAATCAAGCGCCCCGAGCGAAAGCAGGTTGGCAGGGATGTGCGCCAGATCAAGCAAAATGGAGGCAAACAGCAACGCAAATGGAATGGTAATGGAGACGATAAGTGCGCCGCGCACATTACCAAGAAACAGAAACAAAATAACCACAACGAGGACAATGCCTTCAGTCAGGTTGTGGAGCACCGTATGTGTCGTAAAGTGCAGCAAATCCGATCGGTCGAGGAACGGTACCACATGCACACCGGGCGGCAGAACATGGCTGTTCAGGTCGATGGTTTTCGCGTGAATGCCCTCCAGCGTTGAGTCCGAGTTGTCACCCTTCTGGAGCGCGACCACGCCTTCGACTGTGTCTGGATTGTCAACCAGTGTGCCGTCCGGGCTTCGAGTCGTTTTGCCGATTTGCCCGAGGCGAATTTTGGAACCCTGCGATACGGTTGCGATGTCATGCACCCGCAGCGCCGTGCCTGCCTGGGTTTTCAGCAGGGTGTTCTCGATGTCTTTGACGTCGGTATATAGCCCTACCGCACGCACATTGATCTGCTGAGCACCTTCCTGGATGAACGAGCCGCCCGCATTCACATTGTTGTTAATCAATTGCTGCTCAACTTGGCCGAGCGTGAGACCGTAGGCGATGAGTTTGTCCGGGTCGAGGTGTACCTGGTACTCGCGCGTCTGGCCGCCGAAACTTGAATCGTCTACGGCACCCGGCACGGACTTGAACTGCTTGATAAGCGTCCAGTCCTGGAGTGACTTCAGTTCCATACTGTCGTAGGCAGGGTTGGTACTCTCCAGCGTGTACCAATAAATCTGGCCGACAGGACTCCAATCCGTGCCGATCTGCGGCTGCAGCCCACTTGGGAGTGTAACCTGCGAAAGCCGTTCCAGAACCTTTTCACGATTCCAGTCGTTCACGGAAGAATCATCGAAGACCATGTTCAGCGCGGAAAGTCCAGCAAGCGAAGTGGAGCGTAGCGCAGACATGTGCGGGATGCCCGCCATGGAGATTTCAAGCGGTACAGTGACTTGCTGCTCCACCTCCTCAGCGGCGCGCCCCGGCCATTGCGTCAGGATCGTCACATAGTTATTGGCGACATCCGGGTAGGCCTCAACCGGCAGGTTGTGGAAAGAGACGATGCCCCAGGCAAACAGCAAGATCGCGAATATCAAGACGATAAAGCGATTGCCGAGCGCGAAATCGACGACGCTGCGGATCATGCAACCCGTCCACGAAGCGGGCGCCGGACATGGATTTTAGAAGAGCTGCGAGTCACTGGGCCGCCGTGTTCTGCAGCTCAAGCGCATTGCTAACTACCTGCTGCCCGGGCGCAAGGCCGCTTGTAACCTCTTGCATGCCGTTGGGCAGCTGCTCACCCGCCACCACACTCACGCGCCGGAACAAACCATCATTCTGTCCGGGATGCGCAGGCTCATAGGCCCACTCACGGTCATGGAGGTGCAGGATTGCAGCCGCCGGCACGGAGGCGCTGGTTTGAAGTGTGCGGCCATGGAAGGTCGCGGTGGCAAACATGCCGACGCGCATGAAGAAGCCCGGATTGGCCACCTGCACACGGACCTTGCCGGTGCGCAAGGTCGGGTCGAGGATCGCTCCGACATCACTGACTGTTCCCGAGATTGAGCGGTCCGGGTAGGCGCTCAGCCGAATGTCTGCCTGCTGGCCAAGATGCACCTTGGCTAGATCATTCTCATACACGTCGCACAGGACCCAGACATGTGACAGGTCGGCGATGACAAAAGCGTTGGGCGTTCCGGAAATGCCGTTGCCGGCGCTCGATGCTTCTGTCACATTCTGCTGGATGATGAAGCCGGAGGCCGGTGCTACCACCTTGACCGTCTCCCCTGGATGTTTTGGGTCTACGCCCAGCACATGGAGCTGCTGCTCGGCCGCACGCAGGTCCGCGAGGGCGTCGTCCTCAGCATCCTGCGCGATCTCGACCTGGTTCTGCGCGATGGCACCTTTTGAAAATAGAAGCTGGTCGCGTTCCAGCTGGGTACGTGCCAGGCGCTCGTCATTGACCGCTTTGAGGTACTGGTCAAAGGCATTTGTAACGTCCGTGCTTTGCACCTCAAGTACCAGCTGCCCTTTGTGCACATAATCGCCTAGGCGCACATGGGTAGCCACAACACGACCATTTGCAAGCGAAATGACCGGGATTTCGCGTGATATATCCGGGTTGACCTGGCCGGTTACGTTCAGAGACGAGGTGGCTTCGTAGCTACCTGCTGCCACCAGCGGAAACTGGTCCGGCCTGTCCAGATGCACCAGCGCATCATCCCCAGCTGTAACGACGCTTTTGGGAGCCGGCGGCGCTTCCGCGTTCGGGTTCTTCGTCTTCTGGCCGCAGCCCTGAAGAAGAAGCACCGCTATGGCCGCCACTGCAAAACGGAAACTGTGTTTGGCTGTCATCGTGCGGTGCAGTTGAGTGCTCCTTGACTTGCGGACGTGTAGTGCATGGATACTGCAGCTTTATAAAGGCGAGCCTGTACCTTGGCCAAAGCCGCGGTACTCTTCCGACTCCCTGAAGATTCCGCTTGTGCAGGCTGCATTTCCAGTTCGGCTCCCCATCTGTCTCCAGTCGGCAGCCTTACAGTTTGTACCACCCTATCGGAAAGCATAAGGGGCAAGCCGTTATGAATCTGGAAGGAGTTTGTAAGAAAGTTGAAAGATGGCACCATAGTCATGTAGATCAAAGGCAGCGATGCCACTTTCAGTCGCGTACGACTTTGCATTGGACGAAGGATGTAGGGATTGGGTTTCAAGAGCACCCTTCATGACAGCGATGTGGTACTGATAGTTCCGCTGCCGGCCAATATCCTGGAGAGGGCTTGCTTATAGTAGAAAAGCAAGTCTTACCCCTATCAGAAAGACGATGTATGCAACTTGGGGTTAAAATCAGGGTTTGTCGCAAGCAGAGGCTGTCACGCATCTGCTTTATGACATTATGCCCTTTGCATGTCGAAGTTGAGGATTATGCCAGAGTCGATCCAGGATCGCGTTCTAAAAGTCATTGCCACGACCAAACGGATTCCACTGGAAAACGTAAAGCCTGACAGCACGTTCGATTCCCTGGGCATCGACTCCTTGGATCGTCTCAACATCCTCTTCGACCTGGAGAGCGAGTTTGATATTGAGATTGACGATGCGGATGCGAAGCAGGTAGCCGGCATTCCACAAATGGTGGAAGGTGTAACCCTACTTGTCACGGCCAAAGAAGCCGGACAGCCTGCGCCCCATTTTCCCCGCGTTGCCACACCGGCTCAGGCGGGCGAGTAGCATGGCGGCACCCCACCGCGTTGTAGTTACCGGCATCGGCGTTATCAGTGCTCTCGGTCATAACGCAACTTCTTTTTGGGACTCGCTTGTGCATGGTCGTTGCGGTATAGGCCCATTACACGGCTCGCTGAACCGGGTAGAAGCGGCACCGCTGCGCTTTGAAAACGTTGCGGCGGTTTGCGACTTTGATCCGGAAAGCTTTTTCGAGCCGCGGGAGCTCTCCTTTATGGATCGCTTTGCGCAATTTGCCGTGCTTTCCGCGCAAGAGGCTATTGAACAATCCGGCATTGAGTGGACCCCGGATTTGCAGGCGCGAGCCGCCGTTATTACCGGCTCCTGCATGGGCGGCCGCGGTGCCGAGGAGACCGGCTATTGGGAGCTGTTTCACAATATGCGGACCCGCATTCATCCGCTTACTATTCCCCTGGGTATGAGCAATGCAGGAACCAGCCACATCACCATGCGCTGGGGTTTGCAGGGGCCGTCCTATACGGTTTCGACTGCCTGTGCGTCATCCGCACATGCCATCGGGCAGGCTTTCCATATGGTGCGGTCCGGCGTGGCACCGGCGGCAATTGCCGGCGGCAGTGAAGCGCCGCTGTTCCTGGGCGGACTGAAGGCCTGGGAGGCGATGCGCGTCATCAGCCGTGACACCTGCCGACCGTTTTCCGCAGACCGCAGCGGGCTCATCATCGGTGAGGGTGGAGCCATGCTTGTGCTTGAACCGCTTGAGGCTGCGCTTGCACGCGGCGCGACGCCGCTGGCGGAAATCGTGGGTTTCGGAGCAACGGCAGATGCCGGCCACATCACTCAGCCCACGGCAAGCGGCCCTGCCCGTGCCATGGGGCAGGCTCTAGCTGATAGCGGATTGGCACCCGAGGACATCGGTTATATCAATGCGCACGGCACAGCGACTGAAGCCAATGACCGCACAGAGACAGAAGCAATTCACTCTATATTTGGAGTGCATGCCGACCGGCTTGCTATCAGTTCCACGAAATCCATGCACGGCCACACCTTAGGCGCAGCAGGAGCACTTGAAGCTGTGGCAAGCATTCTTGCGCTGCTTCACGGTACCCTGCCACCCACGGCAAACTACAACAAGCCTGACCCATGCTGCGATCTGGACGTAATTCCAAACACCGCGCGCACTTGCCAAGTGGGTGCGGTGCTCTCAAATTCATTTGCTTTCGGCGGTTTGAACGCAGTGCTGGCCTTTAAAGCTTGGCAGTGACATGGTGGGTTTGCTGTAGCTTTTCCACAATCAAGCAGGCACAAAGTAAAATTTGTAAATTCTTACGAGAAGACGCTAAAACATCTGGTCAGTTTTAAATTCCATACATTTTGCGCTCTACTGCATGAATAGCCCGACGCGGCAGCAGCTTGGCAGCCAGCACTGCCAAGCGAGCCTGGAAGAAGTTGCCATAGCGTACAACCGGGGGGGGCCGCCGCATGGCAACTACTCGTGCCAGCATCCGGGCTGCCTGTTGCGGTGTTACGGTGTGTGCCATCTCTTTTTCCATCGCTTTCCAGGTATTCGCCATAGCAGGCTCGTAGTTACGGTTGACTTCCTTTTGCGGGCGCGGGGTTAGCGCGAGCATTTCTGTAGCAATGTCGCCGAGACGAACATCGACCACATGCACGCCGTGCCCGGCCAGCTCAAGCCGCATGGCTTCGGAAAGCGCACTGAGAGCACCCTTGGCAGCGCTATAGGCCGACATAAAAGGAAGGGGGAAATCAACGGCAAGTGAAGAGATGTTCAAAATAGAACCGCTTCGCTGGCCACGCATATACGGTAAAACCAGTCTCATCAGCTCGGAAGGGCCAAAAAGGTGTACCTGAAACTGAGCGCGATACGATGGGTCGTCAGCCAATGCTTCGAAGGAGCCGAAGACACCGTCACCCGCATTATTTATAAGGACATCGAAACCGCCGCCGGCCTCTGCGGCCGCTGCGGCAAACCTATGGCGCATAGAGACATCATCTGACAAATCCAGTTCGACATGATGAAATCCGGACAGTGCAGGAAGCCGTGATATATCTCTAGCCGTGCCCCAAACCTGGTAACCCCGCTTGCTGAGTTCCATAGCTAGGTGCAAGCCGATGCCCCGGCTTGCACCTGTAAGAAAAACCCGCCGAGGAACTCGATTGCCTTTGGTATTCAAGCGTCGCGCATGGATGCGAAGATATCAAGCGCAGCCTGTAGATGCGATTCCGTATGCGTGGCGGTTACGCAAAGCCGCAATCGTGAGGCTCCCTGCGCCACCGCCGGGAACATGACCGGTGCGGCCAGGATGCCTCGGTTGCGCAGCTCGCGTGCAAATAAGGCTGTGCGCGTATCGTCGTACAGCATCAAGGGAATCAAGGCCGTCTCGGAGAGACCCGTATCGAAACCGATGCGCTGCAAACCTTCACGGAAGAAGTCTCCATTATCGCGAAGCCGTGTGATCCGCTGCGGCTCGGACTCTATGATTCGAATGGCTTCCAGCGCGACAGCTGCTGAGGCGGCAGGCATGGCCGCCGAGAAAATGAATGGCGAGGAACCATGCTTCAAATAAATCATCAGTTCGTGCGAACCGGCCACGAATCCGCCGCTTGAAGGAAAAGATTTGGTCATGGAGGCAGTCCAGATATCGACTTCACTCGTCGCTATGCCGAAATGCTCATCAACTCCGCGTCCGCTCGCTCCCAGCATGCCGATTGCATGGGAATCGTCTATAAGCAGGTAGCAGCCGAACTCTTTCTTGATCGCGATGAGCTCTGCTAGGCAGCAGATGTCGCCGTCCATCGAGAACACGCCCTCGGAAACGATGAGGGTCCTGTTCGCCTGCACGCCGTTCTGGATTTCATGCCGCAAGGAGTCCGGATTGTTATGCTCGAATTTCTGCATCTGAACGCCCGCCATACGGCAGGCATCGATTAAGCTGCGATGTGCACAGCCATCGACGATGACACGATCCGCAGGGCCGAACAGGGCGGTGATTACGCCTACATTGGCGTTGTACCCGGAAGTAAAGGTAAGTGCACCCTCGGTTCCCTTGAAACGGGCAAGCGCCTCTTCAGTTTGATTGTGCAGCTCCAGCGTACCGGCCAGCATGCGCGCACCGCCTGTGCTGGTGCCATAACGCTTAACAGCCTCGATGGCTGCCGCATCAATCCGCGGATCGCCGATCAGCCCCAGATAATCGTAGCTTGAGAGCATGAGCAGTTCATGCCCATCGGTCATGATGCACGGACCGCTTTTCTGGCTTAGTGCAGCTTGAAAAGGGTAGGCATCGAAGGAGCAGGCCAGCGCGGTAGATTCGAAAATGCGGCGCGCTCGTGCATCGAGCATGTCCCGTTTTTTGAAGCTCCAGGTGCGTCCCTCAGTGAAATACCCGTTGAAAATTTCACCGGAGGAAGAGCGAAAATGCTTCCTGGTGGTGGCGCTATCGTTTGGCGCTTCTACTTCTTCAGCTATTGTCTTCATCGAGACATAGATTAGAGCAGGACCTACGTATCAGTCTAGCGAAGTTGTATAAGGAAATGAAAGCATCAACTAGGCAACCTCTTAGCTTGCCAGCTAAGAGTGGATGGAATGGCGTCCCCGACGGGATTCGAACCCGTGTTACCGCCGTGAAAGGGCGGTGTCCTAGGCCACTGGACGACGGGGACGCATACAGGCGCATCGTACCGTTTTAACGGTAGCAAGCCCTCCGCCGGGTGTCAAAGAATCTGAGCACACACCTTTCATCTGGAAGCAGGTTCCGCCTGGACTCTATGAAGCTTCCTTACAGCTACGAAGGCTCATCTAGAAATTTCATAACGCTTCAAGCAAACTCTCTACAATCTCCCTTGGACTTGCTTACTGTGACTTCAATACCATATTTATAAGTGCGACATCGGCATTATGCCGATCGGACTCGTCCCAGAGATATGACCGAAATGCATACCAAGTGAAACATTTTGAAGAAAGCAACAGTTCTGAAGTATGCCTAGTTGCGCAACACTCTGAATGCTTCTTAGGCTCTTCATATACTTCGCATCTCACCCTCAACCGCTTGCGCGGCGTAGAAGGCGGCTCCGATGGCGGCAAACGGCATAACTACAAGTATGACTCGGACCAAAGCTGATCTTGTTGAGGAGGTACTCACTCTTGGCGGCCTCACCCGCAGAGACAGCGAAGTCATCGTGGAAACAATTTTTGAAGCCGTGACCGGAGCTCTAAAGCAAGGCGACAAGATTGAGATTCGCGGCTTTGGCTCCTTCCGTATCCGACAGCGTAAGCCGCGTACAGGTCGCAATCCCAAGACGGGGGCTAAAGTAGAGGTGCCCGCCAAGCGCGTACCGTACTTTAAGCCAAGCAAAGAGCTTCGCAATATGGTGAACCCAGCGCGGGCTGAACTCAGCGCTATAGCCCAATAACTGACAGCATGCGACCCGTGAAGCCCTGCTCGGTCCTATAGGAAAAGAAAAGATCCGTGCGGCAGCTTGTACACAGCGATACAACCTCAATGGCCGCTTCGTTTAGTCCCGCCGCTGACAACTGCCGCCTGTTTGCCTCTGCGAGGTCCAGGTAAGTCTTCAGTTCACCGCTAAATAGTTCTTCCGCATACGGAAACTCTTTACGAAATTGCTGCTGAACCTCATCGCCGACGTTGTAACAGCATTGCCGGATTGAGGGGCCAATGGCAGCGCTCAGGTCTGCCGGAGCCGACCCGAACTCCTCCCGCATACGGCTAATACCAACCTCTACAATGCGCTTCAGCGTACCGCGCCAGCCTGCGTGGAATGCTGCCACTACGCCGCGCCGCCTGTCAGCGACCAGCACCGGGACGCAGTCTGCGGTCTGGATACCCAGGACGATGCCCGGCTCGTCGGTCATTAGACCGTCACCATGCAGAACAGCTTCCCCGCTCGCGTCTGCATGACCGACGCGATGCACCGCGCCCGAGTGAATCTGGTGCAGGGTCACCAGCGGTCGATCCTCGCCAAACACGTTCACTAGCAAGCGCTGACGGTTTGCCTGCACATTCTCGCGGGTGTCGGAGACGGCAAAGCCGAGGTTCAGCTCGCCTTCTAAATCCTGCGCTTCCGCATCAGGGCAGCGGCGCAGATAGGCTGTAGAGGCTCCACCGATGCGCGTAGCAAACCCATGCCGGACACCTGCTTCTGCCAGCACTCGGGCGCAAACAACATGCAGGCTTTGTTCCATGAGCAGCACCTACCTTCCCTATGCAGATTTATCACCCAAGTTGCCGGTTAAGCTCCACGTATGCATTGACACATAGACGATCGCATACTAAGTTACACACAATGCTTTCACTCACCCAAAAGTGGTATTTGGCAATATATACACTGCTGCTGTCGCACGTCACAGCCCTTCCAGAGGTTCTTTGAGGTACCGCACCCGCGCCATTGCGCTTTCGGCATGTTTTTACGCAGGCACGGTAGCTCATGCGCAGTCCACGGCAACTCTTTCTGGCAGCGTCACTGACCCATCAGGTGCGGTGGTACCCCAGGCGCGGATTGTTGTTCACGGGCTGAATACCGGCGTCTATCGCACGGTTATCTCTGACAGCGCCGGCGACTATTCGGTACCCTCGCTCCAGCCGGGCAACTATAGCGTTACGGTTGAGGCTGCGGGCTTTTCAAAATACACAGTTGGCAGCGTCACCCTGCAGGTTGACCAGAACGTGACGGCCGATGCCAGGCTGGGTCTTGCCTCTTCAGGAGAAGTGGTGCAGGTGCAGGGCGCGGCGCCCATCATTGACGCGCAGACGATCACGGTCGGCCAGGTCATCGACCAGAAGACCGTGCAGGAAATCCCGCTCAACGGCCGCCACTTTCTGGACCTTACGAATCTAACTCCCGGCACTGTGGTGCCGCCCGTAACCGGCGGGCTTACCAGTGCCAGCCGCGGCCTGGGCGCGAACTCCTTCGATACGGCCGGCCAGCGCGAAGACTCGGTGAACTTCCTGGTCAACGGCGTGAACCTGAACGACCTGACGCAAAACCAGATTACGTTTCAGCCCTCAATCAACACTACAGCTGAGTTCAAGATTTCAAATTCTACCTATTCAGCAGAGTATGGGCGCTCTTCCGGTGCGATCGTCAATGTCGCCACACGTTCGGGCACCAACCAGTTTCATGGTGAGGCGTTCGATTACCTGCGGAACAACTATTTCGACGCGCGCAACTACTTCAACCGCAAGCCGCAGCGGCAGAACCAGTTCATCCGCAACAACTTCGGCGGCGCGATCTCCGGCCCTGTGTGGCGGGATCATACCTTCTTCTTCCTGAGTTATGAGGGGTTGCGCCAGCAGCAGGCGCTGCCGCTTACCAGCGGCGTGCTCAACCAGACGCAGCGCAATACTTTAGCTGCCAGCGCCATTCCGGGCTATGCAGGGCTGCTGCAGTTCATCCCGGCTCCGATAGCCGGTACTGCCGCCAACGGACAGGCCACTGTTACCGGATTTGCGCCGGGTCCGGTGCGTACCGATCAGTTCTCAGGCGACCTGTTGCATACCATCAGCCAGAAGGACAACATCCACGCCTACTACGCCTGGCAGCAGGACGCGCGCACAGAGCCCAACTTGCAGGGCAACACTGTAGCGGGCTTCGGTGACCACCGGACGGCGCACCGGCAGATCGGCACCCTTAATGAAGTGCATGTCTTCTCGCCGAATGTGGTGAATGAGGCACGCTTGGGCTTCAACCGCATTGCTATTGCATTTACGCCGAATACACCGGAGAATCCGGCAAACTTCGACATCCAGAATGGTGTCGGGTTCAACGCGGCTCTGCCGGACATCACGGTTTCAGATATCGGGCTCAACTTCGGCGGACCGGCCGGCTTTCCGCAAGGCCGCTTTGTCACGACCGGCATCTTCTCTGACACGCTCTCTATCAATCGCGGCAAGCACACAATCAAGGCAGGCGGCGAGTACCGCCGGGCTATTGTCGACAGCTTCTCGCAGACTGCAGGTGCGCTCAACTTCGATACTGCCAACAATTTTGTGCAGGGCCTCGCCAACAGCTTCAGCGTGACGCCGACGGAAGTGGCCAGTCGCATCTTTGCCAATGCGGTCGGCGCTTTTATGGTGGACAACTACAAGATCACACCACGCTTCAATGCGGAAATCGGCTTTCGCTATGAGTGGAACGGGACGCCCACAGACGGCGGTAACCGACTTGTCAACTTTCTAGCCGCGAGCGATTCGCTAACCCCGGTTCACCAGCCGTACACGCAGAACTACAACTACGAGCCGCGAGTCGGCTTCATCTGGGACGTGCGCGGCAACCAAGTGACCGTGCTGCGCGGCGGCTTCGGCATCCAGGCTGATCAGCCTGTGACCGGTGTTACCGGCAACCTGGCCGGTAATCCGCCGTTTGCCAACCCGGTTAGTTTGGTCGCGCCGCTGAACGCAGCAGGTGCGAAACAGTATGTGCCGGTGGGCACGCTGTTCAGCACGGCGGGACTCTCCGGTACGGCACCCAGCGCCGTCAATCCCCTGCTTACAAATGCTTATGTCGAAAGCTACAATTTGAACCTGCAGCAGCAGCTCAGCAGCGGTGTAGTGGCTGAGATCGGCTTTATTGGCTCTGAAGGCAAGCACCTGCGCATCGAGCGTAACCCGAACCAGTTCTTCTACCCCAATGGCAATACCTCGGCAGGTGTGCGGCCATTCGCACACCTGTCCGCCAACAGCCCGGTGCGGCCCGGTTCAGCTCTGGGTGCGGTCAGCGAGATTGATTCCGACTCTGCTTCAAACTACAACGCGCTTTGGTTTACCGTGCGTAAAGCACTCCAGCACGGCTTGCAGGTGAACTCAAGCTATGTGTGGTCCAAATCGCAGGACGACAACTCGCTAGGCTCGCAGGGCGGTTTTTCCCTGCAGGACAGCACCAATCTGCACGGCGACTACGGGCTCTCCGATTTCGATACGCGCAACCATTTTGTGTTTTCCGGTACCTGGAATCTTCCCTTCCGTGGTGACCGTTTCCGCGAGGGCTGGCTGCTGGCGAACATCACACAATTGCAAACCGGCAATCCGTTGAACGTGGTCACTACATCCGCCTTTGACGGCAACGGGTCTACCGGGACCATCCGGCCCTCGCTTTTAGCGACACTATCCATCGGGCGCAGGTCCACGCTAGCCAACGGCAATGTGCCATATCTAACCGGACCAACCGGCTCCCCTGCGGTTTGCGCGGTTCGTACCGCCGGCTGCATCTTTTATGCGCCGACTGCCGGTTATGGTACGTTGCGCCGCAATGCGTTCACGGGGCCGGGCTTTGCGGATGCAGACATTTCCATTGAAAAGACGACGAAGATTGCTGAGCAGACGGCGTTGGTGCTGCGTGTGGACTCCTTCGATACGCTAAACCACGCCAACTTCAACAATCCCAATTTGACGGCCACTACGTCGGCGACCAGTACCTTTGGGCAGATCACGCAGACACGGACGGCAACCGGCGATGCCGGGTCGTCGCGGCAGCTACAGTTTGCCGCGCGATTTGAGTTTTAGCTAACGATTAGACTTTGCGACGATAGCCTAACAGCGGTCACGAAGATCTCACCTAATTTGAGGCGAAAGCGGGCGAGGTAATTGCCAATGCCAAGTCGATACTCAGCGGCAAGATGTTCTGGTTTGAGACAGCCGATGAGGGCGGGCACATGCTCTTTGGCGTGAGAGGAATAGACATAGGTAAAGCTTTCTGAGCAAGCTTAATTCTTCGAGGCTTCTCTTTCCAGTTTGTGCTCGCGCTGGCGCGCAAGCTCATCGAGCTGCCGACGCCAATCCAGCGTATCGAGGAAGCCGCGCTGCTCGCGCCAATTCGGTTCGACGATGATATGCAGGCCTAGGAACACGCGGGTACCTAGCAGCTTTTCAATCTCCTGCCGCGCTGAGGCACCGATTGCCTTGAGCTTGGCACCGCCTTTGCCAATCAGGATTGCTTTCTGCCCCTCGCGCTCGCAGTAAATCGCAGCGGCGATGCGGGTTAACGGCAGCTTTTCATGCCCGGGATCGGGCTTGGACCGACGCGGAGACGCGACCGGTTCTTCCCACTCCTCAATGACTACGGCGCTTGCGTATGGCACCTCTTCGCCGGTTTCCATCAGGATTCGCTCACGGATTAACTCAGCAGCGAGAAAGCGCTCGGGTTGGTCGGTGAACTGGTCTTTTGGAAAGCGGCGCTCGCCGACGGGGAGGTACTCGACTAATTTCTCGACCAGTTCCTCAAGGCCGTCGCGCTTGCGCGCTGACATCAGGATGACTTCCTTAAACGGGTGCAGCGCACTCAGCTCGGCGATCATGGGCAGCAGCTGATCGCGCGGGATCAGGTCGATCTTGTTAATAAGCAGGAAGACCGGGCAGTCCAGTTTCCTCAATAGTTCGAAGACGAACGCATCTTCGCTAGCTTCCTTACTTTTGGGCTGCGAGTTCTTGCGCGGAGCTGCTGGAACTTCTTCGGCGACCCCGCCGGCTGCGTCCGGCTGCTCAATTTCTGCCAAAACCGGCTTTTCGGTTACCGGCACCTCCGGCCTGCGGGAGGCGTCAATCATCAGCATCACCACGTCGCGGCTTTCAAGCGCGTCGTATACCACCTGCATCATCTGCTTGTCAAGCAGGGTGCTAGGCTTGTGCACACCGGGCGTATCTACAAACACGATCTGCGCGGCAGGGTGCTTACCCTTTTTTGCCGGCACATCCACGATGCCGTGGATACGGTTGCGCGTGGTCTGCGGCTTGCTTGTGACAATGGCGACCTTTTCGCCTGTCAATGCATTTACTAGCGTCGACTTGCCCGCGTTGGGACGTCCCAGGATCGATACAAATCCGCTCTTCAATGTTTCCTCTTTCCTTAAGCAGCAGCGACGGTGCCGGTTCGTGACACGCGCATACGTTCAATCCTGCGGTCGGTTGAGGCTAGGATTTCAAAACGCAAACCATTCTCCTCGACCACCTCCCCCGGCATGGGGATGCGGCCTGCGGTCTCACTCACAAAGCCCGCCACCGTGGTTGCGTCGTAATCTTCCGGGACTTCCCAGCCGTCACCCAGCAAATCTTCAAGCTGCGCCACTTCAAGATCGCCGGGAACGCTCCACACTCCGGCCTGCTCCTCGCGCACGGCTTCGACGTCTTCGCCTTCGTGTTCGTCAGCGATGGTGCCTACGATCTCTTCAATCAAATCTTCAATGGTTACGATGCCGGCGACGCCTCCATACTCATCGATAACAATGCGCATGTGCTGCTTTTCGCGTTGCATATCGCGTAGGGCTTCATTGGCGCGCTTGGTTTCTGGGATGAACGTTGCCGGTCGCGCGATTGCGCTTACAGTCTCAGTATGCGCGGCGATGTCAGTGATTTGCAGCGTGTCATGGGCAAATACGATACCGGTGATGGAGTCAACTGTACCGGCAAACACGGGCACCCGCGAGAAGGGATGGCTCTCAAGCAGTGTCAGCAACTGCTCGACCGTGACGTCTTCAGGAACAGCGAAAATGCGCGGGCGAGGTGTCATGACGTCACGCACCACCTTGTCGCCGAACTCCACAGCCGAGCGGATTAGCGCATGATCCTCTTCCTCAAGAATACCTTCCTCCTGCCCTGCTTCCAGCAGCGCATCGACTGCTGCGCCTGAGGTTTCCTCCTCGCGCGCGGCAGCCGGCTCGCTGGCCAGCGTAACGATAGAGAGTAGAAAATTGATAGTCAGCGCCAGCGGCATAAAGAGCGTAAACAGCACTCGTAGCGGCCACACAAAGCGCCGCAGCCAGGCACCGCTGGTGCGGGTGAAAAACGCATACGGCAGCAGACGGCTGAAAACAACAATTACCAGCACGATTGCGAAAGCTACTTGTCCGATTGCCGCAGACGAGGGGATAGGGGAGCGACTGGAGCGGTCGAAAAAAGCTACCGCAAATATCAGCGTGATCCCAGCCAGGGCAAGCTGCGAAAGTAAAGCAGCTGACAACGCCAATTGTTCCCGGCTAAAACCGAGCCTGGGTTCCACCTTCTCCTCCCAAACGTCGATGTTCTCCTGAAAATCGCGAGACAGGAACTTACCCATCTCGAAGTACATGCGATCGATATAGGAGGCAAGCGTAAGGATGGCGAGCAGCAGTACCAAGATGAAAGCAGGCAGAAGGCTCATTGCGCGGCTACCTTGCTCGCGGATAATGCAGCCTCACTTGCACGCTGGATGAGTCCAAGGGGTAGTCCAAAATGCTGCCGCAGCATCTGTTCCCGCTGCAGCATTTGACCCGTATCCTGTTCATGGTCATGGCCGGAGAGGTGCAGAAGCCCGTGTAGCAGCAGAATCTGAACTTCAAGCAGCAGGCTGTGACCATGATTCACCGCCTGTGTAGCCGCAGTTTCAATAGAGACAGCTAGATCCCCGGCATAGGCAGGTCCGACCAATAAGTTTTCAGCCGGGAACGAAAGTATGTCAGTCGGCTTGTTCTTACGACGGAATTCTTGGTTTAACGCCTTCATGGCTGCGTCGGTCGTTAGCAGGATGCTTACCGCACCTTTTAAAGGAATGGTTTCGCACACCTCACGCACAAACCGGCTCAATTCCCTTCTGGGAAGTGTGCCACGCGGCACTCGTACTTCCGGTGCGGTCACAATCATGGTGTCAGCCCCAAACTGCGGCCTTTGTATCTCCTGCCATTGGAAATGGCAACAGGAGAGCATTGCTCTCCTGTTGCTGACCGTCTGCATTGATGCTACCGCAACTCGCTTGCCGGGTAGTTAAAAAGCCGTCGGAAAAGCTACTGCGGCTTGCCGCTTTGTGCCGCGCTCGACTTGTCGCTCATACCAAGCGGCAGTTGCTCCGAGCGCCCGAAGTGATCATAAGCCCGGATAATGCGTTGCACTAGATGATGGCGCACGACGTCACCATCCTCAAAGTGGATGAACTTGATGCCGTCGGTGCCGGAGAGAATACTGATGGCCTCAACCAGCCCGGACCGGCGCGGGTTCGGCAAGTCGATTTGTGTCACGTCACCGGTAATGACAGCCTTGGAGTTGCTGCCAAGCCGGGTAAGGAACATCTTCATCTGCTCGCTGGTGGTGTTCTGCGCCTCATCCATGATGATGAACGCATCATTGAGCGTACGACCCCGCATAAAGGCAAGCGGTGCCATCTCGATAATGTTCTTCTCGATCATCTTGTCGACACGTTCGGGCTCCAGCAGCTCGTAGAGGGCGTCATAAAGCGGTCGCAGGTAGGGGTCGATCTTCTCCTGCAGCGAGCCGGGCAGAAAGCCGAGCCGCTCGCCTGCCTCGACAGCCGGCCGCACCAGGATAATGCGCGCCACTTTTTTAGCAAGTAGCGCAGAGGCTGCCATAGCTACAGCCAGGTACGTCTTACCCGTGCCGGCCGGACCGATACCGAAGGTCATATCACTCTGCTCGATAGCCTCGACATAGCAGCGCTGATTGATGGAACGCGGTTGTACGATCCGCTTCACACCGCCTGTAGATCGCTGCTTTCCGCTTTCGACCAGGGAGCGGAGGCTTACCGTGGGATCACACACAACTAGCTTGAGCAATGCATTCAGCTCGCCATTGTGAGGGTGTACACCGCGCTGGCGTAGATGTTCAAAGTCAGCAAAAATGCTTTCTACCCGGCCGATAGCTCCTTCGGTGCCACTTACGTATACCGCATCGGCGCGCAGATCAATCCGCACCTGGAGCTCACGCTCCATCAGCTTGAGGTTTTCGTCGCGGGTCCCAAACAGGGGCTCAAGGTTTGGCGTGATTTCAAGCGTTTTATTGGTCATCAAGCAGCGAATAAGCCTCCAGCTGCGACAGTGCTTCCTATAAGGAAGGACGCGCTCGCAGTTTTGTAATGCTTCAGCTTTTGGATGGGAGCAAGCCCGCGATCAGCGCTTTTCCTACGCTGAAGTACTTCGACGGAGCTGCAACGAGGGTCAATGGGCAAAGCGTAGCGCCGGAACGCCGTGCCGTCAATGCCCCAACACACATTTAATGAACTAACGATAGAGCAAAACAGCTCCCAATCGTGGATATTCGGGCCGTTTACCACAAAATGGAGACGTAAGCGGTGAAAGCGCAATCTCATTCCGCTAGTAGAGGGCAGCCAACGCATATGAACTGTAGCCCCTCTTACTGACTGAGGTAAATCACTTTTATGGGCTTCATTACGCCAAATGACTACGACAATCTTCGTGCCCTCTACACCGGGCAGCTCCGCTACCTGCTCTCGACCGAGAACCAGAGTGACACCGGTCTTGAAGTCATGATCAAGCATACGCAGGACGAACAATTGAAGCAGGCCTTCCAATCGCACAAGCAGGAAAGCCAGGTACAGGCACAACGTCTTAGCCAGATCATTGCAGAGATGGACGGCAAGGTTGATGATCTGAAGGATCCAATCTGTGTCGCGCTGATCGGGTCTGGTGCAAATATCACTCGTGAATCGAGCGAGGGCCCGGTACGTGATGCAGGGCTGCTGGCTACGGCACAGAAGATCGAGCACTACGAGATCGCCTCGTATGGCGCGGCACGCGAGTGGGCCACAACTCTTGGATTGACGCAGCATGCTACGCTGCTGCAGAAGACGCTCGACGAAGAAAAGCATTTCAACGAGTTGCTCAACAAGCTGTCAGCACGGACCAACGCGACTGCTGCGGCAACATCAGCTTAACCATGTAGCCCGAGCAGGTTTCTGCTCGGGCGCGTTCTGGAACTTCTAGTTAGTAGCGAAAAATGTATATATTGCACTATATGGAACGCGTGCTGTAGTGCCAATGTGGATCGTGTCACAACCGGTAAGCGGTGTGGTACCGCCCATAGTGTCTGTCCTGGTCACGTAAGTAGTACTGGAAAGAACACCTTTGACAGTGCCGAAGGTTTGTGTCTGGATCAATAATTGAGGAATGCTGTTCGAATTGGTAGAGGGAATGGATTGCACTGCTTTACCGAACACTCCGCTGCCGTCATTCCATTGCCACACCGGGCCGGTACTGTGTGTAGCAAACTGCTGTGGAATAGAACTGGAAAGCTGGTAGAGGATGGCGTCCGGCGCCAGGAAAATCCAGACCGGGTTTCCATTTACCCGCTGGCAGCCATAATTCTGATTGCCGTTCCCATAAGCTTGTTGTATCCGGTGAACGTTGGCAGGGATTAAGGCTTGGACGACACTTTGTGCATGGGTGACGGTTGAGAGAAAAGCAAGTGCGAGTGCAGTTGTATAGATTCGCATAACGCACGTTAAGACACCGATCGACGGGCTGCAAGTTACAACGATTTTAGAAGTTCCTGACTTTCTCGTTGAGCAGCCGAGCTATCTTGACTTGGCTCCAGGCCTCCCTTAGAGTGAAGACTACTGACAATGCAGGAAGTCCTGCGTATACCTCTTTCTGAAAGTGCATACATAAAGAATGGCAAATCATGTCTCATCCCTGAAGCGCGTTCGGCAAACCAAGCGCAAGACAACAGTCAACCGTGCAAACAAAAGCCGTATTCGCGGTAGCCTGCGCCTGCTGCGTGAGGCCCTATTGAAGGGGGATGCCCCGGCTGCTGCAGACCAGTTTCGTGCAACGGTGTCTGCTTTGGATAAGAGCGTCCAAAAAGGTATTCTGCATAAGAACACCGCTTCACGCTATAAAAGCCGCTTGAATGCTCGAGTTAAGGCTTTATCGGTGCCTGCAGCAGTCTAATTGCTTCTATTTATGAGTAGGCGGTCAGTCCTGACCTCCTACTGTACTTCGAAAACATCAGCTCCATGTCCTTCAAGCTGTGCGGCTCGTTCGGCAACCTTGCGGGCAATGTCGAAGAACTCTCCCGCAAAAGCAGCACTCGACCCTTCTATTGCAATGGGCGCTCCACTATCGCCACCCGCACGAATTTGCGTAGCCAGTTCAATAGAACCGAGATATGGCACCTTGAACTGATCAGCTGTACGTGCCGCACCGCCTTTGGCAAAGATATCTATTTCGGTGTGGCAGTGTGGACACGTAAAGTGGCTCATATTTTCAATGATACCCAAGATCTCCACATTGACCTGGCCAAACATTTCAATGGCTTTACGCGCGTCTTGTAGAGCTACATCGGATGGTGTAGACACAACTACGGCGCCGGTGAGTGGAACAGTCTGGACAAGCGAGATCACTACATCGCCGGTTCCGGGCGGCAGATCAACGAGCAGGAAATCAAGCTCACCCCACTCTACCTGTTGAAGAAACTGGCGGATGATCTGGTGCAGCATGGGGCCGCGCATCACCATGGGCTTATCGCCCGGCGAGATAAGTCCGACAGACATAATTTTGACGCCATGCGCTAGGTTCGGCTCGATCTGGTTGTTCGGCAGCACCTTGGGCTGGCCGCTGCTTCCGAACATCATTGGGACGTTTGGCCCGTAGATATCGGCATCGATCAAACCTACACGCTGCCCCAGTGAGGCCAGTGCAATGGCCAGATTGACGGCTACCGTGGTTTTACCGACGCCACCCTTACCGGAGCCGATGGCGATGATGTACCGGATGCCGGGCAGTGCAATGGGTCCCGGTGCTGCTTGTCCTGCTTGGCTTGCTTGTCCATGTGCCATAGTAGTGTTCCTTTCCGGATGGGGCAAAAGAGTCTGCTCCCATGATAGCTATGCAGCTGCGTCAACCTGTAGGGGGGAGCTTGCCGGCAGCCCGGCGGCGCGCCAGCTCGGCTTGCCGGTGCTCCCGCCGCCGTCCGGCATCGGCAAAGCGACGTTCGCTTTCCGAGTCTTCTGTCAGCAGCTGCGGGACTGCGGTAGGTATTCCCTGTGCATTGATGGCGACAAACGTAAGATAGGCCGAGGCGACATGCCGCTGGGTACCCAGAATTACGTTCTCAGCCCAAACCTTGACGCCGACCTCCATGGACGTGCGATAGCTCCGGTTGACTCTGGATTTAAGCACCACCAAATCGCCTACATGGACAGGAGCGATAAAATCGATGTGGTCCATGGATGCTGTGACGACATGATGACGTGAATGGCGGTAAGCCGCCATAGCGGCTACCAGATCGATAAAGTGCATCAAGCGACCGCCCAGCAGGTTTCCTAACGTGTTGGTGTCATTCGGCAGGATCAACTCAGTCATCGCCGATTGTGATACCAAGGGTGTGTGTGCCATGTTTTGAGTGGTATCACCGATATCTGCCAATGTTTTCTCCTAAGCAGCGAATTGCCTGATGGTGGATACAATCGAAAACATCAGTTTTAATGCTTTCAGCACTCGCAAGTATTTCTGCAAACAGACTGCTTCTTCGTGGGTGGAGGAGAATCTACTGGAAGCCAAAGGAAGAAGGCAAGTGAATGGACAAAGCAGCGATGCTGCGACAGATCCTGGAGGCGAACCCCAAGGACGCTTTTGCACGTTATGGGCTGGCTATGGACTATGCCTCCAAAGATGAGTTGGATACCTCGATTCGCGAGTTCACGACTTTGCTACGGGATCACCCTGAGTACACACCGGGATATTTCATGGCAGCGCAGACCATGGCGCGCGCAGGCAGGATGCTTGATGCAAAACAGCACCTGGTACTAGGCATCGGCACTGCCAAGAGTAGCGGCAACGTACATGCAGAAGGTGAGATGCAAGCCATGCTTGATGAGCTGGAACTAGGCAGTTAACTATTCTCCTTCTCGCATGCGACAGTGGTACTTCACACAGTAACTATGCTGCTCGAACTAGTAGTTTTGTTCCCCTTGACGTTTTTGCATCTGGCGCGGCTTCACCACTGGCGACCTGGCTTGAAAGGCATGGATTTGCAATGAAGATCGCCCTGTTCCCTCTTGATGTTGTTCTCTACCCGGGCGTACCGCTGCCTCTTCACGTTTTTGAAGAACGTTATAAAGAAATGCTCGGTTTGTGCCTGGCTGGAGAAATGGAATTTGGAGTGGTGCGCGCACAGCGTGAGGGTCTGGCCATTGCCGGCTGCACAGCAGCAATTACACGAGTGCTGCGCCGCTACCCCGATGGACGCATTGATGTACTGTGCGAAGGTAAACGCCGCTTCGAGATTGAACAACTGGACAACTCACGCGAGTTTTTACAGGCTGAGGTGGATTTCTTTGATGATGACGCGCCTGAGTCCACCCGCGAAGAACGGGCAGAATGTGTCGCGCTGCATCTGGAAGTATTGGCCTTGGCTGGAATCGGCCGGGAGAGCTACTCACTGGACCTGGATCGGGCACTGTCTTTCCAGCTCGCCTGGGAGCTGCCGGCCGATCTCGGCTTCAAACAAAGGTTGCTGGTGAGCCGCTCTGACATGGAACGCACCGCATTGCTGCTGGATTTTTATCATGAAATTTTGCCAAAGCTTCGGATGGGTGCCGCGCAAAGTCGAAATGGCTACTCGCAAAACGGCAATAGCCGGGTAATGTAAGTTTCGCGGGTATGTGCTGCATTCAGAGCAGTACCCAACGACTCATTTATTCTAAATAGAACGTACTTTGTCTCTTCTCGCGTTTGAGGCGGTTTGGACCTGGAAACAGGCTGCCGCCAACGCCTTTTCCCCTGCTTAGGAGCGATACCTTCATGGCCTCAATGACTCAAGACACCGCCATCAGTAATCCCGGCCAGAATGCCTTGCCGAAAACCCTTGGAGAGCTCCGCAACCATTCTTTATACGGAGAAGATCGATTACGGGATCGCTCCGTCAAAGATGAGCTTCGTGAAAATCTGATTACGCTGCTACGTCGGCAGGCTGAAGATCGCGAGCCGATTTTTCCAGGCATCGTGGGGTATGAAGATACAGTAGTACCGCAAATCGTGAATGCGGTTTTGTCCAGGCACAACTTTATCTTGCTTGGACTACGCGGCCAGGCCAAGAGCCGGATTTTGCGAGCCTTGACGCACCTACTTGATGAGTGGGCACCATATATCGCCGGCTCTGAAATTCGCGATAATCCATGGAGGCCGCTTGCAAAACACTCCCGCGACCTGTTGGCTACGCACGGTGACCATACTCCAATCGCATGGATGAGCCGCGATGACCGCTACGTGGAAAAGCTTGCGACCCCAGATGTAACCGTAGCCGATCTGGTTGGCGATCTGGACCCGATCAAGGCAGCTCGCGGCGGCCAGGATCTTTCAAATGAGTTAACTATGCACTATGGCCTGCTGCCACGCGCCAACCGCGGTATCTTCGCGATCAATGAGGTACCGGACTTGGCGGGCAAGATTCAGGTGGCATTGTTCAACATCATGCAGGAAGGCGATGTGCAGATCAAAGGCTATCCGGTCCGTCTCAAGCTAGATGTCGCTATCGTGTTCAGCGCAAACCCGGAGGACTATACTGCGCGCGGCAAGATCGTAACGCCACTTAAGGATCGTATCGGTTCAGAGATCCGTACGCACTATCCGGAAACATTGGAGGACGGCATCGCTATTACCGAGCAGGAAGCTTGGTCGGAGCGCGATGCAAGCGAAATTGAAATTCCGAAGTACATGCGCGAGATTGTGGAGCAGATAGCATTTACAGCTCGCGTTGATAAACGAGTTGACAAGCGTTCAGGCGTTTCGCAACGGCTACCAATTTCCACAATGGAGCTGGTGATTTCAAATGCCGAACGCCGTGCCCTGCTGCATAGCGAGTCCCTGGTGCTACCGCGTATCGGTGACCTATACACGGCCATGCCGGGGATTACAGGCAAGATTGAGCTCGAGTACGAAGGTGAGATGCGAGGTGCTGACGTTGTGGTTCGTGAGCTCATTCGTGGCGCACTGGGCACAGTGTACGACCGCTACTTTGCTGAGACCAATACGCAACAGATTGAGCAATGGTTTAACCTGGGCGGCTCTCTAAAGATTGAGGATGGTGAACCGGCAGCTGCCATTGCTGCGGAGCTGAAACAGATTCAAGGTTTATTCGATAAGCTGTTGCCGCTTGGCGTGAAGTTGTCGGATGCACCGGAACGCTTGGTCGCAGCCGCCGAATTTTTACTGGAAGGCATGGTGGCACACCGCCGTTTGAGTCGTAACGAAGAGCGGGCTTTCTCGGCCGGGGACAACAAGCGACGGGGAGAACGAGAACGCGGCTCCGGCAACGATGAGCAGGCTTATGAGGCGTGGCAGACAAAGCGCTCCAAGCGTGGCGGTCTGAACTAAGCACAGCTATGAAAAAAGCCCCGCATGATCGCGGGGCTTTTCTTCTTCTATACAAAGCCGAGATTGGTTGTAGAGAAGTTGGTAAGGCCCGGCAGCATGGCACCAAGTGCTGAGTTAGGCACTCCAAACCATGACGCCAGAGTTGCAGTGTACTGTGAAAGTGCTGTGGTCGGTACAAAACGGCCCGAACCATCAATATCATCTGGCCCACCGAGTTGTAGATTGGGGAAGCTGCCGTAAATACTGCCACCCTTGACTGCCCCACCTACAACAAAATGGTGGCCCCCCCAGGCATGATCGGATCCACCGGAACTGTTGATGGAAAGTGTCCGGGAGAAATCTGACGCGGTAAACAGCGTCACATTGTTATACAGGCCCATTTCTTGCATGACCTGGACAAACATGCCGATTGCCTGATCGATCATTCCGTACAGTGCAGGCTGGATGCCCCCTTGGTCTCCATGTGTGTCAAATCCACCGGCATCGATGAGGAAAATCTGACGCCGCGCGCCAATTTCACTACGAAGCTGCATCATAGTAGCAACTGTATACAAGGGCCCAGACAAGGGATTATTTTGAATGAAATTTGTTTTGAAGCCTTTCGCACTACTTAGAATGCCATTGTAAAACGCGTTGTATTTATAAGCTTGAAGGTAAGCTTGCTGATCTGTTTGCAGCAGGTTGACTCCATTCTTAAAGGTCAGTAACTGCTGGGCAGCTACATTTCGTGGAGCACACCAGAGACCTCCGTCCGCACACCAGAAAGCGGCTTGTTGAGCATAGCCATTGGCACTGAATGGGGATGAGCTCTGACCTCGGCCAAAGATTGTCGCGTCCCCGACCAATGTAACCATGGGCATGCTCGAAGAATTATAGTTGGATGATAGAAGATCAGAGGTCAAGCCGGCCCAGCTCGAGCCTATAACAGGCTGGTAAGCACCGCTTTCCCAAGCTATCTGCTGATCGTCATGAGCCATTAGCAAACTAGGAATTTGTACACTGGTAGCCTTGTATTGGGCCATTGTTGTTGGTTGCACAAGCGGGCCAACATTCGCAATCATCGCTGCGTTGCCCGAAGCGTATGCCTGCTTCAAGTTTGCAAATGCTGGATTCAAGCCAAAGTTGGAATTAGGCAGCGGTAACAACTGCCCTTGCGCGATGGCGCTCAACCCCCGCGCCTGGCTGTAAGCATCGTACTGTGATCCCGCAAGAGGAACAATCATGTTATTGCTATCATTGCCACCGCGCATAAATAAACAGACGATGGCTTTATAGTCATTTGCGCTGTTGCTGTCTGCGAAAGCTGCCATGGAGCGAAGCGGCGAAACACCTGCGAGCTGCGCAAGGGCTCCCCAAGACGCGGTTTTCAAGAAGTTTCTGCGTTGCATGTGATTCTCCAAGATGTATTTAAGCGTGCTGCGGTTTATACTATGATCCGGTACTGCGGCGAAGTTACAATAAGGTAGACAGCGGCCCGCACCATTGTTGCCGGGTCATCATACTTAATTGCAGTGATGATGGATTGCTGCATGTCCTGCGTCATGGTTCCGTGCATTAGAAGGGCGTCAAGCACGTTGACCAAGTTTGTCGGTCCCCATTGTGATGCGCAGTTATACCAAAAGCTACCTGCACCAAGATTCAATGTGAGTTCGTTGGATTGCGGGGGACCGACATTGAAGTTGTTATAGAGTGCGTCCTGTACATGTAAAGCCATCCACACAATCGTTTGCATGTTTTCGTTTTGGAACTCGGGCGCATACAAACCGTTTGCCAATTGGAAATCAGGAGAGTAAAAGCTGAATACACTTTCCTCCCCATGAGGAATTTCGTCCAGGTTAGCAAGCCATATGTTGAAGATATGCTCATAAATTCCGACATTCGGCAGGCTTGCACCGGAAGTTGCTTCCATAGCACGCATTACTGAAGCCCACCATAGAATTGGATCCCGCAATTTTCCGCCATTCGGATCGACCTGTGCGGTGAGGGAGTCACCCGCGCGAGCTTCCGGATCGAGCAAAATTGCTTTTAGCACGGATTTCATATCACCGCGTATGCCTGAACCATTGTTAATAAATACACCAGCAATACGGCTGATGTAAGCAGGTGTTGGATTGCTCTTTACCAAGTCCTGGATGAGCCGCCGCGACACAAAAGGCGGAAGCGAAGGATCATTGAAGATATTCTGCAGTGCACCATTCAGATCATCCTGAGCACTTTGCCCTGCAGGCAGAATTGTGCCGCGCATCAGGGTCTTTGCCGCTGTACTGTGCGATCCGGCCAGAGGAACCAGTGAACAATTCTCCCCTGTAGGATAGACCGGCCAATAATACTGAGCTTTCGTAGGCACACTACAGTCATTGTAGGCAAATGTCCATCCTGTGTACGCAAGCGCAAAGTCTTGAACCTGAGCTGAGGTGTAGTTCGGGATCGGCTTGCCACTACCATCAAGATTGAGCGTACCGTCCTGATTCAATGCAACTGTGCCGATGGAAAACAGTTGCATTAACTCGCGTGCAAAATTTTCGTTAGCAAATTGACCTTTAGCAGGTGCAAAGCTGTTAGCCATATTAAGGTACGTGCCCATGGCAGGTGAAAGCGCAACGTCGTGCATCAATGTAAACCAATTACCGAAAGCATCATTTGACAAAATATTCAAATAGTTCGGCATGTAGCGCGGATCGACCATGTTCGTCGAAACTACAAACAATTTACTCAGCTCAAAAGCAACTCGCTGGCGTAATTGGTCCTGCCCAAAGAGCGCGTCATTCCACCAATAGTACTCAGTGGGACATTCTAAGCTCGGGCAGTCCGGCAGAGTATTTACACTTGTGCTGGCTAATGGTATCTGGTAAGCCGGCAAAGTAAATTGTTGATCGATCCACTTACTTATGCCGGTATTTTCTACATTGGTTGTGTCATTTATCGTCGGCCCAAAGGTAGCCTGATTTAATAAACGACCAGCTGCTTGCAGAGACGTTGAGGTTGACGAGTTCCAACCGGTGTTCACAACCGGACTGCCTTGTGCAAATGCTGCAATAGAGGCCATTAGCATGGCTCCCGTACAAGCCACATGTGCCACTAGGTGGCTGGTTTGCTTGAAGTGTTTGTCGCGGTAAATCATGTGCTCGGCTCCTTCGCTGTAAGTACAGTACTGGAAGTCTCGATGGAATCAAGGATTAATTTCTTATGATTCTTCGAGGTAGGCATCTTTACCTTACTTGGCAGATCTTACCCAGGCTTCCCGAAGTTATGACATGATTTTTTAATCTTTTGATGTTCGTAACGGTACTGGTTAGCCATGCAAAATGCTCATGCGTGCGGCTTTCGTAACAGTACCGCGTCCAGGTCCTACCACCTCTGGCGTACGAGGTGCTCCGAACGCAACAACTTCGACAACGCAAAACGAAGTGCAACAGGATGTGCTTGAGATGCCGTTTGGCTGTTGCATGCCGCTGCCGAAAAGCTCAAAATGACACTATGAAACGTGTTCGCTATACGAAGTACAACGGAGACCTCGCTGCTGAACTGGATATGGAAGATCTGCTGGAAGCGCTTTCCGACTACCTGCTAGATTCAGGCTTTCAGAATCCCATGATGCAGTTTCAGGACCTGGATCAGACCATGGAAGACTTGAAGGAAGCGTTGCGGCGCGCCATGGAATCCGGTGAACTTTTTGATGAAGATACACAAAAGAAGATAGAGGAACTGCAGGCTGAAGGTAAGTTTGAACAATTCTTGGACCAGCTGATGGATCGCATGGAACAGGAAAACTACATTCAGAAAAAGGGTGACCCCAACTCTGAAGCGGGAAAGGGACAAAATGGCGGCGGTGAGACTGAGGCGCGATTTGAAGTCACAGACAAAAGCCTCGATTTTCTAGGTTTCAAAACTCTAAGCAGCCTGCTTGGTTCACTCGGCAAAGCAAGTGTAGGCCGACATGACACACCGCACTACTCGACCGGCGTTGAGAATAGCGGCGGCTCTAAAGCATACGAGTTCGGCGATACTCTGAATCTCGATACCACAGCTACGCTTTCGTCAGCGATTGCCCGTCAGGGCACACACATGCCACTTGAGCTTGAGTACTCTGATTTGCAGGTGCATCAATCCGAGTATCAAAGTTCCTGCGCGACAGTAGTGATGCTGGACTGCTCACACTCTATGATTTTGTACGGTGAAGACCGCTTTACACCCGCAAAGCGTGTAGCCATGGCGCTCTCACACCTGATCCGGACACAATACCCTGCGGATTCCCTATCGTTAGTTCTGTTTCATGATTCAGCCGAGGAGCTGCCGATTTCGCAGCTGCCACGCGTTAAAGTAGGTCCTCACTACACGAATACTCGCGAAGGCTTGCGTGTGTCGCGACGCATTCTGGAGCGACAGCGCAAAGACATGAAGCAGATTGTCATGATTACGGACGGAAAACCTTCAGCGCTGACTTTACCTGATGGCCGCATCTATAAGAACGCTTTTGGATTGGACCCGCTGGTGGTAAGTGAAACGCTTGAAGAAGTAAACCGTTGCAAACGGTCGAATGTAATGATTAACACATTTATGCTGGCATCAGATTACGGCTTGATGCAATTTGTGCAAAAGGTAACTGCCATGTGCCGGGGAAAGGCTTACTTTACTACTCCCGACACACTCGGCGAATACCTGCTAATGGATTACATGCAGCGCAAGATGAAAACTGTACATTAACCTGGTATTTACAAATATAGGATGGTTAACTTTATATAGCCATCCCATATTTTCTCTAAATGGTTCAAACGATTTGCAGCCTTACGTACTTCGTAATACATTCCAATTTTATGGATAAGGCACCCTCCTTTGCGTTCAGCTTTTAGCTAGTTACTACGTCGATGCCCATCATGCGCACGATAGCGCGCTTGATTGCGGGACACACCAGATTTAAGCAAGTAGTAAAACGCGAGTGTGTACTCATCGCTCGCATTTTCCATGTGTACCAGCATTCCGCATGCTCCTGCATCGTTGGCAAGAGATGTAAGCGTTAAGTCATGAGTTGAGATCATGCCGATAGCACCCTTATCCAAAAATGCTTAAGAATGATTTTCGTCGCGAGAAGTCTGTCACGCGGGTTCGTGCCGCTGAGAATTTCTTTGATAAGAAAACCATAGGCGTTATGCCGCCACTCTGCGCGAGCGCGCCAGAAAGTCTAGTGACCTCAGCCATAAAACGCGATCGACCTTCCCCGAGAGACTCGCGTGGTGAGAATGCAGCGCAGACGTGTATGTTCGAGAAAGACGAGAACTCTGCACACACCGGTGCCCCGGCCTAGGCTAGTGCAGCATAAAGCCTAATAGCTCGCAGTAATGTGCTTTTTTCAACCACATTGGAACTTGTACCAGGTAAAACCGAGTGGTTGGATCGAGCTGCACGTCATTGCCGATGCAGGTAGCCGTAGGCAGAAAGGGATGCCTAAGCTGCTTTGCCTTCAGTGTCAGAGACTCTTCAACAAGCGTCGGGAAAACATTCTGTGGATGTTCAAAAACATACAGTGCAAGGGCTTGTAGAACTTCAAACTCAGCCCAGACAGCCAGCCACTCCTTAAAATCAGACTGGTGTGTCGAGCGCCACCGCTCTACGGCAAACACTAGCTGGGTGCCTACGGCATACAAGCGAGAAAGCAAGTAAAATTCACTTTCCTCTCGTTGATCCAGAGTGTTCACCAACTTTTTAACGATTCGCATATTTGCGGCTGCGTGATCTTTTCGCAGGCATTCCATCATGCTCCTAAGCTTGGTTAAATGAAATTCCGACTTCTCCATCAACTGCAAACCCTGCTGGAGCACAGTGAGCGATCTGGTCATCTACCGGGGGTGCGGGCGGATGCGCGCATGATGCATAGCAACAATGCATGCCTGCACCAGCAGCAACCCAGCTATTGGAAGAATTGCTGGATACCAGGGTAATACTCCTGCCCAAATGCCAATAGCGATCACCAGAGAGCGGTGCGCGTAAACAGTAGAGTCAGCGAGAAGACACTGGCTGTCCGAAGAAGTGGCATAGCAAACCATGCTACAAAGTCGTCGGCGGTGCCATCCTGCACCTGGTAGTTGTCGATTCCTTGCATCTGCTCGCGAATGCCCGTGACCTAGACTAGTTTTTTAATGCTCTCTTGAAGCAGGCGTACCTCCCTGAGGTCAACTGGATCAAGCAGGTACGTTGCCAGGCGATCTGCGCCTATTCGCGACCTTGTTGTCGCGAGCAGCGTAAAAGCGAACCTTTGCCGAGCACCTGTAAATCTTCCTGATAGAGGTGTTCCGGACGTGCAAACTCAAGTCCTGTTTCCTCTGCGTCATGCCATGAGTTGCTGAGCCGTGCAATGCCATGCTCCAGGCCTTCCTCCCGCGCAGCAAGCCATTTCCACTCCTCACCCGATTGGCGGTATGCGATGCCAGAAAAGATACCTGGAAGCACGGCTGCCATAAACCATGGATGCCTGCTTATAAACGATACATAACTCAGCGTCGCAGAAGCGGCTACACAGCCGATCGCGCTGATCAAAGCCCAAAGCCGCTGCACTTGAACTTTGGCAAGTCGAGCTTGAATGTGTTGTAGCTGACTGACATAGCTTGATACGACATCTTGCTCTGTAGCTGTCGATGCTTGATCTTGTGAGTTTCTGTAAAAAGCTTCCAATCTAAACTAGCCCTTTCCGAATTCAAACCGAACCATAGACGCAGAATAACCAATAGCTCCAAGAAGAGCTGTTCCATAGGTAAACCGATCTATACGGAGTGCTGCGGAGGCGGACGTTGGAAGCGGAAGGGGAGTTCTTAAATAGTTTTAAGGAGAACGAGAGCCGGTTTCTGCTTTGTGAACTTAGCTTCACAACATGGTGCGAATAAAAGATCTGCAAGACAGAAAAGACCGGCGGAGATATTTGGCAAACTCCGGCTGTCTGCCGAAGGACAAAAATAAGTACGAGCGTGCCTCCAAAAATGCCAAATCTTTCCCTGTCCCTTGCAGCGCTTAAGTCAGCCAGGATCTAGTCGCGAAAGCACAGAGAGCTGCGAGCGCAATTGTAAAACGTGTCTCGACAGCGATACAGGATGACTCGTAAGCCTCAATCCTCAGAGCAGACAAATGCGTTACAGTGAAAAGGTAGTAGCACCAGCTCCAGCAGTCAGGACAGTTACGGGATGGTTCCTGAGGCGTTTTTACTTGACTGTCGCAAATTATTGCCGGACAACAAAGATTAGTTAAGTCAAAATTTGTATGTAGTTTGTGGTTTAAAGACAAGCCTTACCGTTTGATCGACTTAATTCATAATGGCATGGCAGAGCTTCGCTCCAGGCGGGTGCGCAGGTTGCCGGCGAGCATGGCTACCGTCTGTAGTTTGGCGGTGAGCGGGGCGGAGACGAGCGGTTCGGCAAGGGCGAGCTGCGAATGAAGCAGCAGGCCAGTGAGAGTGTCTCGCAGGTCGCTTTCTATCGTTGCGGTAGCGGCGCGCATGGCTAGTTGCTGCTCATGCTCGCGACGCAGCAGGGCGGCGCGTACCTCGCGGATGAGGCGGTGGGTGCCGGAGATGGCGAAGTTGAACTGCAACGGAACGGCCAGGCCGGCTTGCTTCCAGAGAATCTCCGCACCTTCCGGGCTGCTTTCGGCTATCGGCTCGTCGACAACGACAATTGAGTACTCACGGCGGCGCAACGCGGCCAAACCGTCGCGGCGGCTTGGGGCTATCTCAACTGGCAGCCCAAGTTGCTTGGACAGGCTGGCGGCACACTGCTCCGCGCCGGAAATGCTTGTGATGATTAACGCGCTCTGCATCGTTTTCTCCCGTAGACTCGCTGCCATTGAACGCAGGCGCGTTTCCCTTTTGTAAAGCGTGTTCAGTTGCGTCAGCTAACCGCAGCCGCGTGGCTGGAGCAGCTTAAACTGCATGCATTATGCCGTCGCCTATACCATATTCCTTCAGCTTGCGATATAGCGTAGTCTTCCCGATTCCTAGCAGCTGTGCGGCTTTGAGTTTGTCTCCATTGAGCCGTTGGATGGCATCGACGATGGCTTGGCGCTCCAGCTGCGCAAGCGATGTAACACTGGGCGAGTTGACTGCGGCGTTCTCCAGCAACTCTCGCAGAGGCATGGTGAGCCGCCTCTGCTGCATACGGAAGTCCTGGAGCTGTGTCGGCATATCGCCCAAATGGACCTTGGCGTTACCAGGTGCGGTCGAGGCCATCGCGCAGGCGCGCTCCAGCGCATTCTGCAGCTCGCGCACGTTGCCGGGCCAGTCATATTCATCAAGCACACGCAGCGCTTCGTCGCTCAACTCGAAACTCTTGCCATGCTCCTTGTTAATGAGATCGATAAAATGGGTGGTGAGCAGGGGTATATCCTGCCGGCGCTCACGGAGGGCGGGCAGGCGCAGGCTCACCACATTGAGCCGGTAGTAAAGATCTTTGCGGAAGCGGCCTTGCTCCACCATTTGCATTAGGTCGCGGTTGGTGGCCGCAAGAACACGCGCCCTGATGGGTACTCGGTGATTGGCCCCGACCGGCCGCACCTCTCGCTCCTGCAGTGCCCGCAGCAGCTTTGCCTGTAAATCCAGCGGCAATTCACCAATCTCGTCCAGGAACACTGTGCCATCGGCGGCTGCCACCAGCAAACCGTCCTTGTTACGATTGGCTCCGGTAAAAGCCCCCTTGACGTAGCCGAACAGCTCGCTCTCAACCAGCGTCGGCACAAGCGAGCCGCAGTCCACCGGCAGAAACGGTTTCTGAGCGTTCGGCCCATTGCTGTGGATGGAGCGAGCTACCAGCTCCTTGCCCGTACCGCTTTCACCCAGGATCATGACAGGATGGGTGCTGTGCGAGACCTTGGATAGGATTCGGTAGATACGATCCATTTCCGGACTTTGCCCGATGATGGTGCCCAAGCCTCCCTGGGAGCGCAGCCGCTCGCGCAGCCTGCGCGTGTCGGACTCAATCTGACGGCGCTCCGCAGTACGTTCCAGTACTGCCGCCAGTTCGTCCATGGCGAATGGTTTAGTCAGGTAGTCGGTCGCACCGGTACGCATAGCCTCTACAGCCGATGTCACTGTGGCATAAGCCGTCATTACGATCACCGACGTATCCGGCCGCACAATCTTAATTTCATCGAGTAGATCAATGGCCTTACCCGAAGGCATTTTAAGGTCGAGTAAAAATACGTCTGTACTATTGCCGCGCAGGTAGGCGCGAGCAGCATCGACGGAGTCAACGGTATGCGGCTGATAGCCCCGCGCGGTTGCAATTTCGCAAACCGCGGAGCGCACAGCCACATCTTCATCCAGGATCAGGACGTGCATTTTCACTGGCGACTGCATGGCCATAGGTTGTTTGTTTCCAAGGGTGTTTCCGCTAATTCTATGGCCAAGCAGGGTAGTATTCCAGTTACGAAAGTCTAAGTCTTGTCATTTTTGTCCTGAAACTATACAGGGGATTTTTACCTCGAAGGTAGTTCCGCTACGGCGTTTGCTTGCTACCTGCACTTGCCCCCCGACGGCTTCCACCAGTTCGCGCACGATGGCCAGACCCAATCCGCAAGGTTCGCTGCTGCGTAAGGCTTTGGAGCTAAAGCCGGGCTCAAAGATGCGGTCAAGCGCGTGAGCGGGGATGCCTGCACCATTGTCGGTGACGTGTATGAGAACCGCAGGCGCGGTGCGGCTGAGCGCACATCGGGCGGTGATGCGGACCGTACCGCCGTCCGGCATGGCCTCGCTTGCATTTTTAACAAGATTCATAAGGACGCGCGCTAGAGCGTCAGTCTCCAGTTGCAGAGGGGGCAAACCGCTTTCAGCCGAGACAAAGACCTGCACCCCTGGGCCGGCAACACTTTGCAATAGACCTGTGCATTGCGCGAGAGCGTCACCTGCACCTACCAGTGGTGCCGGCTGGGCTGCCTTTACTGAACTTTCCGGGGCCTTGTCGAGATGCTCCATACGACCAACCATCCCGCTCAACACCTGCGCAATCATTTGCAAGTCCCCTCCCAGATACGTGTGCTCCGGGGCAAGTACTCCCGGCTCCTCCAGCAGGCTTGACAGCAGCTGAAGCGCTGTAAGCGCGTTGCGCGCGTCGTGAGCGAGCGCGGCTGCGGGCGACAAAGCAGGTAGAACCGGCACTTTGCGCACCAGCATGGGCTGCGCCAAGCGTACTGCGGCAGGAACGGATGGTGCAGGGAGCAGCGGCGGAACGATCGCAGGCTGAAACTGCCCCGCCGGGCGGAGGAATGGGCGGAGTTTGTTCGAGTTGGAGACGGGTTCGTTGTGGTTGTACATGGCTGCTCCTTATGGCGGCGCTGGAATGCGCTTTACTCCTAACCTGTTTGCATGTAATGGGCCAAAGTTGAGCATCGCTCTAACTGTAATGAAAACAGCAACTTAACTTTGGAGTGCTCTCACAGGAGCGAGGCGACAATGACATCTTCCCGGTCCAAAACGGGAACGCTTTTTACAGGAAATCCCATAAGTCTAAACAAAAGAGTCACTTGCGGATGCTGTTCTAAAACAGCACCGGTTGGAGCATTTCCCATTTTGAAACAGGAGCCGCCGCTACAATGAAGGGAATGACAGATTCCGCCCCGCCCTTTTTTCGTCCTAACGATCGTTCCACGGCAGAACTTCGCCCATTTTCGCTCCAGCCTGACTACGTAAGCACCGCAGAAGGCTCCGTGCTGATTGCAATCGGAGAGACGCGGGTGTTGTGCAATGCTTCTATCGAACAAGGAGTACCGGGCTGGATGCGCGGCCAAGGGCGGGGCTGGGTAACAGCTGAGTACGGGATGCTGCCACGAGCAACGCTGACGCGCAGCCCGCGCGAGGCCGAGCGAGGCAAATTGGGTGGACGTACGCATGAAATTCAACGGCTGATTGGCCGCTCGCTGCGTGCTGGGGTAGACATGCAGGCACTCGGCGAGCGGACAGTCATCCTCGATTGCGACGTGCTCCAAGCTGATGGCGGTACGCGCACGGCGGCAATTACCGGGGCTTGTGCTGCGCTGGCACTGGCGCTGGGCCGCTTGTACAAAGTGGGCGCTCTAAAGCAGCACCCGATGCGCCAAATGATTGCCGCAGTGAGCGTCGGCATTGTGGAAGGGACGACGCTGCTTGATCTCGCCTACGAGGAAGATGCCCAAGCTGAAGTGGATGCGAATGTAGTGATGGGAGATGATGGTGGGCTGATCGAGGTGCAAGCGACAGCCGAGCGCAAACCTTTTTCGCGCGGCAGGCTGAACGAAATGCTTGATTTGGCCGATAAAGGTTTAGGGGGATTATTTGCAGCGCAGCGTAGTCTGCTGACTTCATGCGACGTGCCCGTGCCGAGTAGCAACGAAGTAACCGGTTCCAGCATCGCGTGAGTGTGGACTCGCAGGTACCATGAGTAGTACGGCTGCGAAGCAGCAAGAAGGAGCGGTGCAATGCCGATTGAAATGACCCCAGGCAAGCTGGCTGGACTGAAGGCTGTATCAAACGAGCGCGGCGTGATTGCAGCGGCTGCGATGGACCAACGCGGGTCGCTACAAAAGTCGCTGGCCAAGGCGAAGGGCGTCGCCGAGGTACCGGACTCGATGCTTGAAGACTTCAAGTCGATGGTCACAGATGTACTGACGCAGCATGCTTCGGCGATTCTACTGGACCCTGAGTTTGGGCTGCCTGCGACGAAGAAACGGCACGGTAAAGGCTTGCTGCTGGCGTATGAAAAAACTGGCTATGATGCAAACGATGCCGGACGGCTGCCGGATTTGTTGGATCACTGGTCGGTGCGCCGGCTGCAGGAAGCAGGCGCGGACTGCATCAAGATCCTGCTGTATTACACCCCCTATGAAACCTCGACGATCAACGACCGGAAGCACGCTTTTATTGAGCGAATCGGGGATGAGTGCAGGGCGTTTGATATTCCCTTTTTCCTTGAATTTGTAGGTTATGACGTACATGGCGAGGATGAAAAAGGCCTCGGCTATGCAAAGCGGAAGCCTGCCATTGTGACCGGCTCCATGGAGGAGTTCGGCAAGGCCAAATACAACGTCGATGTGTTGAAGGTAGAGGTGCCGGTACAGATGCAGTTTGTGGCCGGGACCGAGGCATTCAAGGGTGAGCAGGCGTATACGCGCGCAGAGGCGCTGGAGCATTTCCGGACGTCGGCTTCGTCAACGCACAAGCCGTTTATCTACTTATCAGCGGGTGTGACAAACGCTATGTTTGTGGAAACATTGGAGTTAGCTGGGGAGAGCGGTACCAGCTTCAATGGGGTACTGTGCGGTCGCGCGACGTGGGCGGATGGCGTGTCAATCTTTGCCAAAGATGGGGAGAAGGCCTTTTCAGACTGGCTGAATACGCAGGGGGTTGAGAACATCTCGAACGTGAACAAGGCACTTGAGGCGGCGAGTTCATGGCATAAGAAGGTTGCGGTTTAAACCCTCCGGCGCAGGGAGTTCGTACCGTCTTTGGAGAAGCGCGGCGACTTTGTGACAGGGTTTTTCCGTATACATTTACACCTGTTTTTGGGTGAAAATTGAACACATTTTTTGTGCTTTTTCAGAGCTGCAAATGCATAACCATGCAAGCCGGTGCATAGTTATGCAGTACGGACGGTACTTCGGTACTGTTTGCACATAGTTCGTAAAGGGTATGCAGGGGTTGACAAAAGCCTTTTACGTACATTGTTACGGGTAGTTTTTCGCTTCACGGATTTGAGAGCAGATGACTTTGGTTCGGTGGGGTTTTGTTAAGGCTTATGGTGCCCTATCGGAGGAGAGGCCAGACGCAGAAAAGCCGTTTTGAGGGAAAGGCTTTAGCAGATCCCAGTGGGTCGCCAAAAACTACCGAGAACCAATAACTGGACGGTCTAACCCGAAGAGATCTTCCTCCTCGCTCAACTCCAACATAGTGAAATGTTTTCTGATGCTCTCTTGATCGGCAGTCTGACCATAGTCTCCTTCATCGTCAACCAACCATACGCAATCGAGGCCGTCGCTCTTCCGGTAATAACCGATCCGAAAAGTCATCCCATCTTGACTCCTCCAATCTGGATCATTGGTTGTCACTTTTACAACTGATAGGGGAGGGACAACATTTGTTACAGGTCTCATGGTTGAACACTCCCTGCAATGACTATAAGGGGCAGTGACTTCAGCATTGGCATCGGTAGTATTGGCATTGGCAATGGTTCAAGACTCGGCGTTAGCAGCAGCATCGAACCCGGGTTAGAAGTCGGATAAGAAGTTGGCGTAGGGGCTAGTTTTAACCCATCTGGCAGGGGCGCAGGAGGTTGCTGATTTAATCACTTCCTGCGCGTTTGCATTGTCTTCGTTTTGAATTGTCTTAAGGTGGCCGGCGCTGCCGGGGTTTGTGTCGGAGTCGGTCAGGCTGTGGATGGTTCACGGGGCATGGCAACCTGGGTGCTTGTGTTTCTGTTTTTGTGGTTGGTTGGGTCGGGGGGTGGACCTGTATGTCGGCGTGGAGAAGGCCGGGTACTCGGTTGCGGAGGAGATGCCGGTAGTGGCGGGGTGTTCGGCGGCCCTGCGCTGGTTGCATGCGGTGTTTGGTGGAAGGCGCGGCAGCTGATTGGGGGCAGGCTGCTACAGTCTGTGGTAGGTGGGATATCTTCATGTAACCGTTTTAAGCCAAGTGTTACAAGCTGCGTTGCTGTTGTACTTTAAGTCGGCTTTGCGGGATAGCTACTGTAATTCCCAGTGGAGTACTGTAGTCATACCTGACAATGCTTTTTGTCTTTACCTGTAAGACGTATGACTTACATTAAGTTCCATGGCAAGCCGATATGGTCAAACGCTTTTACTTGAAGGAATCGATGAAAACGCGACGGTAAAAGCGCTGGGACGCGTCCGATTTGCGAAGGATGCTACGGAGCATGCTTCATATGATGAGGCCTGAGTCCAGGCGCTTATAAAATCAACCTGAGATCCTGCTCATCCACCAGATCGAGGCTGCTTTGAAGGGCTGGTTTCCATTTGTACAAAGCTACCAATTGCGTCAGGGTTTGTGGATAACCTCCTTATTACTTCTGAAGGCAACATTGCGCTGGTCGAATGCAAGCTTTGGCGCAATCTGCAGGCGAGACGGAAAGTTGTCGCCCAGATCGTCGACTATTCAAAAGACTTATCGAAGTGGACGTATGAAAGATTGCAAGATGCAATTACCGATCTCAATTCGCCGATCACGGCAAGGGAAAGCCACAGAGTTTGTACGAAATAGTAGCGGCTAGAAGCGAAAGCGAGATTGATGAGTCAGCTTTCGTCGACGCGGTCTCGCGCAATTTGAGGTTTAAATCCGGTCGGTTGGTATATTGCCTGTGACGGGAATGCCTTCAAAGTAAATTTTCTATTGAAGAATGAAGCTCGCACGGAAAGATGGCTGAATACTATTGAAGAATTTCAAATAGCTGTTATGAAAGCGCAACGCGTTTATTAAGAAAGCGGCACAATTTATGTACCGGCAAATGCCATTGGTTATAACCCTCAGGCTTACTCGAAGCTGGATTGGCCGTATTCGAGGAGGGTGACCAGGAGGACGCCGCCGCAAATGTTTCCGGCGGTGGCGGGGAGGAGCCAGAGGACGAAGGCGGTGAGGGTGATCTGGTGAGCCAGGACTCCTGAGAGGATTTCGCCGCTGGTGGCGATGCAGTGAGCGAAGTGGCCTGCACCGACGATGAAGGTCATGGTCCAGATGAGCATGACGGAGCCGGTGATGGAGTGCGAAGCACTGACCAGCCAGGCTACGGTTGCGATGATCCAGCCGCCGACGACGCCCGACCAGAAGGCGTGGGAGCCGGTGATGCTAGCGGCTTCAACGCCGAGATGGGTAAGTTGTTGCACGTACTCCGGTCGCAGCGCACCGGTCTTGACGGCGAGCAGGGCGAACAGAAGCGCGCCCATAATGTTGGTGGGGAAGACGATGGCCCAGAGGCGAAGGGTGGAGAAGAAGTGCCGTTTCTCAGCCAGCATGAGGGCTACCGGGTAGAGGGTGTTCTCTGTAAAGAGTTGCGATCGACCAAGAATGACGACCATGAAGCCGAGTGGGTAGAAGAACATGGCGGCGAGGCGGCCGGCCGGGGTTGCGCCGACCATGGAAAGAAGAATGGAGACGCTGAGGCCGGTAAGACCCATAAGCAGGCCGCCGGCGATGCCGGAAATGGCGAGCGAGATGTTGGAGCGCTCAAGCTCGTGCCTGCCGTTGATGGTGACTTGCTTGTAGATCTGGTTGGCTGTGGGGCGGTCGAGGTCTTGCTGAGCGGAGGAGTCGCCGGCGGAGGACTCCGAGGATTCTGAAGACTTCGAAGATTCTTCGGAGGGCTTTGCTCGTTGGATTGCGGGAAGAGCCATAGTCCCTGCTTTCTGGGGCATCCTGTACTGCGATGCATGCGCCATAAGCTAAAGCAGACGGTGCATGAGGATGTACTGTATGCGATCACTGTAGCTTCAAGAGTCGTATGAGGCTTGTCTCCTCATGAGTCCTACTATTCCATTCAGGTATTACCCGCAGTGGAGGAAGGCGTTAAGAATGCAAAATACTGCCTATGTGAGGCAGGGTGACATAGTAGAAGTCACACGTTGATGCCGCGTCCAAGTCATCTGCTACACCGTCTTTGGCTTGGCACGCTTTTTACGAACTACCATCACTGCCGGCATGGAGGCTTCTACCCAGCTTGTGAGTGCTTGAACGCGAGTTGCGGCCTCACGCCCAAGTATTGTGAGGCTGTACTCGACTTTGGGCGGAACTGTCGGATACACGGTGCGGAGCAGGAAGCCGTCGGCCTCAAGCGCTTGCAGCGACTGTGCCAGCATTTTTTCACTTACGCCGCCGATGCGACGGCTGAGTTCGCTAAAGCGGTGCGTGCGCTCAAGCAGGACGACGAAGATAAGCGAGCCCCAGCGTGAAGTGACATGGTCCAGTACGCTCCGCGAGGGGCAGGCCGCCTGAAAAAGATTCCCCGTGCGGCTTTTATCGGGGGGCGACTTTTTTACGGCAGTGGGCATGTCAGCAGCTTACTTCAAGGTACGTACTTACGCAAAGTTAGCTTTAGGGCTAGGCTAGATTCATGGCCGCGAAGGTCGGTCGGGAGGCAGTACATGATTGTGATTACAGGTGCAAATGGCCAGCTGGGGCAGCTTATCCTACAAGGTTTGCTCAAGAAGGTACCCACTACTGAAATTGTTGCCGGGTGCGAGACCCGGCAAGGGCAGAGATTTGACGGAGCTCGGCATACAGGTACGCAAGGCAGATTATGATCAGCCGGACACTCTGAAGGCGGCGTTTGCCGGTGCTGACAAAATTTTGTTGGTCTCGTCGCCTGACACTGACCGGCCGCTTCTGCAGCATAAAACCGTAGTAGACGCGGCAATGGAAGCTGGAGCAACGCTGCTGGCGTATACCAGCATTCTCAGGGCAGATACTTCAAGATTAGCGCTAGCCGCGAAACACAAGGCTATTGAGGAGTACATCCGGGAGTCTGGCATGCCGTTTGTTTTTCTGCGAAATGGGTGGTACTTGGAAAACCAGACGGCTTCGCTAGCAGCGGCCCTTGCGCATGGAACGATTTTGGGCTCAGCGGAGGAAGGGCGCTTTGCGGCTGCGGCCCGGGCGGACTATGCCGATGCTGCCATAACCGTTTTGACCGGCGACGGGCATGCTAACGGAGTGTATGAACTTGCGGGTGATAAGCCTTACACCTGTCGGAACTAGCTGCTGAAGTTACGAAGCAGGCAGGTAAGAACGTGGTGTACCACAACATGCCGAAGGCGGAGTATGCAGCTGCGCTTAGCGGCTTTGGATTGCCTGCATCGCAGGCAGATACGATTGCGGACGCGGATGCCTGGGCTGCCCAAGGAGAGCTGGATGACTTTTCGCAAGTACTGAGCGGATTGATTGGGCGACCGACGATGCTGATGGCAGAAGCGGTACGCGCCGCGCTAAGACCGTAACTAACAGGAAAATGACTCTAGAAGTTCGTAGTGCCGATACCTGGCAGAAGCAAAATAGGATGCCCCACGATGCAGGAACACATCGTGGGGCATGTTTGTTCAGGGAAGCAGGTTGGCTAGTTCTGCTGCCAGACCCGGATGTAGGAGATGGCCCAGTCCCAGCCGTTGGTGACGCCGCCCTGGTCGACAAGCCCGGTGAGGTTGTTGAACTTGGCAGCGGTCTGGTTGCTGAGGATGAGCTGCATCGGCGGGGCGCCGGTCGGCCAAGTGTAGCCGCGGGAGCGGTAGACTACACCGTCAAGCAGGGCGTCAACGTGGTCGGGGTAGATGTGCGCGCCGTAAACGTGCATGCCGGCGGTGAGGTCGGCATCGGTGGTCGCGTACCAGTTGTTGAAGTATGCCACGCTTGTGGTAGGCAGGGTTGCGCCGCCCGGGGTGATCGGCAGGTCGCAGATGCTGAGACCCTGCGGCGAGCAGAGAGCTGAGGCATAGGCGGCATCATTATTATTAGTAGGTGTGCCCATGACGATGTAACTGCCGGGCAGCACGTTGTTGCTTGCCTTGTTCAGGAACTCATCGAAGATGTCAATTTCCGGCGGCCAGCCGAAGGAAAGCAGTTTGCCTGGGGAACCATCTGCGTTGCGCGGTGCCTGCTCACCGGGATTGATCCAGAACGCCGGCCAGGAATTGTTACCCTTCGGCATGATTCCCTGCATTTCAACAACAATGGGATTGGAAGCAGTCGGGCGGAAGGATTTGTTGAAGCGCAGCATGCCGCCGCCGATGTTGCCGTCGGAGCAGTTGCCGGGGTTGTTATCTTGAAGGCCGCAGTTAGCTTTGAGGGTCAGACGGTCCGTGCTGAGGACATGACGGTCCCAGGGGGAGCCGGGGGAGCAGTGCAGGAAGCGGCTGTAGAAATTTCCGGTCAGGCTGTCGGTGCCATTGCCTTGAGGGCCCATGCAGTTGTTGGGCGCGCCGGCCTGGAAGGGGTAGGCCGGATCGGTGGTGGACGGGCCGTACTCGAACCAGTAATAAGCAAGCTTATCGAGGTCGGCGCGGCTTTTGACAGTTGCGTCTGTGCGACCGGTACCGAAAGTGGCGTCGATCAACGATGTGAAGTTACCGGAGATGCCGGTGGGCTTGTGCTGCGTGCTGCTTGCCGAGGCAGGCGAGAAACCCGGAATGGCAAATTGTTCGTTGCTTGAGCCATGGCAGTTCCACACAATTACGTTGCCACCGTCCGCAGTGGATTCGCCTGAGATGTCAAGGCATGTGCCGGAGGAGGAAAGGACAGTGTACGTACCCGTCCCTGCTTGCACGAGAGACCATTGCTGCTTGGGTGAACCGCTACAGGTATTTTGAATAACCTGTGAGCCGTTCGATGCGATGTCGAGGCACAACTTGTCGTGTTGAGGCTGAATCTGGTAATGACCGCCAGCAGCCGGGACGAAGCTGAAGCTTTGATTCGAGCCTCCGTTGCAACTCCACTGTTCGACTGAGATTTCAGGCTTCGTGGAATATCCACTTATATCTACACATTTCTGGCTGTTTTGAGCGGTAATGGTCGAGGTTGATTGCGCGTGTGCTGTTGTGGAGAAGGCGGCAGACCCTGCAAGAACAAGACAGGCTGCGGGAAGCTTCCAAATGGTGCAAGTCATAGGACACCCTTAGTATCTTGATTTCGACTTCGCCCCCTATGCTGACAGGAGACGTTGAAAATACAACACCCAATATGGATAAAAAAGAACGATTTCTCTTTATTGAGTCGAATATAGCTGTCCGGGTGTAAGAAGTACGCGAGGGGTGATGAAGCATATGTTACTAAAGATGATTTGAGTTATGCGATCCCACTTTCCGGTGATCGGAAAGTATGCACATTCGATATGGGCTTGGGAACTGGACAAGGAAACGCATGTCTTTGATTGCAGCAGTGGAAGGACTTGCTGTTCCCGGGTGCAAAAGAAAGGTCAAAAGCAGAGCAGGTCCTTCGACTGCAACTGACGCTTGCGCGTCAGTTTTCGCTCAGGATGACATGATTTTCGAAGAGGTCAGAAAGGTCACAGGCTGACGTGGGCGTGCTCACCGACCGGGGTTTTACCGCCGCTGGCGACGCGTGCCAGGACCTGCACTTTGCGCAGGATGGCACTTGAAGGAGCATCCCAGTACTCGGCTTCATCAATGTGGATGCGCAGGACGCGGATGAGCGGATCTGTTTCACCCTCGGGGAACCAGGCTTTGTACATGGGATTCCACAGGGCGGCGATGAGGGCGCGGTCGTTCGAGAGGCCGGCGTGACCGCTCATGGTGACAAAAGCGTGCTTGGCATCGGAGAAACAAAGGCTTGCTGCATCGTCCTGTTTGATCTCGTCTACCTTGCCGGAGTCTTCACGGGTGAGGAAGACGACCTCGCCGTTGAAAGGGGTATTTTGCATAGCCATGGGGCGACTGTGCAATGTGCCGTCCGGACGCAGCGTGGTCAGCATGGCGATGTGGATTTCATGGATCAATTCGGCAATTTTGGCAATGGCTTCTTCGCGGGTCGGTTCCTGGTTCGCGCTCATGGCAATCTCCTTGTTTGTTGTCTGTCAGATGCAGCGATGGCACGCCTCGCGTCTCAGGGAAGGGTCCGCGATAGGAATCACGAGATGCCGGCCGCACACTAGCAGGCGGCTCTAGCTCGCTGAGCGCTCCAGGCTGTGCATCCCTACGCTGACGGTGCGCGGCAGGATGACTGTGGCCGTGGTGCGGCGACTGCCGTTTGCATTGCCTGTGACAAGGTGCAGGGTGCCCCCATGTTTTTCTACGATGCCCTTGGATACCCAGAGGCCGAGGCCGGTGCCCCTTGCGCCTTTGGTGCTAAAAAATGGTGTAAACAGGCGCTGCGCCTGCTCGGCTGTGATGCCCGGGCCATTATCGTGCACCTGTAGCTGTACACCGCGCTGACCTTCCCATTCCATGTGGTTGGCTTCCACGTCGATCCTGCCTTTGGCCCCGACAGCGTCAATGGCATTGCCGATCAGATTGATCAGGACCTGGCGGATTTCGCCCTGAATGGCCTGGAACAGAATACCGGGCTCCACATGAAGCGCAGCCTGGATACCTCCCGCGGCAAGCCGTCCATGGAAGAGCTGTACGACGTCTTCAACGATTTGACGAGCGTCCACATCAACCGGCATGGAGGGATCGCGGTAGAACTGCAAAGTTTGCCTAGTGATGACAGAGATGCGCTCCAGCTCCTCCTCTGACGTTTTGAGATAAGCCAATGCAGCCGGGTTATCAGTGCATTCCATCTGGATCAGGAACAGCAGGTTGGTCAGCGATTCCAGGGGATTGTTGATTTCATGTGCGACGGTGGCAGCCATGCGGCCCGTTACAGACAGTTTTTCCGCTGTGCGCAGGGCCTCCTCGTTCAGCTTGCCGTCCTGGACGTCTGTGGCAATTCCAAGCCAGTTGGGATTTGTCTGCGGCTCCGTACCGGGAGCAGCTTCAATCGGTGCAAGACGTAACAGATGCCAGCGATGGGTCCGATCCCGTTGGCTCAGCAGGCGTACTTCCAGACTGAAAGGCTCCATGTGAGCGCGCGCGTACTCCCATGCTGCCTCACAGGCAGGATAGTCTTCCGGGTGAATCCGTTCCGGTGCAAGCCAGTACTCCATGCCATACGGCATGTGATCTTTCCAGACCTTATTGCTGTACAGAAGCTGTCCATCCGGTGCCGCCGTCCAGATCAGCAGCGGTACAGCATCCATAACCTGGCAAAAGCGTAGTTCGCTGCTGCGCAATATGGCGTCATTGTGCGTGTGCGTCTGCTCACGGGCCTTGCGAAGGGCGCGCCGCACAGCCGGTAGCAGGCGCTCCATGCGGTGCTTGAGCACGTAATCGGTTGCACCATGCTGTATAGCCTCAATCGCCGCTTCTTCGCCAAGCTGCGCCGACATAAAGATGAAGGGAATATGGGACAGGCGCTTGCGAACCAGCGCGAGTGCGGCCATGCCGCTGAAGTCCGGTACTACATAGTCAGCCAGGATGAGATGGTAGGCGCGGGCAGAGAGGGCTTGTTCAAACTCCGCGCGGTTCCCTGCCGGTGTTACATCAAGCACCAAGCCGGCTTCGCGCAGGAGGCTTAGAGCCAAGTTTGTGTCAATAGCGCTGTTCCTAAGTAGGAGCAGGTAGATGGGCTTGACGTCTTTAGGCATTCAGGGCCGGCGAATTCTGTAATCCGAATGCGGCAAGTGGAACGCCGGGCCGCATCTGTATCTCGCATGCCTTGTTCATGGTGAGCTCCTAAGTTGCGGCTCTGAAGTCGCTTGCAACGGGTGCGACAATCCTGTCTGTTCTTCAGCTAACAATTAGGATGCTACTTTAGGGAAAATCGTTCCTCACCATCATCTTGAATGGGTGTGTGCAAAGTGGAAGACAAGTAGCAGATGTCATCCTGAGCGAAGTCGAAGGAGCTGCTTGTGCCTTTGCATTTCGCGCCAGTGCCGAGGAAAGCAGATCCTTCAACTCCGTTTTACTACGCTCATGATGACATGGGTTCCGTCATAATTCTGCAATGAAATCGCACATATTCTCTAAGGGAAGCTTCCGTCGGAAGCGTAGTCGAAGGACCTGTTTTGCCTTTGACTTTTGCGCTTGCACGCGAGACAGCAGGTCCTTCGACTTCGCTCAGGATGACACCGGATAGTGGAAACATCCTTTACAGACTTTCTGCTAAAAAGCGAATAGAATGCGAAAGTGTAAAGGAGTGAATACAACAGCCTATTTCTATTTGTGACTAGCTTTCCACAGCCTGTAGGGGTTCACGGGATGAGAGCCACAAGATAGAGTGGTTACAGGGCAGAATTACACAGCCCGTCGGTGCCGGCGGCTTCACAGCCGCAAAAGTGTATAGCTGACGCACCCAGCGACAAGATCAGCTTGAACCATCCTGGACCACGATGAAACGCCGGTGCGGGTACCCCACGCACCGGCAGAAAAGAGACTTGATTTGGCCGATACGCAGAGTTCGCTGCAAAATCCGCTTCAGGGCACCCTTGCCGATGTCCTCCCTGATTTCCCTTTGCCTGAGGCACCGCCGCAGATGCAGGTGCGCAAGCGCAACGGCGGCCGCGAGCCGGTGGATGTGAACAAGATTGTGAAGGCAGTGCAGCGCTCGGCGCATGGCTTGTCACACATCGACCCGATGCGAGTGGCGTCGAAGACGATCGGCGGGTTATTCAACGGGGCGACGACACGGGAGCTGGATTCGATTTCGATTCAGACTTCGGCGGCGCTGATCGCGGAGGAGCCGGAATATTCGAAGCTGGCGGCACGGCTGCTGCATGCGACGATTTTGAAAGAAGTTGCGGGGCAGAACATCTACTCGTTTTCGCAGTCAGTCGAGCTGGGGTATGAGCAGGGATTGATCGGCGAGGCGGCAATTGAGTTTGTGCGTGATAACGCGCGCAAGCTGAACAACGCGATTGAGGATGACTTCAGCGACCGGTTTGAGTATTTCGGGCTGCGGACGGTGTACGACCGCTACCTGCTGCGCCACCCGATTACGCGCAAGGTGATCGAGACGCCGCAGTACTTCTTTCTGCGAGTGGCATGCGGGCTGGCGCTGACGGTGACTGAGGCAATTCCGTTTTACAAGATGCTGGCCG
>CAXSHS010000007.1:0-54121 GCA_964237325.1 uncultured Acidobacteriaceae bacterium | reverse complement strand
CCCGGGGCATGATGGGCGTCGGCCCCGACAAGGAGCGCCCGGGCAGCGAGTCCGGCGCGGCCATGATATCGGCAGGCTTGCCCTCGGCCACCACATAGCCGCCCAGTTTGCCCGCGCCGGGGCCCAGGTCGAGTACGTAGTCGGCATGGCGAATCGTGTCCTCGTCGTGCTCGACCACCAGCACGGTATTGCCCAGGTCGCGCAAGCTTTCCAGCGCCGCGATCAGGCGCATGTTGTCGCGCTGGTGCAAGCCGATAGAAGGCTCGTCGAGCACATACAGCACGCCCCGCAAGCGAGAACCGATCTGCGTGGCCAGCCGGATGCGCTGGCCTTCGCCGCCGGACAGGGTTGCCGCGCTGCGATTTAGCGAGAGGTACGACAAGCCGACCTCGTTTAGGAACTCCAGCCGCTCCACCACTTCGCGCCGCAACCGTTCGGCGATCAAGCCGTCGCGGGTCGAGAACGTAAGCGCGCGTGCCGCATCGAGCGCCCGCGACAGCGGCATCTCCGTGTACTCGGCAATGGACAGCTCGCCCACGGTGACCGCGAGAGACTCGGGCCGGAGCCGACGCCCTTTGCACGCGGGGCAGTCGGTAGGCGTCATGTAGCCCAGCATCTGCTCGCGATAGCTCTCCGAGCGCGACTCCTTGAGAGAATCGCGCAGCCAAGCAAAGATGCCGTGGAAGCCGGTGCGCGGACCCTCGGCCTTGTCCGGCCCCAGCAGCAGGATTTCCTGGTGTTTGGCGGGCAGCTGTTCAAACGGTTGTTTCAGGTCGATCTTGTAGCGTGCAGCAGCCAGCGCGATCAGCTTGAGCAGGTACTGCGACCCGGAGCCCGGCCCCAGCGCGCCGTCAAGCAGCGGCTTGCTCCAGTCATTGATAACCTTGGCCGCATCGAAATCGTAGATGGAGCCGAGCCCGTTGCAGGTAGGGCATGCGCCGTAGGTGCTATTGAAGGAGAACGAGCGCGGTTCGAGCTTTGGCACGTCCAGCCCGCAATTGGGGCATGACATGGAAGAGGAATAGAGCTGCTCCGCCGGTGCTTCGCCGCTGCCCGCGGCGTGTACCTGCACGACTACTAACCCATTGCTCATCTGCAATGCCTTGCCGATCGAGCCTTCAATCCGCTTGCGATCCATGTCGGGCTTCAATACCAGGCGATCCACCACGGCTTCAATCGTGTGATTTTTGCGCCGCTCCAGCGCGACCGGCTCGGCCAGATCGCGCAGCTCGCCGTCAATGCGTGCGCGGAAGCCCTGCGAATCGAGCGAGTCCAGCAGCTCCTTAAACTCACCTTTGCGCCCCCGTACCACCGGCGCGAAAATCGTGATGCGCTCACCGCTAGCAAGCGCCAGCACGCGGTCTGTGATCTGCTCCAGCGATTGCCGCGAGATAGCAAGGCCGCAGTTGGGGCAGTGCGGTACGCCGACCGAAGCGTACAGCAGCCGCAGGTAGTCATAGATTTCCGTGATGGTGCCGACAGTCGAACGCGGGCTGCGATTCGTAGTCTTTTGCTCAATGGAGATCGCCGGGCTCAGACCCTCAATGGAGTCCACGTCGGGCCGCTCCAGCTGGTCCAAAAACTGCCGCGCATAGGCAGAAAGTGTCTCTACATAGCGGCGCTGTCCCTCGGCATAAATTGTGTCGAAGGCAAGCGAACTTTTACCGGAGCCGGAGAGTCCTGTGACCACAGTGAGCGTGTTGCGCGGGATGCGGACGCTGATGTCGCGCAAATTGTGTTGCCGCGCGCCGTGAACTGAAATGTGGGTGATTGCTGTAGGCATTAGCTAGGGAAGTTCGCGGACGGTGTCATAGAAGGTACCTCGCATGGAGATTCGTAGGAGCGTGTTACCTGAGTTATAGGGAATGTCTGAGAAAATCGGCTGGCAATAGAAGGCATTTAGAAGCATCTGGAGCCCCAAACAGCATCTGATGGGAGACTGGAATAGCACACATGCAGGACTTTATAAATTTGATCATGCTGATTTGCGCCATTGTTGCTTCGCTCGCATTTGGGGTGCTGGCCGCTCATACACTGTGCCGCACTGCCTTCGCTTTGCTGCGGCTTCATGCGATTTCGGTTGCAAATGAACGCCTTGAAAAAGCTGCCTTGCTTTCTCAAGCTCCTCTGCATGGCTAGATTGTAAGCGGCTTTCCAAACTCCTCTTCAAACACGGTTCGGCTGGTATCAAACCGGCCGCTGTTATGTCTTTGACGTTCTTTTGCCCGACCGATGGCAAGCAATGCCACCGGCTCGTAGCTAAGAGGCAGGCGCAAGCCGGCACGCAGTCTCTCTGCATCAAATCCTTCCATCGGAGCGGTGTCGTATCCAAGTGACTCTGCGGCCCACATCATGGTGGCAAGAGCTAAAGTGACCTGCCGGTTGAGCCAAGCGGCGATATTAGGGTGTTCTCGCAGATAGCCTGGGATGTTGCTGCGCATCTGCTCCAGGAAGCTCGGCGCCATGCCGCCCTCGCGTCCCAGCCGCAGCATCTCTTCGAGATCGCCGGTTCTCCAACCGTCAGCGTCTCCGCAAGCCACAATCACCGCAGATGCTTCCTCTACCTTTGCCTGGTTGAAGCAGGCCGCGCGCAATCGCCGGCGACCTTCGTCGCTGCGCACCACGATAAAACGCCATGGTTGCAGGTTATAGCCGCTGGGTGCCTGCAAACCGGCGGTCAGGATAGCTCGCAGATCCTCGCCGGCAACAGGGCCGTTGTCAAAGGCAGGCGTGGAGCGCCGCTCCGCCACAAGCTGCAAAAACGGTTTGGTTCCCGAAGGTGAATCGAGTGTACGGGACGTGCTCCCTGGTAACGGCATGTTCCCTGTATGCTATCGCGAGCTACGGCAGCGCGCTTATGGGTTGTTCCACGGCAAAGGTCTGCCCCCCGCTTGTACTCTCGTATACCCATAGACCGTGGAAGTTGCTGCGCAGCTCCGGGTGCTGCTTCAAAAGGGCTGCCATCAAGGCGAGCGCGTCCTTGCGGGCAGCAACCGGGTCGGCCACGCTCAACGCGCGTGTGTCTACTCGCAGGTCTAGGGCACCCAGGGTCGCATCGGCCCGTAGACCGGTTATGGAAAACGTCTGGCCTTCCACCGGCAGCAGCATGGGTTTGTTGCCGGGCAGCCCTTCCGGTTCCACGGCGGCAGTTTCGCGGCTTAGCTTTTGCAGGTTGTTGCTGGTGTAGAGATCTGCGGGGCGCGCCAGGAAGGTCGCAGCCTGGTCGTAAAGAAACGCGCTCCAGTTCTCTCCCTTGCCTTTCAGCTCTCGCGCCTGCTGCCAGAACCAGGCGCTGTCATGGCCATCCATGGTCAGCGGCCGGGTTGACAAGCCGGCCAGCTCCCAGTGCGGTTCTCCTGTCGTTGCCGTGTTCTGAGCGCCCGCAGCAGTATTCTGAAGAATAAGTGCAAACTGCTGCGGAGCCTTGATGCCGGTTGCATGGAGTACCGCCAAGGCAAACTGACCTTTGGGCAACTGGCCGAGCGTCACCGTGACCAGCAGCGGCGAGCCGGGCACACTGCAAAAGAATTGCACATCGTCTTCCGTGCCTTGAATGTCGCCGGCGTCGAGCGCGTACAGATTGGGGACCGTAAGAGTCGCGCCGGTCAGCGAAGGCCCCAGTGTGGTGACAGTCTCGGCAATGCCGTCGAAACTGCCTGCCACAGAGGGGATGGTGGAAGCTTTGAGTGCCGCCGCATCTCCGCGTAATACATCGCCGCCCAACTGATGCGCTGCGTTGAACAGGGAAGCCCGCTGCTCACCCGCGAGCGCCGAGCCTACCGTGCAGGAGACAGCATGTGCAGGCAGGCAAGGCAGAGCAAGGAGGAGGGAGGTCAGTGCAGCGGATGGGATAAGTCTCACGCGGAGGTCACCTGCAGGCGCGGATACCGAACGCGCAACACCTCTAGTCTAGTACAGTTAGGCATGCAGCTTGTGCAAGCCGGGAGGGTCTATGCGGCGCAATCGTCTCTTTCTTTGCCTTGCCACTATCAGCTTGTTTACAGGCACGGCGGCAAGTTGGGCGCAGGTGGCTTCAGCGCCCGGCTCCTCGCTGCTAGACCAGACACCGGGTGCGCCCGTGATCCGTTACAGCGGCGGCATGCTGACCATTGAGGCTACCAACAGCAGCCTGCGCGCCATTCTGGACGGGCTAGGCAAACAAACCGGAACTACGGTGCAGGGCTTGAGCCATGACGAGCGTGTATTTGGCGTCTATGGTCCCGGGAACCCGCAAGAGGTACTGGCCTCGCTGCTTGATGATTCCGGGTACAGCGTTGTAATTTCAGGCAAGAGCGCCGACGGCGCGCCGCGCGAAATTGTGCTGACGGCTAGCTCCGCTGGAAGCGGTCCTTCAAGTGCGAGTCAGGGCGGACATACGCAGGCGGCAGACGAGAATGATGAGGATGCCACAGATAGCGGACAGGTGCAGCAGCCGCAACCGGCTTTGTTTGCGCCGCAGCAGCCGCCCCAGCAAGCACAGCCGGGTACACCGCCGCCCCAGCAGGTAAAAACACCGCAGCAACTGCTGGAGGAGTTGCAGCGTCTGCGGCAGGGACCGGCCGCAAGCGGCGCTCCGCAGCCTTAAAGCTGTTGCTTCGGAGCGTCTATTAGGTGAGCGGATGCAGCACCGGCCAGTCGCCGGCCCAGTCCACTTGCTCTACCCACAAGTCCAATGCCCCGTTTTCACTGCGATGCAGGGCATGGAAAGTTAGCAGCGTCTCCTTTCCATCGGCGCTTTGCCACAGACTGCCGCCGCCTGGAGCCAGCCAGTTTGCGTCGCTTGTTAGCAGAACGGTTCCGCTGCCCGTAAGCATGCTGCCGCCGTTTTCTATGACAAATGGACCATGAACACTACGTGAACGGCCTACGATTTGCTGGTAGGTGTCCTTCTCTATGGGGATTTCGCAGCAGAGACCCACAGAGGCAAAGAGGTAGTACCAGCCGTTGTGCGCTACCATGGCAGCACCTTCAAGGGCACCGTTCAAGGCAAGGGGCTGCTGAGCCAGGTGATAGCGGGTTGTTCGCGGTAGTAGCTGCCCGGTCGTCGGGTCTAGTTCCCCTTGATAGATGCCGCCCCAATAGGAGCCGTAGTTGAGCCAGACGCGAGGTTGGCTGCCGGAGGAGTCGACGAATACATTGGGATCGATTGCGTTGAAGTCTGCCCCCGTCGTGGAAGCCAGCACCGGCCCGCCATCAACCCAGCGGTAGCGTGGATCGTTTGGATCAAGAGTCTCATTTGTTGCCTGGCCGATTGCGGAGTGCTGCGAGCCGAGGGAGGAAACAGCGTAATACAAGTGGTACGTTCCTCCGAAGAAGGAAATGTCCGGTGCCCATATACCTGCGGCGGTCGGATACTGCGCGCTGATCCAACCCGGCAATGTGTCAAAGACATAGCCGCAACTTTGCCAAGTGAGCCCGTCCTGGCTGCACCGCTGCGCGATAAAGTGGGAGCTGTTTAGGAAAGGCAGGTCAGTGGTGTAGCTGATATAGCTGCCATCGGCTCGGCGCATCAGGCTGGGATCATGCACGGGAACAATGTTGCCGGTAAGAGGGTCGGCGGCAGACAGCGGTGCGAAGGATGTTGAAGGCACAAGCGTGGCAGCGGTTCGCGGCGGCGTAGCCAGGGTTTGCGCCACCTGCGTTAAATAGGAGGAACAACTGGAGCACATACCCAGCATGAGCGTCGATAGGATATACAGAACGGCGCGCAATTATTCATCCTTCCAGCGATACATATCGGGCTGCGGCAAGCCGAAGTGCGCCAGTACGCGCAGCGCGAACTGCCGCGCCATTTCCGTCGAGTTAACAGGGTGGTTGTAAAACGTGGGAATCACGGGAAATATCACCGCACCAGCATCCGCTGCCGACGACATGTTGCGCAAGTGGATTTTATTGAAAGGCGTCTCACGAATGCACAATAGCAACTGCCGCCGCTCTTTAAGACATACATCTGCTGCACGGCCTATCAAGGTTTGTGCCGTGCCGTTTGCGATTCCGGCCAGGGTGCCCATGCTACACGGCATCACAATCATGCCGGCAGACGGGTAGCTGCCGCTTGCAATACTCGCGCCGATGTCGTTTTCCGCCAGCTGCTCGATCTTGGTGGAAGACGCGCCGAGCAGCTTCTCGATGAGCCGATTGCGCCCGCTCAGGCTCAGCTCCTCCGCCATGACGCGCAGCGCGCTTTCGCTCGCCACACAGTGTACTTTAATGACCCGGTCATCGCGCTCCAGGGCAAGCAAAAGCTGCTGCGCGAAGACTGAGCCGCTGGCGCCTGTAATGCCGACTGTGACATTCACGCGCTCAATGCCCGCGCAAAAATCGCATCGACATTGCCGAGCTGCCGTTGCAAGTCGAAGGTCTTCGCGAGCTTTTCGGGGGCGAGTCTCTCTGTGATTTCAACGTCGGTGGAGACCAGGTCGCGGAAGACCAGCTCCTCCTTCCATGCGCGCATGGCATGCGTCTGCACCAGCCGGTAAGCATCCTCGCGCAGCATACCCGCTTCAGTCAGATCGAGTAGCAGTTGGCCGCTGAAGATGAGCCCACCGGTGCTTTCGAGGTTGCGCAGCATGCGCTTCGGGTACACCAGCAGGTTGTCGATGAGCGCGGTGGTTTTCGCGAGCAGGTAGTCGGTCAGGATCGTCGAGTCGGGCAGGATGACGCGCTCGACCGATGAATGCGAGATATCGCGCTCATGCCACAGCGCGACATTTTCGTACGCAGCCTGCGCGTTGGACCGGACTACGCGGGCCAGACCTGAAATCTGCTCGGAGGCGATTGGATTGCGCTTGTGCGGCATCGCGGACGAGCCCTTCTGCTTTTCCGAGAAGAACTCCTCGGCTTCACGCACCTCCGTTCGTTGCAGGTGGCGGACTTCGGTCGCGATCTTGTCGAGCGTCGCCGTGATAATGGCGAGCGTGGAAACGTAGTGCGCGTGTCGGTCACGCTGCAATACCTGTGTGGCGACCAGGGCGGGCTCAAGGCCCAGTTTCGCGCAGATGGCTTCTTCGTGCTCTGGCTTCAAATGGCCGAAGGTGCCCACAGCACCTGATAGCTTGCCCACACGCATGCCCTCAGCTGCCGCGTCAAAGCGCACGAGGTTGCGCTGCGTTTCGGCATACCAGTTCAGCAGCTTCAGACCGAAAGTGGTGGGTTCGGCATGCACGCCATGCGTACGGCCGATAATCGGGGTGTGCTGGAACTCAAGCGCCCGCTTGCGTAGTACCGCCGCGAGCGCCAGGAGATCTTCGCGCAGGATCGCTGAGGCGGCTTTGACCTGGAGCGACTGTGCTGTATCCACAATATCGTTGGATGTGAGGCCATAGTGCAACCAGCGCGACTCCGGGCCGATCTTCTCTGCGACTGCCGTGGTAAAAGCAATGACGTCATGCTTGACTTCAGCCTCAATCGCCTCGATGCGTGCCAGATCGAAGCCGCCGCGCTCCCGGATGGCTTTCGCCGCTTCCATAGGCACTACGCCTGCTTCCGCCAGGGTTTCGCTTGCCGCGGTTTCAACCGCGAGCCAGCTTTGATATTTATTTTCGTCGGTCCAGATGCGGCCCATGGCCGAGCGTGTGTAACGTGCAATCAATCGGTATTGTCCATTCCGGCGCGGCCTGGCTCCCTGCGCTCACCTATTGTATCGATCATCATGCAGAACCTGGCTTGCGGTAACCGAACAGGAGTCGGTAGCGCTTCTCCATCTTGGCGCTGAGCGCATCCAATCCGGCGTGGCAAGAGTCGGGAGGAAATAGGATGGAAGAAGTCATAACAGTTGCAAGTTTCAGCGAGCCGATTGAAGCGGAAATGGCCCGGGGCAGGCTCCAGTCAGCCGGTATTGAAGTGTTTCTGGCGGGTGAAAACGCCCGCATTCTGGAGCCGGGCCTCGCGCCGCTGCGCCTGCAGGTTGCCGCAGGGGATGCGGAAGATGCACGCGCGATTCTGGCCGATGTGGGTCAGGAACTTGCTGAAGCCGATGCCGGGGTTGTGATTCATCCGAATGAACTACCGTAAGGGTACCGGGCAGGGGCGCGGCTACTCTGCCACGCCCAGCCGCTCGCTCATTTCCTCATACAGGAAACCCTCGCCGGGGCGGTACGGTTGCACCCATTCCCCATTAATGACGAACTGCGGAATGGCGCGTTTCCCGACATGACGGATAACTTCATCGGCGGCTCCGGGGATGCGCTCGATATCGATTTCCTGATACGGAATTTTATGCTTTTCAAGAAAGCGCTTGGCTTCGCGGCAATCGCGGCACCATGCGGCGGTGTAGAGAGTCAAGGTCATAGAAGCTGATTATATCGGCACAATACAGCGCCTGACCTGAAAGAACGCGCGCAAAACCGCGCCGCATTCATCGGCGAGCACCTCTGGATGCACTTCCAGCCTGTGATTGAGCCGAGGGTGGTTGAGCACGGAAAGCACCGAGCCTGCGGCCCCGGCTTTGGAGTCGAACGCGCCGAAAACTAACCGTTCCAGCCGGGCGTGGGTCATGGCGCCGGCACACATGGCGCATGGCTCCAGTGTGCTGTACAGCGTGCACCCTAGCAGCCGGTAGTTGCCCACTGCACGGCCGGCAGCGCGCAATGCGACAACTTCAGCATGTGCAGTCGGGTCACTGTCGCGCAGTACGCGGTTTTGCCCCATAGCCAGCAGGCGGTCGCCCAGGAAGAGCACAGCCCCTACCGGCACCTCGCATGCGTCGGCAGCCAGCCGGGCTTCGGCCAGGGCGAGCCGCATGCGTTCTTCATCCAGTACATCAGCCGGCAGAGACAGCCTCAAGCATCGATCCCGCATCGACCCAGTTGCGGAAGACGGCTACCAGCTCTTCTACATCCGCACCTTCGCCTTCAAACCGGTGGCCGCTCAGAGTGCAGCGCAGCCACATCCTGGGGGTTGCACTATCAATGGCGCACATAGCCACACGCCGTGGTGCGGAGCCCGCCGCCGTGGTGTCGCGCAGCTCAATCCGCAGCTGCCAGCCGTACCGCCCACAGGTACGCAGCGGCTGGAGCAGCATGCCCATCTGGTGCTCCCAATCCCCATTGCACTGCTGCCGGTACCACGTCCCTAGCCATTCCAAATCGTCGATTGCCACGGCCTCTATGTGCCTTTTGTACCGGCGGGCTGCCCCTGTGTCATGCAGTGGAGCGCGCCGAGACCCCAGATAAAGTCGCCGCAGTGGATGCCGTGAACGGTGTGCGCGGGAAACAATTCCGCGAGCGTATTCAGTGCAATACGGTCGCTGGGGTCGTTGAATGTTGGCACGAGCACCAGCCCGTTCGCAACGTAAAAATTGGCATAGCTCGCCGGCAGCCGTTGTTTTTCAAAGATCACCGGATTTGGGCAGGGAAGCGTGACGATGCGGAGCTCACGGTTATCGCGAGTGCGCGCGGCGTGTAGCCGTTCTAAATTTTCAGCTAACGGCAAGTGGTTCTCGTCCGCCGGGTTCGGCTCAACCACTGTCACAATCGTGGTTTCATCCACAAAGCGAGTGATGTCGTCCACATGGCCGTGCGTGTCATCGCCGACGATGCCCTGGTTGAGCCAGATCACTTGGTCGATGCCCAGGTAGTCGCTGAAAACCTGCTCTAGTTGCCCGCGGCTCAGGCTGGGATTGCGTGCCTGCACGTCGCTTAGCAGGCACTCTTCGGTGGTTAGCAGGATGCCCGCGCTGTTGGTGTCGATGGAGCCGCCTTCGAGCACAACTCTGTGATCGCCGACAAACGGCTGCCAGTGCGACATGCCCAGTAGCTCCGCGACGCGGCTTGGCAGGGCGTCATCCAGCTGCCAGTCATCGTATTTAGCCCAGGCATTGAAACGCCAGTCGGTGATGCCAAGCTCACCCGCAGCGTTCGTGACAAAGATGGGGCCGGAGTCGCGAGTCCATACGCGGTTGGTCGGCCACACATGGAACTGCACCTGCGGCAGATAGACGCCGGTGCGATGCAGCATGCCGCGCGCGCTCTGCTCCATTGCCGCGTCATCGACCAGGATGTGGACGATTTCGACACGCGCCAGCGCCCGTACGATCTCGCAGTACACCCACGGAATGGGCTCGAAGCGCCCCGGCCAGTCTTCCGGGTTGTGCGGCCAGGCGAGCCAGGTGGCCTCGTGCAGTGCCCACTCAGCGGGCATGCGGTAGCCGTTCTCGCGCGGGGTTCCCCTCACTTGGTATCTCCTAAAGTGGTCGCATCCAGAAAGCGATTCACAATTGGCTGGTAGGAGTCGATGCGTCGGTCGCGCAGAAAAGGCCAGTTGCGCCGCTGGTCTTCAAGCGCCGTCATGTTCACTTCAGCCACCAGCACGTCTTCCGCGTCATGCGAGGCTTTCGCAATCACGCGCCCAAATGGGTCCGCGATGAACGACCCGCCCCAGAACTCCAGTCCCGGTCCCTCGACCCGGTTGCCGCGAATGTCGCCGTGCTCCATGCCGACGCGATTGGGTGCGGCTACGTACACGCCGTTTGCGATGGCATGCGAGCGCTGGATCGTCTGCCATGCGTCGTACTGCGAGGGGCCATGCTCAGCTTTCTCATACGGGTGCCAGCCGATAGCTGTCGGGTAAAACAATACGTTGGCGCCCTGGAGTGTGGTGATGCGAGCACCTTCCGGGTACCACTGGTCCCAGCATACCAGCGTGCCTACGCGGCCCACGGCGGTATCGTAGGCCTTGTAGCCCAGATCGCCCGGAGTGAAATAGTACTTTTCGTAATAGAGCGGATCGTCCGGGATGTGCATCTTGCGGTAGAGGCTGGTGATGGCGCCGTCCACGCCGAGCGTGGCCGCGGTGTTGTGGTAAAGCCCAGGCGCGCGACGCTCAAACAGCGACGCGATAACGGTAACCTTTTCTTCGCGCGCGACGGCTCCAAGCCGTTCTGTGCTGGGTCCGGGGATGGGTTCGGCCAGGTCAAACAAAGCGGTGTCTTCGCGCTGGCAAAAGTATTGCGCGCGGAACAGCTCAGGCAGGCAGATGACCTGCGCGCCTTCCCGAGCGGCGCGGCGCACCCAGTCCGCGGCACGGTCGAGATTGTCGTCGGGGTCCGGGGTGCAGTGCATCTGCACCAGGCCGATGCGGAAGTTGAGGGACGATGGCATGGTGTATGGCTCCTAACCGGACCTCCGCACATGCTGCTTGTAAGGCGTAGACGGTTCGAAACTCATTCTAGGTGGTTGAGATGAAAACCTTGTGTACCGGCGCTGCTGCTATGAGCGCAGCGCCAGCAGGAGCTTGGCCGTGGTGACCGCCTGCCCGGCATGGCGCTGGGTATGGTCGGCCAGGTGAACGAGCAGGCCGCCGAGCGTAGTTGGCAAGCGCTTGCCGCCTACGGCTCTGGGTTGCCCCATTTCTGTTAGAGGCAGGCTCCGGATACGACTTTCCGCCTCGCGGACGGCGCTGCCGAACTCCGCAAGCACGGCTTGGCGACTCATGCCCGGCTCCAGCTCGACCCGCAGAGCAGCTTGCTGGATTACGTTGAGCGGCGAGCCTTCAGCATAGGTCAGCAGGCGGTCAAGCGAGTGCGCGATGTGGCGCACGTGGAAGGCGAACGGCGTGAGGCCGAAAGGCTTCGTGTGGATCTCCTGATCCGTGAGCTGCGGGGTCCAATGCTCGATATTTTCCCGCGCGAGCAGCAGGGCGTGCAGTACGGCGCGCGGGATGGCCGGAACGTCCGTGAGCGTGCCTCGGAGCCATGGTTCTACCTGCGGGTTTGTCTGTTCTGTCATTGCTTTACAGGTTATGCCGGGCGCGAAAAGCTCGCACCACTTCGACGACATCCTTGTGCTCGCCGTCGACCGCTTCGTTCATGGCGCGCATATCATCAGCGGAGACTTTGCCGGCCAAGTCGGCGAAAGCGGGGCGCAGTTGCGGCCAATGCGCGAGCGCGGCCCCGCGTACTAACGGAACCGCTTGATACGGCGGGAAGTAATGTTTGTCATCGGCAAGTACCTTGAGGTGCCGTGCCGCAATGGGTCCATCGGTCGAATTGCCGGCGATGATTGTGACCTGGTGCGAGCCGAGCGCGCGGTACAGCAGGCCCAGGTCCATGGTGCGCGGCGCGCCTGCGAAGCGCAGGCCGTAGGCGGCTTCGAGGCCGTGCAGGCCGTCCGGTCGCTCCTCAAATTCGTAGCCGACGCCCAGCGGCCACTTTGGTGCGAGCGGGATGGCCTGCGAGAGGGTTTGAATGCCGGCCATGCCGGGGTCGGTGGGCTGCACGATCATGGCGAAGGTGTTTTCAAACCCGAGCGGCTCGGTGGCGATGATGCCGTACCGCTCTTTGTACAGGCGCTGTACGGTGGCTAACGACGCGGCCTGGTTCTGCTCCGGGTCGGGCATGCGGATGGGCGGCTGCTTGAGGATGGCGGTGAGCGCCGTACCGGTGTACTCAACATAAGCGTCGATGCGACCGGAGACGATGGCTTGCTGCGCGATGTAGGAACCTGCCAGGTAGAACCGGCGCTCGACCTTGAGACCGGTTTTTGCTTCGATGTGCTGGGCTAGCAGCTCGCCCAGCACGACCTGCTCGGTGAAGTTTTTCGCACCGATCACCGGGCGGTCGAAGCGGGGCGGGGCACAGGAGGTGAGGAGGGCTGCGGAGACCAGCAGCCAGCTTGGAATAAGCGTGCGCGAGATCATTCGGTTCTATCCAGAAAAGCGAGAACGCCTTGCCTCAGTAGAGAGTGGTCCGCATGTGTAGGGTGTTGCAGGCAGCACGCAAGCAGCTTTTTGCCGCCTACTGTGTACGTGCCGTACTCATATGTGGACACACCGAGTCGGCGTAACGGCAGGCCTGCTTTTGTCTCCTCGGTTTGCGGCATCAGCTTCCAGGCTTTCTTTGAGAACACAAAGATACGATGAGGTTTGTAGGTTGCAAGCGCTTCGCAGAAGCGTACATTGCCGCGCTCGCGTTCGGCTTTTGTGGCTGTGCGGAACATCTCGCGCGCGTCGACGCAAGTGGGAAGATAATTGAAAAAGACTACCTGCTCCCAAAATCTTTTTCTCGCCTCTGAAATCTCCGCTCCAAATGCTTTGGCTACGTCTCGAAAGAAGCGCAAATCGCATCGTCCCTCGACGGTTTGCGTTAGCAGCTGCGTGGTAAAGCCTGCCTTTTTCGCGTCGAGCCCGGCGCAGGAGGAATCGGGCTTGCTCCAGTCGCGGTCGTAGTGGGAGAAGCCAAGTACCGCCCACTTCTCCGCGGTACCAGGGTACTTTGCACCCTGCCATATCGCATGTTCTTCCTTCATTTGCGTCCCGGTACTTTCAGCCTGCTCTCGGCAAAGCCCAGCAAGGTATCTGCTCCCAGCGCCAGCAGCGCCGCCGGAATCGCCCCGGCAAGCACCAGCCGGTTGTCAACCGAGGCGACGCCGCGAAAGATGAACTCGCCAAGACCGCCTGCGCCGACCGCCGCTGCGATGGTTGCAATGCCGACCGCCGTGACCGTGGCCGTCCGCAGCCCGGCCAGGATGACCGAGGCCGCAAGCGGCAGCTCGACCTTGACCAATCGCTGCCAGCCGGTCATACCGAGTGCGTGGGCTACGTCGATCACCGCGGGCTCTACCCCGCGAATGCCGACATAGGTATTGCGCAGGATCGGCAGCAGGGCATAGCCGCTCAGCGCCACGATGGCGATGCGGTCGGCGCGCTCGCCCAGCCAGGGCAGCGGCAGTAAGAAGCCGAATAGTGCGAGTGAAGGAATGGTCTGGATGATGTTGGCGATTGTGAGCACCGGCTTGGCCAGCCTGCCATAGCGCGTCAGCAAAATGCCGAGTGGTACACCGATGCCTGCGGCAAACAGCAATGCCGAGCCGGTAAGCCAAAGGTGCTCCAATGTGAGCGTGGCAATCTCGGTTGCGTGCTCACGTAGGAAATTTGCGGCCGGCATCGGAGCCAGGAAGGGAGCGAGTGCCGACGTCCAAAACGCCGCGAGCACGCTCATACGCTCACCTCGCGCTCACCGCGATGGAATGCCTCGACATACTCAGCGATGGAAGGCTGCCGCGAGTGCAAAAACTCCGCCGGGGCGAGGTCAGCTTCAATACGTCCGTCCGCGACCAGCACAATGCGGTCAGCCAGGTACATGGCTTCATCCAGGTCGTGCGTCACTAGCATCACAGTTTTAGCTTGGCCACTCTCGCTCAGGCGTCTCAGCAGGGCACGCAGCATGTCCTGCATTTCAGCGCGGGTGAGCGGGTCAAGCGCGCCGAAGGGCTCGTCCATCAGCAGGATGGGCGGCTCGGCGGCAAGAGCGCGTGCCAGGCCGATGCGCTGGCGCTGCCCGCCTGAAAGTTCGTGCGGATAACGGTTGGCGAAGCGCTCCGGTTCTAGGCCGACGGACCTTAATAAAGAATGGACCTGTGCCGGGAAGCCCGTGCGCGGTTTGCCGCCGAGCTCAGGAACCATGGTAATGTTACGCGCGATGGACAGGTGCGGGAACAACCCGGTCTCCTGAATGACATAGCCGATGCCCCGCCTCAAGGCAATTACGTTCTTGCGAGCCACGTCCTCACCATGAACGCGGACCGTGCCGGATGTAGGCAGCGCCAACCGGTTGACCATGCGCAGCAGCGTGGTTTTACCCGAGCCGCTGCGGCCCAGCAGCACGGTGACGCTGCCTGCCGCAAGCGTGAGGTTTACGTTTTCGAGCAGCGGGCGGCCATTATCTACAACAAGATGCACACCCGAGAACTCGATAGCTGCCGCCATGCCCGCGATCCTGTTCTACACCGGGTCTTGAGCCGGTTTGTCTTGCGCACCCGGCTCATCGTCCGCCGCGGTATCCGCTAAAATGCCTGAAGGCCCTGCCCCTTTGACGCGAACCACAGTAATTTTCGAGAAGCCTTCCTTGAACGAGGGCGCGCGTAGGCGCTCGGCCATCTTCTGCATCACGTCATCGGTCACCACCCGCTCGCGCCGCCGATTGCGGTCCATGCAAACCTCAAACGGCACGTCGAAGAATACGGCATGCACGTCATAGCCGAAGCTTTTGGCCATCTTGATCCACTGGCGACGCTCGTGAGGTGACAGGTTGGTCGCGTCTACGTAGTTCCAGGGCATCTTGGCGATGAGTCGCGCACGCAGCAGGGAACGTAGCGTCGAAAACACAAGGCCCTGGTAGCGCTGCTCGGTGATGTCGTCGAACAGGATAGTGCGCAGCATGTCGCTTGAGAGCGGCTGCACGGCGCGGCGTTTGAACCAGGTCGTTTTGCCGGAGCCGGGCAGTCCGATGGTCAACACGACAAAGCCCCGAGGCGCGCGCGGGCTAGCGGCCTGAGCCTCAGGCGGCGGGGTCGAGGGCGACTCCGGCTGGGTTTCGTGTTCGAGCTTGCCTGCCGGTTCGTCCATCACCGGAACGGAAACCGGCTCGTGTTCGGCGAAGCCGCCATAAGGCTCCACGTCAGGCTCGTAGACATTGCCGTCGGTTGCGTCCGGTCTGTCCGGTCCCTGACCGGTATCAGCCAGAGTGCCTTCCGGCTCGGCAAGCGCCGGCGTGCTGTCCATATAGGAGGGCCGCAGCGGTGCCATCTGCCCCTGCGGTATTTCCTGGCCTATTTTGCCTGTAGATTCTGAATCGTTCGGTGCACGTTTTCCGCGTCGTCTCATGATTGTTTTGCGCCACCACTCGCGCATGCCTTGGATGGTACATGCGAGGTCACCATGCTGCAATTGCAGTGCAGCCGCTTTTGGCTGACGGGTCGCTACGATCTGCATTTTGCGCGTCTCGTTCCCGGCCTCGCCCACAGGCGGCTTCCGATGCTAGCATCCTAGTTGCAGTTCTTCCGATTGAAGTTCTTAAGCGAACAAGGAGCATCGCCATGGCAGTCAAGGTAGGTATCAATGGCTTCGGCCGCATCGGCCGCAACGTCCTCCGTTCTGCATTGGGCAACCCGGAGATCGAGTTCGTTGCCATCAATGACCTGACCAGCCCCGTTACGCTGGCTCACCTGTTCAAGTACGACTCGATCCTGGGGAATCTCTCTAATGAAATTCACGCAACCGAAGGCGCGATCACCATTGACGGTAAAACCATCAAGGTATTTGCGGACCGAGAGCCGCAAAAGCTGGACTGGAGCTCAACGGGTGCGCAAATCATCCTTGAGTGCACCGGGCACTTTACCGATGCGACCAAGGCCTGCCAGCACCTGGGCGGCTCGGTCAAAAAGGTCATCATTTCCGCGCCTGCAACGAACGAAGATATAACCATTGTGCTTGGCGTGAACCAGGACAGGTACGACTCTAAAAAACACCACATCATTTCAAACGCCTCCTGCACCACCAACAGTCTTGCGCCTGTGGTCAAGGTCATGCACGAGAACTTCGGTATTGCATCCGGCATCATGACTACGGTACACAGCTACACGAACGACCAGGTCATCCTCGACTTTCCTCACAAGGACCTTCGCCGTGCGCGTGCGGCTGGGCTGTCCATGATTCCAAGCTCGACCGGCGCGGCCAAGGCGCTCAGGCTTGTCATACCGGAGATGGCGGGCAAGCTCGACGGCTTTGCCATGCGGGTGCCTACGCCCAATGTTTCCATCGTGGACCTGACGTTTCTGGCGGAAAAGCCGGTGAGCGTGCAGACGGTCAATGCGGCATTCAAAGCTGCGTCTGAAAGCGGTCCGCTGAAAGGCATTCTGGGCTACTCCACAGAGCCGCTGGTTTCGGTGGATTTTCGCGGGGATTCACGCTCTTCAATCATTGATGCGGAGTTGACTAAGGTGGTCGGGCCGCTGGTCAAGGCGCTCTCTTGGTACGACAACGAGTGGGGCTATTCCAGCCGAGTACGCGATTTAGTGCTGTTTGTCGCTTCCAAAGGACTGTAATTTCGCGCCGGACTGCAATCTCGTATTTTTCACATGCTCCCTGGAGTTAAAGCAAGTAATGCCAAAGCTTTCCATCCGCGATCTCGATCTCAAGAACAAGCACGTGCTCATCCGTGTCGACTTTAACGTGCCGCTGAGTGAAGACGGTTCCGAGATCACTGACGACACGCGCATCCGCGAGACGTTGCCGACCATCCGCTATGCGCTGGAGCAGAGAGCCAAGCTGATCCTGGCCTCGCACCTGGGGCGGCCCAAGGGCAAGCCCACTGCCAAGTACAGCCTGCGACCTGTGGTGGATCGGCTGCGTATCCTGCTGGACCATCAGATCGGCGAAAAGATCAATGTTGCATTCTCGCCGGACTGCATTGGGGAGATTGCCGAAGAAATGTCGCGGCAACTCGAATCCGGACAGGTTCTGCTGCTTGAAAACCTACGCTTCCACCCTGAGGAGGAAGCGAACGACTCCGAGTTTGCAAAGAAGCTGGCATCGCTCTGCGAGATTTATGTCAATGACGCCTTCGGTACCGCGCACCGTGCGCATGCTTCGACTGAAGGTATTACGAACCATGTGAAACAAGCGGCTGCCGGGCTGTTGATGGAGAAAGAATTGAACTACCTGGGTCAGGCGCTGGGACTCGGCGGCTCGGCTCCAGCCAAGCCCTTTGTAGCGATCCTCGGCGGCGCGAAAGTCTCGGACAAGATCAAGGTTATCGACAATCTTCTAGGCAAAGTGGATGCATTGCTGGTCGGCGGCGGCATGGCATACACGTTCCTTAAAGCTAGAGGGCAAGAAACGGGCAAATCATTGGTGGAAGCCGACAAGGTGGAGCTGGCGCAAGCCATGCTGAAAAAAGCTGAGGAGAGTGGTGTACGCTTCCTGCTGCCGACTGACCATGTGCTGGCTGACCGCTTTGCTTCCGATGCCTCAACGCAGATTGTTTCCGGCACAGGCAACTTCCCGGCTGAGTGGATGGCGCTCGATATCGGTCCGGAGACCGTGAAGATGTTTTCCGCCGAAATTGCAGGTGCGGCCACTGTTGTATGGAATGGGCCGATGGGCGTGTTTGAGCTTCCGGCGTTTGCGGCGGGTACTACAGCAATTGCGGAGGCTGTTGCAGGCAATACAGATGCGGTCACTGTGGTGGGTGGGGGTGACTCGGTAGCTGCGGTGCGGCAGGCAGGGGTGGCTGAGGGTATCAGTCATATCTCAACTGGCGGAGGCGCATCGCTTGAGTTTCTTGAGGGTAAGACGCTTCCTGGAGTGGCGGCGCTGACGGAGAGTTGAGGCAGGAACGTCGGAGACAGGAGCATGGATGAGTAACCGTACCCTGGAAGTTGAAGGCAAGAGCGAGCATAGTTCATAAGGAACCTTCGCTAACCGCACAGTATTAGGAGAAGCAGAGATCGCTAGTACGCGCAAGCCGTTGATCGCAGCTAACTGGAAGATGTTCAAGACGCCGGTTGAAGCTCGCGCCTATGCTGATGAGTTTCTGCCGCTGGTGGCTGGCCATACCCGCGACGAGATCATTGTCTGCCCCACCTTTCTGTGCCTTGCACCATTTGCCGAACGGGTGCAAAGCTCGGGCATCTTCACCGGCGCGCAGGACATGCATTCTGAGAAAGAGGGCGCATACACCGGTGAGGTCTCCGCACCGATGCTCAAGGCAGTCGGCGTCACGCACGTCATCCTGGGCCACTCCGAACGGCGCCACTACAACTGCGAAAGCGACTGGGACGTAAACCGTAAACTCCATGCGGCCTTACGGGAGCAGGTCACGCCGATTGTGTGCATCGGCGAGGTGCAGGAAGAGCGTGAGGAAGGCCGCACCAATGACGTGCTGCTGCGACAGATCAAGATCGCGCTTGAAGGCATCCGCTCCCATGAAGCCGGCACGATTGTGATTGCATATGAGCCGATTTGGGCAATTGGCTCCGGCCAGTCTGCATCGCCCGAAATTGCCGATGAAACGCATGCATTCATCCGCAGCGCTATCCGCGACCGGCTTGGGGAGGATGTGGCAGACGGCATGCGTATCCTGTATGGCGGCAGCGTAAAGCCGGAAACTACCGCTGCACTTATGAAAAAGCCTGAGATTGACGGTGCATTGGTCGGCGGGGCGAGCCTCAACCCAAAATCATTTGCGCAGATTGTGAATTATGAAACTGCCGCCGGCTTATGATCTCGTTCCGGTGGACTCAGGCTCAAATACATGCCCCATCTTGTCCCGCTTTACTTCGAGGTAGTGCTCAAAGCTCTGCTCGACCGGCACCACTGCTGATACTCGCTCCACTACGCGAACCCCGACGCGCTCCAGCGCCGCGACTTTCTCAGGGTTGTTCGTTATCAAACGAACTTCTGTGACACCCATCTCCATGAGCATGGCGGCTTGCAGTTCGAATTGACGGCAGTCGGCTTTGAAGCCAAGCTCGACATTCGCCTCGACCGTGTCCCTGCCGCGCTCTTGCAATTCATATGCCTTGAGCTTGGCCATCAAGCCGATACCACGGCCTTCCTGCTGGTCGTACAGGATGATGCCTGCACCCAGCTCACTGATCGAACGCAGAGCCTGTTCCAACTGCAGGCGGCAATCGCAGCGTAGCGAGTGGAACACGTCACCCGTTAAACATTGCGAGTGAATGCGCACCAATGGCGGCGTGGAATGGATGTCGCCCATCACCAGCGCTACGGCTTCTTCAAGCTCCAGCTCGCGCGCCGGTTTGTGCTCATCGCAAGGAGTATGACCGGTGAGCTCGCCGGTAAAGCCGAGGATGCGGAACTGACCCCAGCGGGTAGGCAGTGCAGTGTCGGCGACCTTGGCGACGCGTACCAGCGGCATAGCTCCGATTATACGGAGCAGTCGCCGCCCGCTAAAGGCAGGGGAGTACAGTAAGGCTGTGCTTGAGCCGAAGCTGATCCTTGTCGCACTGCTGGTCAAGCTTGGTGTCGCAGCTGCTTCGTCCAGCGCGATCGGGCGCTCGCGCTCCTTCCAGCGCCTCCTGTTCGCCGAGCAGCGCCGCACCATGCAGCAGCTTCGTTTGATCCTTTTCATCTGTATTCCGCTTGCGCTGGGCGTATGGATGCGAGTTATAGTTCCCAACTTCTATGGCGCCGATGTCGCGTTTGAAACCGTAATCATCCTCGGTGTCCTGCTGGGACCGGTCTCGGCCATGTTTGGCGCAGTGCTTCTTTCAATTCCAGCTGTGCTGCATCACGAGTATGTATCGCTGCCGTTTTACTTGATTGTCGGCTTGATCGCAGGTTTATTTGGCCGCCTGGTCGAGATGGAGGAGGTCTGGTCCTTCTCGCCGTTTGTCGATCTCAGCATCTACCGCTGGATTCGGCGCAACGTGCGTCAGCCCCGTTTTGATCGGCAGATTTTGCTGTTGCTGCTCATTATCACGCTGGAAATTGGCCGCGAGTGGCTCTCGCACATGGCTCCGCACCGGCTGTTTGCGTTGCACACCAATAGCTGGGTGCTGCGCGGGTGCATCTGGGCGTGCGCGGCGATGGTTGTCGGCATCCCCTTAAAAATCTGGAATGCCATTCGCATCGAGTTGAAATTTGAGGAGCAGAAGCGGCTAGTGCTGGAGGCAAGGCTCGATGCGCTGCAACGGCAGATGAACCCGCACTTCATGTTCAACACGCTCAACTCTATTGCTACGCTGATCCGAGTGCGGCCGGAGCAGGCACGCGAGTTGATCGTCAAACTGGCCAGCATCCTCCGCGCGCTACTTAAGGACCATGACTCCTATGTGCCGTTCCGCGAGGAGCTAAACTTCACAGACGACTACCTGGGCATTGAAGTCGTCCGCTTTGGTGCCGACAAGCTGCGCGTTGTCAAGGAGATTGATCCTGTGACGCTTGAGCTGCCTGTGCCGAGCATGCTGCTACAGCCCCTGGTGGAAAACTCTATCAAGCATGGCCTGGAACCGCGCATCTCCGGCGGCACCATCACGTTGCGATCCCGACTTGCGGACGGTAAGCTCATCATCGAGGTCGAGGATGACGGGGTTGGCATCGCGCCTGATCGCGCACTACAGACAGGGGTGCTGACGCAGGAGGGAAACGGTATCGGTATGCGCAATGTGCGCGAGCGGCTTGAAGTGCTTTATGGCGGTGCCGCCGGTTTCGAGATCACTAGCCGTCCCGGAAGGGGCACGCTGGTGACCGTGCAGATGCCCAGCGCGGTGCTTGTGTGATGCGCCCTTCTGTCAAAGCAGAAGAGGTGTCGTCCTGAGAGTGTGCAAAGTCTTTCAGCATCACCACTAACATCATGTCATCCTGCGCGAAGTGAAACGAAGTCGAGGGACCTGCTTCTTTGCATGCCGGTGCAAAGTCAAAGATAAAAGCAGGTCTTTCGACTTCGCTCAGGATGACATGAGTCCCTTGTTTCGACTTTGCACGCACCCTCTGAGCACAGCAAGGGATCTGCTTTCCTCTCGTTATGCACGCAGCCATTGGTTTACATCAGGCTCAAGCCGCAACTGGGTCTGCTCGGAAGCCACATTGATATTGAATAGGAAGCCGCAGCTCACGAGAAATCGACAGGACGTCCCAGCGATAAGTACCGGGGAAATCAAGATCGTCAGCAAGTCCCCGCACCTTGGCGAACACTCCCTCTCTGCATATACGTACCAGAGTGAAGCAATCTAGCTTTTGGAGTGAACTATGTGTGGTTCCGTTCTGGCTGTTATGGCTATTCTTTTGACGTTTGCTTCAAATGACCAGCAGAACCAGTTGGCGCACAGGGGTGCAATCGAGGAGAACGCGCCTATTCAAGACACTGCTGAAATTTTGATCTCGGCTTCACCGGAGAAGGTTTGGAAGTTGCTGACGAACGTGCATAATTGGCCGCAATGGCAAAAGGATATCAGCAGTACGGACGCACCGAATCAGATTCAGGAAGGTACGAACTTCACGTGGGTCACAGGTGGGAGTGCGATCCACTCGCATATTGCATTGCTTGAGCCTGAAACGCGCTTTGCTTGGACCGGAACCGTGGCTACTGCTCATGCTATCCACGTTTGGCAATTGTGTGTGATGCCTGATGGGAAGACTCTTATTACTACCAGGGAGTCGATGAACGGGTTCATGCTCACGCTTCTTTACTCGTCATCCACGCTGAAGCAAAGTCACCGGCACTGGCTTGATGCTTTGAGAACAGCGGCCGAATCGAAGTGATGGAAGGCTGGCCCTCAGCCCGCGCCCTCAATCACCTCGCGGTAAAACGCCTCATACTGCGGAATAATTCTTGTCGTGCAAAACCGATCCTGCGCGTCCTTTCGCGCCGCGCCTGCCATGCGGTCCAGCGCCGCCGCATCCCGTAACAGTTCAATCGCGGTGAGAGCCATTCCCTCAACATCTCCCACGGGCAGCAGTCGCCCGTTCACCCCATCGGTGATCAGCTCCGGCACACCACCCTGCCGGGTGGATACAGTCGGCACCCGGCAGGCCGCTGCTTCTAGTGCCGCCAAGCCGAAAGCTTCAAGCTCGCTGGGCATCAGCATCAGGTCGGCAAGCGGCAGCAGCCGGTGTACCTCATCCTGCTTGCCAAGAAAGTGCACACGGTTTTGCAGGCCGAGGCTGTGTACGGTGTACTCGGCATTTGAGCGTTCGGGTCCGTCGCCTACTAGCAGCAGATGCGCCGGCAGCTCCCTAGCGATCCGCGCGAAGATCTGCACCGCATCCTGCACACGCTTGACGGGCCGGAAGTTGGATAAGTGGACCAGCAGCTTTTCATCAGGCTGTGCGTAGCGAGCGCGTGCCGTGGCTCTGTCTGCCGCGGGCAGGGGCATGTACAAGTCACAGTTTACAAAGTTCGGCACCACGGCAATGGGCCGCTGAATGCCGAACTCCTGCACTGTTTTTTCGCGCAGGTAGTCTGAAATGGCCGTTACACCGTCACTATTTTCAATTGCGAAGCGCGTCACCGGCAAGTACGACCGATCCTGCCCGACCAGGGTGATGTCGGTCCCGTGTAGGGTCGTCACAAACGGCAGCTTGAGCCCGCGCGCAGCTAGCATCTGGCGCGCCAGCAATGCGCTTACCGAGTGTGGAATGGCGTAGTGGACGTGCAGGATGTCGAGCGAGTAGTACTCGCCTACCTCGCTCATACGGGTAGCCAGAGCAAGATCGTAGGGTGGGTACTCGAAGAGCGGATAGGTAGGCACGGCGACTTCATGGAATAGAATGCCGCGCTCGCGCCCGGTAAGCCGGAAGGGCTGTCGGTAGGTGATGAAGTGAACCTCATGCCCTTTAGCGGCAAGCTCGATGCCGAGTTCTGTTGCCACAACGCCCGAGCCGCCATATGTGGGATAGCAGGTGATGCCGATCTTCATCTGTCCACTCTTTCGCGCGTCCGCGCTTTATAAGGACGCATTTGCAGAGGCTAGGGGTCCAGAAATCTTGCTTATAGATCGGCGAAGGTGACCTTTGTATTCCCTCTAGCTGCGCCCCAGGCCGGGATGGTTGCAAGCAAAGCGGCTCGCTCCACCTCGCGCTGTGCCCGTAGGCGGGTTGACTGCTTGTTGAGCGCCGCATCGTGGAAGCCGGGATGGCATACCAGCTCGTAGTATTCGCCCGGGCATGCATGGTGTTCCATCGCTCGTAAAAGCTTGCGAATGGCAGATGCATCGAGGGTGCCGGTCGCAAGCACGCCAAGGGCACCGGCAGTAGTGCGCATGCCGGCGCGATCTACCTCCCGTAGAAACTGCGACCGATAGCTATGTAGAAGGCGCACCTGTGCGCGGCGCACTAGCGGCGCACAGACGGTTGCGCTGCGTGCCCAGGCCGGTTCAAACGGGTTGCGGATCGCGCCGATGCCGCATTGCAATGCAGCTCGCAACAGGGGGCGAAGCACTCGCGGGAACAGGTGCGTATGTTTGTGCGTATCCACATGGGTCAGCTGCAAGCCGCGAGCCTGCAGCGCACGTATCTGCGCGACGGCTTCCGCTTCGATCTCTCGGTCAAGGATGTGGCCGCGCAGCAGGTCTACTGCAAAGCGGCCCAAGCTTTGCCTGAAGTGGTCACCAGACGTGCTGCCGAGCAATGATGGCACGGCGGCTGCTAGGGAGCAAGGTTGGCCGTCTACGAGAACCACATGGCAGCCCATACCTACACCAGGTGGTAAGGGTGTGCCGTGTGCACCGGGCGTTGCCATCGCCGTAGTGGACGATAGCGCTCCGGCTGCACCGAGCATGAGGATGGCGCGGTTGACCCCAGGGGTACAGCCGAAATCATCCGCGTTTATGATCAGCCGGACCATCTGTAGAGTGTAGCCGCAGAAACCTTGCAACACTGTACTTCCATAGAGGTGACTGCTAGACTGCATCTGACTCCGAACGCCAGCCGAAGTGCGGGCTGGATTCATAGGGGCGGTTAGCTCAGCTGGTTAGAGCGCCTGCCTTACAAGCAGGATGTCGGGGGTTCAAGTCCCTCACCGCCCACCAAGTTTGTTCTGGTTGTTATAGATGGATGAGAGTTTGCCGGACCGGAACCTGAACAGGTTCGGAACAGGGTTCTGTACAGTTTGCGAACGCGTGTATACCCATTGCAAAGCTGGGTCTCGCGCCGCGAGGACGGATGCGCCAGACACTCTTCATCAACGTCGTCATTCTAAGTTTCTTTGTATTTCTCTTCGGCTCGATTTACCGCAGACGCCCCTCGGAACAGCTTCGGCTGTGGATTGCCGGCTGGATTTGTGCCGTTGCCCACTTCATCATTCTGCTGTGGCAGCCTGCCTCTGAGCAGGCGAGTCGTTTGTTTGATACAGCCGCGGTAAGCGCTCTAATGCTTTGTGGGGTTTGTTTTGTGCTTTCCGCAAAAGCGATTGAGGCCCGTCAAGCGCGCCGCATCGTCGCTGCCGGGTTGATTGCACCGATCCTGGCGCTTACTGCATGTATCGTCCTGGAAGTCCGGTCCCTGGGTATATACCTGGCGCTGGATCTGCTGGGCCAGGCAGCAGGCATTGTCTTTCTATGGCGGTACAGCCCAAACCGGTTGATTGTCGCCGTTCCATGTACGTTCCTGATTCTTGCCTGCTCGCAATGGAGCGCGTTTGAGCTTCTAGGCCGTCACAGTGACTCGGCGCTGTCGGTCATCCTGATGGAGCTATTTGCTCTTTTCGCGTTGTTCTTCGCCTATGATTTTCGGCGCCGTTCGGCAGGCGTGGGAACAACCATGGCTGGTCTGCTGGCCTGGGCGCTGGTGTTTCCTGTCAGCATACTGTTTGCTTCCCACTGGCCAACAGTAAACGTCAACCCTGAAATATGGAACATACCTAAAGTCGTGGTTGCTTTCGGCATGCTGGTAGTCCTGTTTGAGGACGAACTCACCCTTGCCGAAAGCGAACGGGAGCAATACCGGAATCTATTCGACGGTAATCCGGTGCCGATGTGGATTTTCGACAAGGATTCCATGCGTTTGCTGGAGGCAAACCTGGCGGCGGTTCGGGAGTACGGCTGGAGCAGGGAGGAGCTGCCGCAGCTTACCGTAAGCGACCTGGTGGCTGAAACCGAAACCTCGCCAGTAGGTCTAGTCGAATTGAACTGGCGGCTAGCAGGTGGTGTCGTAGCCGGGATTGAGGCACAACGGATCGTACTTGGCGAAAGAGAGGTGCGCGCCAGCTCCATACGGCTGCAAACGCAGGAAGGACAAGAAATTTTTGCCGAAGTAACGCTGCAGCGAGTTGGCTTCCGCGGCAATGAAGCCCGGTTGTTAATAGCCAGGGACGTGACGGCTCAGGTGCGTGATCACGAGCAGCTTATCCACTTGGCGAACCATGATCCGCTGACCGAGCTGCCAAACCGCCTCCTGCTCGATGACCGCATGCGCAGTGCAGTAGCCGCTGCTCTGCGCCATGGCACGAAAATAGCCATTATCTGCATGGACCTGGATCGCTTCAAGCATGTTAATGACACCTATGGCCATGCCGCGGGAGACAGCTGCCTGAAGGAAGTTGCGAGCCGCTTGCGCCAGCGTTTGCGATCGGTAGATACAGCTGCTCGCACAGGAGGTGAGGAATTCGTCATTATCCTGGATGACATTGGTAATATGTTTGACGCGGAACGTGTGGCGAATGACCTGCTGTTTACCTTAAGTGCTCCCCATACTTTTGAGGGCGAAAAGATCCACCTTACTGCAAGCATTGGGATTGCGTTATTTCCAGACGACGGTGAGGATGCAGCCATGCTGTGGAACATGGCGGATGCAGCTATGTACCGGGCTAAACGAGGGGGCGGCAATCGCCATAGCTTCTTTTCCCGTTCATAGATAGCTACCGCAAGCGAGGATGGTGCGAGGAAAATGGCCGTTTGCTGAGGATGCACAAGACGCTTAGAAAGGCTAAGCTATGTTTGACCGCCTGGAGCATCTTGGCTACACTCAGGGCTCAGGCCAGTAAAAGCGGGAGTGATAGAGTTGCCTCACAGGACTACGTTCGTCGAGATTGTTCGAGAGTGAACGTCTAACCCTGTACAGGTTCTCAGCTTGCAGAAGGAACAGGCTTTAGGCGCGGTATGGCGAAAGGCGGAAGCATCTGCAGCAGTTTTTCCACCTTGGTACACATGTTGTGACTCTCGTTCCAAAAATGAAAAAATTTCTTTCCCCTTCAGCCTCAAACATGGCATTGTGCAAGCAAGCCTACGTTTAAGGTTTTTGCAGATGCGCGCGCAATACCCCACGCGGTCCGCAAGAGGGCGATGTAAACAGGCACACTTTGAGGCTGTTGCATTGAGTGGCAGTTTTGGACATCCTGCCATTAGCCTTGTAGGCTGCACTCATTTGCAGATGTATCTAAGCGGTATTGACGTTCAAGGAGCGCACTAAGATGGAAGGCCCCGCAATCCAATCCGAAAGGCAGATGGCAGCTGCACCTCTGCTTGCCCCGGAACAGGCAATTATCACGCCAAGCGACGTCCGCAAAATCTTGATCAAGCGGAAGTGGCTCATTCTCGCCGGGATTGTTGTCGGGCTCGCGTTTGCCGCGGTTTATATATTGACCACCATCCCTCAGTACGAGGCAGTAGCTCTTCTTGACATCAATTCCGGCAAGCAAAGCAATATAGGCATCACAGACTTAGTACAGCAGCAGTCAGGTGGAGTGGAAGGCAGCTTGATAGAAACGGCAACACAGATTGCCATCATGCAAAGCCAAACTGTTTCGCTTGACGTTATCCAGACTCTCGATTTGTACAAGAAAGAGCCATTCGCTCAGGTGTTTGTGCGTCAGCCGTTTACTGGAAAGCTGAGTCCTAATCAGCGCGAAAGTATCCTGGCGATCTTCAGAGGCTCGACAAAGATTGCGACCAAACCGGGTACGGACCTAGTAGAAGTTCACTTTCGCAACCAGAGTCCGGCTGTAGCAGCTACCGTGGCAAACGCCATTGTGGACCGCTATGTGGACCGCAGCCTGCACGTACGCTATGACGGCACAACACGCATCTCCAAGTTCCTGGCAGGTCAGTTGAACAACCTGAAGGACCAAGTCAGCGATGCACAAAATAAGCTATCGCAGTATCAGAAAGACAATAACCTGATCGGTGTGGACCCGAATGGAAACGGTGAAGACCTGACGGTTGAAAATCTCCGTACCGCCAACCAGCAGCTTTCGGAAGCGCAAGCAGATCGCCTGGTCAAAGAGGCGCGCTATCGCATGGCGTTGACGGGCAACCCGGAGCTGCTGCTTTCTGTTGCACCTTCGTCCACCCTTTCGCAGCTCCAGCAGCAGGAAGCCGCACTTACCGTACAGCAGGCGCAACTGCAATCGAAGTTTGGGCCGCAGTGGCCTCGATTGCGGGAAGTCCAGTCTTCGCTAGTTCAGGTTCGACGCGATATCAACAGCGAAGTGCAGAATACGCAGCGTCGCTTTGACATCGAATACAAAACAGCACAGAGCACGGAAAACCTGATGCGCGGGCAACTGGATCAGGCCAAGCAGCAGGCATATCAGCAGAATCGCTCTTCTGCCGAGTATGAAATTTTGCGTCACGGTGCTGAGTCGGCCTCCGACTTGTATGACGCTTTGCAGACTAGGCTCAAGGAAGCCGGCATTACTGCCGGACTGAATGCGAATCAAATTGACGTAGTAGACCGTGCTACGCTTCCCGCACGTCCGGTGTTCCCAGTAAAACGCAATGATGCCGGCATCGGCCTCGGCGCAGGACTGGTTCTTGGCCTAGCTCTTGCATTGTTTGCCGAGGTAATCGACGACACAATCCGGACCTCAGACGATGCCGAGTCAGTCACAGGTCTGCCTGCCCTTGCTGTGATTCCCCATTTTGAACCTACACAAAAGAAGGTTGTGGCGGCTGCCGGGACACCGGCTGCTGATGCCGAGCGGGAGCGTATGGCACGCGTTTCCCCTGATTTAATCTCCTATACCGAGCCGCAGTCCTATGTTTCAGAAGGTTTTCGTACACTGCGCTCCTCAATCTTGCTGTCAGCAGTCGATCGTGAACCGAAGCTGCTTTTGCTGACCAGTTCATTTGCAACAGAAGGTAAGAGCACCTGCGCGGCCAATCTTGCAATCTCTTTTGCGCGCCGCTCTGCGCGTGTGCTGTTAGTTGATACAGATCTTCGTAAAGGCACTTTGCATATGAAGTTCCGCACCTCCAACCGCTTCGGTTTGTCAACGCTACTAGTGCGGGAAAACGAAAGCAGCAGCTATGAAACTCCGCTGCCTGACCTGCAGAATCTGACCCTGGTGACGCGTGGCCCAGTAACGGTAAACCCGGGCGAGGCACTTGCATCCCGTTCTATGGAAGAGCTGCTGCGGCGTTGGCGCGAGGAATACGATCACATCATTTTGGATACTTCGCCGGTTCTGGCTGTAGCAGATACCTTAAGTCTGGCACCCCAGGTAGACGGCTGTTTTATCCTGGTTCGCTCTGGAGTAACTCGTAAAAAAGCCTTGCTCCGTGTCCGCGAACAGATGCGGCGCGTAAACGCCCGAGTGCAAGGCATTATTGTGAATGATGTGGATCTACGACTCGAAAATTACTACACCTACTCCAAACGCTACAACTACAGCTACAACTCAACCTATGGTGCTGGATATGGCGGAGGCATGGATGCTGAACAGTAAAACTTTTCGGATTGCAATGCTATGTCTTCCAATCTTTTTCGGCGCTTTGAGCGCTCCGGGCCAAGTGCCTGTAGCAGCAACGGGCACACAGCCGAATCTCTCTCTAACGGTAACAGTTCCGCAAGTTGATGAGGCCCCGGCTATTCTAATTGGGCCCGGTGATTTGCTGAATGTTGTTGTATTTGAGACGCCCGAGCTGAGCACGTCTGTCCGCGTCAACCAGGATGGTGATGCAAGCCTGCCAGTGCTGGGCGCAGTGCACGTTGCCGGTTTCAATTCCCAGCAGGCATCGGCTGCATTAGAGGATGCCTACCGCTCAAGGGGATTGTTGCTCAACCCCCATGTGACAGTTTCTGAGACCGAGTTTGCTTCCCAAGGTGCTTCAGTTTTAGGTGAAGTGCGCTCTCCAGGTGTGTATCCGACACTTGGCTCACGCCACTTGCTCGACATGCTTTCACTGGCTGGTGGCGTCAGCTCAACAGCAGGCCGGCTAGTTTCCATTGTCCATCGCAACGACAGCAATCATCCGGTACAGGTTGCTCTACAACCCACCCCAGCCTCACTGCATGCACAACAGAATCCAGTTATTCTCCCTGGAGATACAGTTGTTGTCGCCAAGGCCGGTGTGATCTACATCATTGGTGATGTGCTACGGCCCGGGGGTATCCTAGTGGACAACAATGAACGGCTGAGCATCATCGAAGCTCTTTCTCTTGCCGGAGGTATGAACAAAACAGCTGCTCTGTCGCAAACTAAACTTGTACGGAAACTTCCAGCTGGGCGTGAACAGGTTGACCTCGATCTGAAACACATTTTTCTTGGTAAGCAGGCTGACATTTTGGTTTCTGACGGCGATATTCTCTACGTTCCTTCAAGCATTGGAAAAACGTTTCTCTACCGGGGTCTTGAAGCTTTATTTGGTATTGCCGGTAGCGAAGCACTTTATGTTCATTAGTTAACCACTACCGGCATATACAGTGTTGGTTAGGACCCGAGATAGAGCATGATACAAACCCTCACACTGGTGCAGCAAGGGAGCCGATTTCTTGTTCAAGATTCGAAGCCGCGGCGTCTTGGATCATTATTTGTACCTCTGCGGCGAAGCTACCTACTTATCATGCCCAGCATACTCTTCGCGGGCGCTCTTTTTTGCTGGACCTTTGGTACAGATCTGTCCCTGATCGTCGGAGCTATCGTTCTTAGTGGCATTTCTCTATATCTACTATTTGACCTTCTCGGTCGGCGTGCTCCTCTGCGTGTTTCCACTTTGCTGGCGATCACTCTTGCTCTTGCGTATGGTTTGGGTAGTGCTAATACTTGGTTTACATTGCCGCGAAGCGACGAAACGCTAGGCGATTTTTTAGGCATTGATACTCAGTCCCTGGCGTACGGAATTGCTTCTGTTCTGGTTTCATGCGCTCTTCTTCTCGGTCTAGGAGAGCTCTTTGAAAAGCCTCTTTTTGGAGAAGACTTCGAACTGAAGTTTAACAATCGTTCCCTCGTGTTGCTGACACTTGGGACAGCAGCCCTGGCTGCATCATTTGCTCATGGGTCTACAGGTTTCATGGGGGAAGCAGCAGCTCAAGGACCTGACGATTATGGCCGTATTAGCGTTCTAGGCAGTTTATCAGCGTGGCTTTCCGGCCCATTGCTGGCTTTATCCGTATGTATTTCGCTAAACCTCAAGAATCGTTTTGGCCGCGTATACGCTAGTGTTCTATCCATAGCGCTTTTTGTAATGATTTTTCCTCTTGGTCGCCGCATTTTGATTTATGCAATCGTTCTTGCTTTTATTGGGTTGCGTCTAGGACGTTATCAAATTCCTTGGTCTCCCTTAAAGAAAATCATTGTTCTGGCGGTGTTGGCAGGTCTTCTTTATACAGCGACAATCGGCTTTTTCTATCTTCGCATCGCTGGTTACGGACAGGTTCGTCTCACTCTATTGCAGAGGATAGGTGCAGCCATAAAGCTCGCAGAGGAAAAAAGCTACTCCGATATAAAAGAGCAGCTTGCAAATAATGTACAGAAGCGAACTTTTATACTTGGCTTCCTGTCACAGGTCGAGGCTTATGCGGCGACGATGGAAACGGGCCACGGTACGGATTTATCAGGGCAATTTCAGCTGGCACTTCCCTCCATATTCTTTCCTTCTAAAGATGTCCTTTTTCAAGAAGAGGGTTATGCGAATCAGTTGTTCGGATCAAACTATATCGATGAAGCAAATTCAATATTGACAGTAGGAGCCATTGATTTTGGAATATGGGGGGTTCTTACTTATCCCTTGCTTGCCGTCATTATGATCCGAGTTTTTTTTGAGGTGACAGCTCAAAGTCTGCCTGTTTTTGTTTCGTGTTTTATTATTCTGGGTTCCTGTTCCACACTTTTAGAGCCGGAAATTACTTCGACGGCATACTTTCTTATTATTAGGAACGGACTCCTTTTCGGCTTTTTCGTGTGGTTTGTCATGGCTTTGCCGGAGTTCAAAATAAAGAATGTGGGTTTATGATGAAAACAATTCCATGCAGGTCCCGGATAGAGCTTCTTGCTTTCTTACTGGTATCTTCCTGCTTACGATTGCATGCTCAGGGTTCTCTGTCCTCAGGACTTTCGTCCGGGTTGAGTGATTCAATTTCGCAAAGCAGTCAAACGGCAGGCTTCAATGGAGCTATTGATCCATCTTCTGCAAACCTAACCAGTGATAGTATACGCGCCGATGTAAATGATGCGACACACTCTCAGTTGCTCAGCTCGGCACTTTCTCCTGTGGACCTGTTTACAGTGAACTCAACACCGCAAACAGCATCAAGTCATGAGGTGCTCACCGATGCACAGCAAGCGGTGGGAGCTGGCAATTCTTTTCTTGGAGGTAGAGCTAACCACACATTTACGCCAGGCGGAAGCGCAGGCGTAGAAGCAGCGGCCAACAGCCGAAGGATGTCTGCTGCAAACTTCGGCACGCAATCTATGCAAGCTGCTTTTACAGGTGGCATTAATGCACGCGCTGCTTTTTCAAATGCTACAACAACAAATATCGCCGCAGCACCTGCTTTTTCCGGCAACGGTATTGCCCAGCCACGTACCACTACGGGAATCGGTCTAACTCAAAATCTTATTTCTACAAATGGCCCGGACGCAACATCGACATACAACGCAACAGATCCTGTTTTAAGCAATTCAACATCCGGATATAATGCGGATCTGCAAATAACTGGTGATATACCTTCTCCGTCAAGCGTCGTCGGAAACGAATACGCTATAGACTTCGCGCCAGAACCGAGCTACCAGTACGACGATGGGCAGACTTCCCAAAACGTTGTACAAACCAGGCCTGGGTTCGTTATAGGTTCTGCACCGGAATATGGTGTTCCTTCGGGAGGCTTTCCTGATTCAACAAAGGGATTGGCGGGTCTGCCGCCTGAAGGCTCACTCTCAGCTTCGCCCTTCCAACAGTTACGAAACTTGGAGAGTTCTCCGTTTGCACCTGTAAGCGATGGCACTGTGTATGGTATCCAGGCAGGACTTCACCCTGACCTGCATAGAATGGTGTCTGCGGCACCTCTTGGCTCCTTTGCGCGGTATGAACGACGCGCCCAACAAGCAAGAATGCACGCAGGTCTAAACATTAGCCAATCGTCAAGCCTTCGGGAACAAGATCGAAGAGATTATCAACGCAGAGCAGAACATCGTCGTAGACCTTCAAGTGTCACTTTGGAAAACAATACTGTAGGCCAGACGCTTTTAGGACAGCCTACAATTCGCTAGAACCGGACTTGGTACTTAAATTCAAGGAGCCGAAACAAGTATGAAGACTTCTATCAGCATCGCGGTTGTAGGATCAGGGTATGTCGGACTTGTAGCAGCAGCATGTTTTGCAGAGATAGGGCACAAGGTAATTTGCGTTGACAATGACGAGAACAAGGTGGCCATGCTCCGCGCAGGTGGAGTTCCCATTCATGAGGAGCACTTAAAGGAGCTGCTAGACAGGCATAGAGCAAACTCCATCACCTTTACCTCGGATCTTGGGGAAGCGACACGCAAGGCCGATGCAATCTTCATTGCTGTCGGTACGCCGCAGAGCGGTACGGGTTCGGCTGATTTGTCGTATGTCGACGCTGTGGCAAGCGAAATCGCGCGCTCCATTGATAGCTACAAGGTTATTGTTGAAAAGAGTACGGTACCTGTCTACACAAATGAATGGATTCGGCGCGTTTTTGAACGCAATGGTGTTCCGCACGAGTTATTCGACGTTGCTTCTAACCCCGAGTTTTTACGCGAGGGCACAGCCGTAGAAGACTTTCTTCATACAGACCGTATTGTGGTCGGTACCGATTCGCCCCGTGCAGCTGCGCTGATGAGCGCGATCTACGAGCCGTTGACCGGCGGGTCTTACTATACCTCAGCGAATAGTATTCCGGGCATCTGCAATGTCCATGCGCTACCGCCGATCGTGCATGTTTCTACGAAAGCTGCGGAGCTCATCAAGCACGCCTCAAACGCATTCCTGGCTGTCAAAATCTCCTTTATCAATGTGGTGGCAAACATCTGCGAAGCTGTCGGTGCAGACGTAAAGCAGGTCGCGCACGGCATCGGTATGGATGCGCGTATCGGCTCGAAATTTCTCCAGGCAGGGATTGGTTATGGGGGCTCCTGCTTTCCGAAAGATGTTGCGGCGTTCCGCTATGTTGCCGAGCAATGCGGTATTCCGTTCGGCTTGCTGACTGAAGTGGAAAAGATCAATGCCGAACAAAAGCGGCGTTTCTTTCAAAAAGTGCGTTCCGCACTTTGGACTTTCCGGGGTAAAAAGCTCGGCGTGCTTGGCCTGGCTTTTAAGGGTGGTACAGACGACATTCGCGATTCACCGGCCATTGAAATTGTGGAAATGCTTCTCCGGGAAGGCTGCTCCATTGATGCTTTTGATCCCGCTGCTATGGAGCGTACTGCTGAGGTATTGCCTCCATCGAGCTGCATGCATTATGTCGAAGACGCCTATGCAGCTGCGCGTGATAAAGATGCCTTGCTCATTTTGACTGACTGGCAAGAGTTTGCTGAGCTCGACCTCGACCAGTTGCATGCAAGCTTACGCTACCCGATCATCCTTGATGGCCGTAACCTTTACGATCCCGAGCATCTGGCAGCAAGCGGTTTCACCTACCTCAGCGTAGGCCGCCAGGATGCGCCGGCAAACAGGAGAGCTCAAAAACGGGCAGACGCTCTTGCCGAAGCTGTCCATCTGGGCTAATGTTTGCGCCTTTCTGCTTACGAACGTGTCATAGAGGGTTTCTTCATGCTTGACGTAGCGACAGGCTGTAGGAATACTAAATTAAACATTTAAAGTCAAAAACAGGCATTACAGGTCGACCAGGTATAGCCAGCTTGCTTGTCAGAAAATATAGATATAGGTAGGGGTGTAGCAAATGAAGTTAAATCGAGAAAGAGTAGTGGTATGTGGCGCGGGAGGATTCATCGGTGGCCATCTAGTCAAGGGTTTACTCGACCAAGGTGTGAACGTGGTTCGTGCTGTCGATGTAAAGCCTTTGAACGAGTGGTACCAGAGCTCAAAAGAAGTTGAAAATTTGTCACTCGACTTGCGAAACCGCGTTAACTGCCAGACCACTGCCGATGGTACGGATGTTATTTTTCAGCTGGCTGCCGATATGGGTGGCATGGGCTTTATTGAAAATAATAAAGCTTTGTGTATGCTGAGTGTGTTGACCAACACGCACATGCTGATGGCGGCACGGGAAGCAGGCGTAGAGCGCTTTTTCTTTTCCTCATCCGCCTGCGTGTACAACGGGGACAAGCAGACTAACCCAGATGTAGTGGCGCTGAAGGAAGAAGACGCATATCCGGCATTGCCGGAGGATGGCTATGGCTGGGAAAAGCTGTTCTCCGAGCGTATGTGTCGCCACTTTGAGGAAGACTTCGGTTTGACGACTCGCGTAGCTCGATACCACAATGTATATGGACCATTGGGTACCTATGAGGGCGGTCGAGAAAAGGCGCCAGCAGCCATGTGCCGCAAAGTGATCGAAGCCAAGCAGAGCGGCAAGCACGAGATTGAGATTTGGGGTGATGGTCACCAGACACGCTCATTCATGTATATCGACGACTGCACCAAGGGTACGCGCGACATCCTTGAGAGCGATATCAAAGAGCCTATCAATCTTGGCTCAAGTGAGTTAGTCACTATCAACCAGCTGGTAGACATCGTGGAAGATATTGCAGGCATTAAGCTCAAGCGCCACTACAACCTGGGAGCACCTAAAGGCGTCAACGGGCGTAACTCTGATAATACGCTGATCCAGCAGTACCTTGGCTGGGAACCCTCCATCAAACTACGTGATGGTATGGCGAGAACCTATGCATGGATTGAAAGTCAGATGTTCGCTCCAGTAGGGCTCTAGCAAGCACGCCTGAAGGTGGCAATTTCATAGGATTAGCCTTGTCTTCGAAGTATGAAAGGACTATTCCTCACCGGACGCGGGGCATGTTTCATTGTAAAACTTGCCTTGCTAACCTTTGGGGAACGCAATTTCCATATCGATGAAAGTTCTTCTTATCTCGAACTACTTACCCGATGAGCAGGAAAGCATGCTACGGTATGCTCGCCTCCTGTTTAGCGAGCTTCAGGCAAGGAATGTTAATGTTTTGATCGTCTACCCACCTGCCATTGTTACTCGGCTTACGGGTCGCCGAGGTTCCTTGGGCAAGTGGGCCGCATATATAGATAAGTACTTGTTGGCTCCTGTATTTCTAAGAAGATATGCCCGGAATACCGATATTGTTCATATCTGCGATCATTCAAACTCCATGTATGCATCCTGTGTAGGCACCAAACCCTGCGTTCTCACCTGTCATGACCTACTGGCCGTATTTGCCGCACAGGGTCGTTTTCCTCAGGTTCACGTGGGGCTTACCGGCCGATGGCTGCAGCTCTGGATTGCCAATGGGCTCAAACACGCGCAGTACCTTCTTTGCGTTTCCCAAAAGACTATGGAAGACGTCAAAGAGTTGTGCGGCAGCCGTCCGCCCCTGCTCACGCTCGTGTACAACCCGCTCAACTGGCCATATCACCCGGTAGACAAAGCGGAAACAGAGGCACTTTTAGCCGCACGCAGCCTAGAGCCCATGTCGCAATACATACTTCACGTCGGCAGCAACTCCTGGTACAAAAATCGGCGGGCCGTAGTTACTATTTTTATAGAACTGAAACGCGATCCCCGATTCATCCGGAGCAAATTGCTGCTCTGCGGTAAGCCGTGGGATAGGGAGCTAACTGAAGCAGTAACGACCAGCGGCCATGCGTCAGATATTGTGAACTGCGGCCAAGTTACTAATGAAGAATTGCGCGCCCTCTACAGCGGTGCCTTCTTGTTTCTATATCCCTCGTTGGAGGAAGGCTTCGGCTGGCCAATTCTGGAAGCTCAAGCCTCCGGCTGCGTTGTGGCTACTACCAACCGTCCACCTATGACCGAGGTAGGTGGACGCGCGGCCATCCTAATTGAGCCCTCTAACTACCAAGCCGCCTCTGCGGCAATCCTTCAGGCGCTCCCCCAATTTGAACAGCTGCGCCGAGAAGGGCTCGCCCATGCGGCAACCTTTACGGTCAGGCGTTCCATGGACCAGGTGTATGCCCTATATGAGCAGGTTTTAGCGGCAAAAACGACGTAAGCGCATTGCAGGTTTATGCCGCATGAAGCACTACTCAAAAAGGACTTCATCATGTACATCGTTACAGGGGGAGCCGGTTTTATCGGCAGCAATCTTGTCCATGAGTTGAATGGCAAGGGTATCACCGACATCCTCGTTGTCGACAACCTTGCCGACCCGCGTAAATTACTCAACCTGCATGGTGCCAAGTTCGTCGACTACATGGACAAGCACGAGTTCCGCCGCGCGCTAGCCGCCGGCTCGCTTGGGCTAGCTCGTGTCAAAGCAGTCTTCCACCAGGGTGCCTGCTCTAACACGCTGGTCGATGACGGCGTGTACATGATGGACAACAACTTCACATATTCTAAAGAATTGTTGCGGTACACCATAGCCATGAATGCGCCGCTGGTGTATGCCTCGACCGCTGCGGTTTACGGTCTCAGCGGACCGGGCAAGTTTTCCCCGACGCACGACAATGAAAGACCGCTGAACGTATACGGTTTCTCGAAGCTGGTCTTCGACCGCTATGTCCGCGATTTATTCCAAAAGGGTGCTGTACCTACCACCGTGGTCGGGCTGCGTTACTTCAATGTCTACGGCCCGCGCGAGCAGCATAAAGGTCGCATGGCTTCCGTAATCCATCACTTTTCAAAACAAATGCTTGAAACCGGCAAAGCGCGCCTGTTCTCAGGCTCTGGCGGCTATGCAGACGGCGAGCAGCGCCGCGACTTTGTCTATGTGCGCGACCTATGTCGACTGAACCTCTTCTTTGCCGGTGTCGGCGTGCCACCGGGTGAGCGTAAGCAGTACCACGCCATCGTCAATGCCGGCTCCGGCGCGTCCCGCACGTTCAATGAAGTGGCTCAGGCACTTATGCAAGTCCATGGCTCAGTTCCTGTCGAGTACATCCCTTTTCCGCAGGACTTAGACGCGCGGTATCAGCACTTTACTGAGGCTGACTTGCACACACTGCGCGAAACCGATTGCGATCTCAAATTCACTGCGTTGGAGAAAGGCGTGCGGGAGACATTTGTAACGCTGGCTGCATGCTAATTTTATATAGACTTGAAAACGAGGCGATCATGTCGTAGTTCAATCCACCTTTACCAAAGGTATACATAACAGAAAGTGGAAGGGCAATAACAAGCCTTGATGACGTACCAGAGATAGCATCTCTCGCAAAGAGGCGTTCATTTCCAATGAAGTAGTACAAAATTGCCGCTCTTGCCTCTTTCGGAATGAATGTACTTATAACCAATCGATACTTTCCAACCTTTCGCAGCTGGTATGTTGCCGGTCCTTTATAGCTTTGCTTAGCCTGGTCGATTGCGATTGCGGCTTATACCTTTATTTAACATTTTGGCTTAAATGCCCTTCATGTAGTGAGCATATGAGTCCAGGTCAAAACTGCCGCTCTTGTGGTCTCCCAAAGTATGATCAATCGAAACATTCTCTACTTTAAATAAAGTTAACAACTGATTTTAATTTTACGTGTGACCGCATCAAACCCGGTCCGGCACCCAATTCCCATGGAATCCGAACGGTACCCGTACCGGCAGCGAGATCGTCGCTAGAGGCATATCGGAGAAGCCCTGAGCGTTCAAGATCACGACGTCCGAAGCATTGCGCTCACCGTTATAGACATACGACAAAATCCACCCGTCGTCCTCGGCTGTCGCTCCCTGACGCGCAACAAACACAGGTTCCAGCGTCATGCACCCTGCGCCGTAATCGTGCGTCTCGGTTTGCCCGGTGGTCATGTCGTGCTTGTACGCAGGGCCCACACGCGCACTGTCGCCCACGGCAGTGGTGTAGCCATAGCGATACTCCCTGCCGCCGAAGGCGTTGTTGAAGCGTGGAAACTCGCAGCCTCGTTCCTCAAGCACCGCCTCTTGCAAGGTGCCCGTCCCAAGATCAAGCCGCCAGCGGACGAGCTTCGGGTCGCCCTGACTTGGCCCTTTCTGCTTCTTGTCGAAGGTGCGCGGGTGGCGGACCACATCCATCACTACTGTGTCACCGTCGTCAAAAGCGTTCATAACGTGGAACACAAAGCAGGACGGTGCTTCAATCCAGCGTAGACCCGCAAGGTCGCCGTTCCGCGGTACAAGTCCGATGCGCGGCGTTCTATGCTCATTCCAGGAAAAGCGAAAGCCGGGGTTTACGGGATCGAAGGTGACGGGAAGGTCCAGCACGATCGCGCGGGTGGCAGTAAAAGCCATGTCATGCACCATAGGACAGTGCGGCGCGGCAATTTCTGCAACGGTGCGGGAACGGCCATTCCCATCCACGACCAGGTAGCTTAATGCCTGCAAGCCCGGCTGGTAAGTCATCACATGGAAGATACCGCTCACCGGATCGTATTTGGGATGTGCTGAGAAACCATGGCTCAGCGTACCGCCCAGGCTGGAGCGGGCAGCGCTCTCAAGTGTGTAGGTCAACTCCACCGGCAGGCTGCCAGCTTCGACAATGGCGTAGGTACGCCCGCCCAAGTCCAGGATGTTGGTATTCGCCATATTGTCGCGATCCCCGTTGTGGGGGCCAGGCAGGCCGGGATGTCCCAATGCCCCGGCAATACTTTCAGAAATAACGAAGCGATTCCGGTACCATTCCGCCTTGCCTCCGCGTAAACGCAGTCCGTGCGCCATGCCTGAACCCATGAACCAGTGGTAGGCAGCCTCGTTCGGCACGCTCACCGGGTTGGGTCCGATACGGAGCAGCCGACCTTCCAGTTCCTCTGGAATGCGGCCTTTCACAGGTAGGTCAAACGCGGTGGTCTCGACCTGAACGGGAGCGAAATTACCTTGAAGGAAAGGGTTTCCGTGAGGTGCTTGCGCGATAGGTTCTTCAACTTCAGGCATAAGCTTGCCTCCAGGCTGCTTTCAGTCAACCATAATCTTTATACGGGCGCATCACTCAATTCCGGCGCAAAGTACTTATACAAGCACTGCAACCGCTTCTATCAACGACCCGCACACCGCTCCAGCCATTCCCCGCGCTGCCTCCGCACCGGCTTTTTGCCGCTCCGGTTCGTCATCAATGAAGATGGTACGCATGCCGAGGCGTATCCCGGCTTCCATATCGGAGAGCGTGTCGCCCACCATCACGCTCAGCTTGAAGTCAACCTCCGGGTGCAGCGCCTGTGCCTGCTCGAACAATCCCGGCCTCGGCTTGCGACAGCCACACACGCCTTTATCATGCGGACACACAAAGATGCCGTCCACGTGCGCGCCATGCGAGCGCATCTCCTCCTGCAATCGCATATGCAACCGGTTCACATCGTCCATGGTGTACAACCCAAGCGCCACACCGCGCTGATTGGTCACTATATATACAGGCAGGCGCGCCTCGTTCAATCGCCGTACTGCCTGGATCGCGCCCGGCAGCGGGTGGAATAGATCCCAACGCGATACATACTCGCCTTCCGGCGCTTTACGGTTCAATACGCCGTCCCTGTCGAGAAATACAGTTCGTACCGCTGCGTAGCTTTGAGCGTTGTCCACACGGGGTATCATAGCGAAGGTCTGAGAACCGCGAGAAACGTATGATGACGGAATTGACCGGGGAAGCGGTATTTACACGCGCTTTTGAAGAGCACCTGAAGGTCATCGAGGCACTTCGCGGGCAGCAGCCGCAGCTGGAAGCGATCGCCAGCAAGTTTGCCGAAACAATCTATAACGGCAGCAAGATTTTATGGTGCGGCAATGGAGGCTCGGCTGTCGACGCACAGCACTTTGCGGCCGAATTTGTAGGGCGCTTCCGGCGCGAGCGCAAAGCACTGGCTTCCATCGCACTCACTACAGACACTTCTGTGCTGACCAGTATCGGCAACGACTACGATTTTGACCAGGTGTTCAATCGGCAGGTAGAAGCGCTTTGCGAAAAGGGTGACATCATCGTCAGCATTTCCACCTCCAGTAACAGCGCCAATGTGGTGGAAGCAATGAAGGTTGCGAAGGAATGCGGCGCATTTACCGTGGCGATGACCGGTGAGGGCGGCAGAATAGCCGGCATTGCGGACGCGGTAATCTGCGTCTCCACACGCGAAACGGTCCGTGTGCAGCAAGGCCACATGCTGTGCGACTGGGTAGAGCTGGCCTATTGCCGGCGAGATAGCGTGAAAGGCAGCCATGATGGATGACTTGCATGCGATCGTGTCGCGCATTGAAGGCGACTGGCGCGAAACGTGCGTCCTGGTGGTCGGCGATGTCATGCTGGATCGCTACATCTGGGGCGATGTGGAACGAATTTCGCCCGAGGCACCGGTGCCGGTGGTGCGCATGGCACACCGCAGCGAGCAGCCGGGCGGCGCAGCCAATGTAGCGATGAACATTGCGGGGCTCGGCGCGAAAGTTATACTTTGCGGCTTTGCAGGCCAGGATGAGGAGCGTGCCACCCTGGAAGCTTGCCTCGACAAAGCAGGTGTTACTACGCAGCTTACCCCGGTTGCGGGCTCTCCCACCACGTCCAAGCTGCGTATCCTGGGCGGCCGGCAGCAAATTTTGCGGCTTGATGTAGAGACCACAAAGGGTTATTTACAAGAGGCATATGACGCTTTGCTTGCAAGCGTACGCATGGCTCTGCCGATCGTGCGTGCCGTTGTGCTCTCCGACTACGCCAAGGGCGTGCTCTCAGAGGAAGTTTGCCGCACGGTGATTGACGCAGCTCGCGCAGCCGGTGCCCCGGTGCTGGTAGATCCGAAGCACCGCGACTTTACCCGCTACCGCGGCGCGACGACCATCTGCCCGAATCTACAGGAGTTTTCAGAGGCAACCGGCATTGCGCCTGGAGAGACGGGGCCGCTGCTTGCGGCTGCAGCCGCCATGCTGCTCACGCTTGACCTCGAATATCTGGTAATTACGCTGAGCGAGAAGGGAATCGCTCTGGTCAGCGCGGAGGGGACGCGCACATTTCCATCAGTCGCACGGCAGGTGTTTGACGTTTCCGGCGCGGGCGATACGGTGATTGCAACGCTTGCTCTTTCGCTTGCAAGCGGCCTGCCGATTGAAGCCGCCGTGGCGCTTGCAAATATTACTGCCGGCATCGTTGTCAGCAAGGTCGGCACAGTGCCCATCACATGTCATGAGCTCATCACAAACCTGATGCCGGAGATTGAGCTGCAAGCCTCCGAAAAGCTTTTACAACTGGACCGATTACAAACTCGCGTCAATGCATGGCGCTCCCAGGGACAGCGCATCGTCTTCACCAACGGCTGCTTCGATCTGCTGCACGTGGGCCATATCACGCTAATGGAGGACGCTCGCAGGCAGGGCGACCGCCTCATCGTTGCTATCAACAGCGATGCTTCCGTCAGCGAGCTCAAGGGACCCACGCGGCCTGTGGTGTCGGAGCGTGATCGCGGACGTGTGCTGGCCGCGCTTGCCGCTGTGGATGCGGTAATCGTTTTCAGCGAGCCTACGCCGCTGGCACTGATCTGCGCGCTAAAGCCGGATGTGATCGTTAAAGGCGGTGACTACGTGGAGGACACTGTGGTCGGTGCGCGCGAAGTTCGTAGCTGGGGCGGCATGGTCAAGATCGTACCGATTGTTGAAGGATTTTCTACCAGCCGCATGATCGCCCGTGCTGCGTTTCAAGAAGCTTAGTTCTGTGAAAGTAGCCGTTCAAGGAGACCGACAGTGGCAGGAGCAGGCTTTGCTTGCGCACGTGTGCGGCAAGGCGCTTCTTGGAACAATCAGCATTCAACTTAGCGGAGAGCCTAACGATCTGAAGTATTGTCATTTGCCACTAACGTGAAGTGAGAAATACCCTTAAAGTAAAACATCTGCTTTCTACTTGACGGAATATTCAGTGAATTCTCACCGTATCTACAGATAAATGCCGAGATTAAGGATCTTCAATAAGGAACATGCGCCTAACCGACAATCCCGGAAGAGTCGCCGGACTTTGGTACCTGCTACTTATTATCCTCGGCCCTCTGCGCCTCATGTACATACCCGCAAAACTGTTCGTGCAGGGAACTACGAGCGCAACGATCAACAATATTGCGGCTCATCAATTGCTTTTCCGTTGGGGCATCGTTAGCGAATTAGCTGCGGCGGTTGTGCTGATTTTTCTTACACTTGCCTTCTACCGGTTGTTCGCGGGAGTGGACCGCAACCTCGCCGTGCTGGTGGTGATCTTCGGGGGCGTGATGCCGGCCCTCATCTACTTCGTTGGTGTAGTGGATGACTATGCCACCCTGATGATCGTGCGCGGTGAGAATTTTTTGTCCGTGTTCGACAAACCTCAACGCGACGCGCTGGCCATATTGTTTATCAAACTGCGAAACTCTCAAAACATTGCAGCTGAGCTCCTATGGGGAGTATGGCTCCTTCCTTTGGCTCTGCTTGTGTATAAATCCAAATTTATACCGCGCTTTCTGGGCATGTGGCTGGCGCTTGGCGGCTTAGCTTGGATTACCTTGAGCGTGACCGGCACACTTTTACCGCAGTATCAGAGCATGGTACTTACGATCTCTCAGCCTGCCACGTTCGCCGAGGTGGCAATTATGCTCTGGCTGGTGTTTAAAGGCGCCAAGCCGCAAGAAGTGTGAAATAGCACTCTAGCTGAACTCCGAGAAATTATCAGCATACGATGTATTGATGTTCGGTACGGCCCGCGGTTTAACTTCAAAGCACCGACTCCGTTACACCATCCCGTACAAACATCTGCCGCATGCAGCGCAGCGCCTGCCGCGTACGCTCTTCATTCTCAATCAGCGAAAAGCGCACATGCCGGTCACCGTACTCGCCGAAGCCGATGCCCGGCGATACTGCGACTTTCGCCTCTCGCAGCAGGCGCGTGGAGAAGTCAAGTGACGCAAGCGGCTGCGCAGCTTCACCCCCGTACTCGCCGTTGAGGTACGCCTGCGGTACCGGTGCCCACACAAACATCGTGGCTTTGGGTGAAGCTACCTGCCAGCCCATCTTATTCAAACCGGAGACCAGGCAGTTTCGGCGTTTCTCGTAGATTGAGGTGATTTCCCCGACACATTCTTGCGGGCCTTCGAGCGCAAGAATGGATGCGATTTGCAGCGGTGTAAACGTGCCGTAGTCGCAGTAGCTCTTGAGCCGTGCCAGCGCGTTCACCAGCTTCGGGTTTCCCACCATGAAGCCCACACGCCAACCCGGCATGTTGTAGCTCTTCGAGAGTGTGAAGAATTCAACCGCGATGTCCTTGGCCCCCGGAACTTGCAGGATGGAGGGCGGCTTGTACCCGTCAAATGCAATGTCGGCATAGGCCAAATCGTGTACCAGGTAGATACCATGCTCGCGACACAGCGCGACCACGCGCTCAAAGAAGCTCAGGTCTACGCACTGCGTCGTCGGGTTCGCCGGAAAGTTCAGGATCAGCATCTTCGGCTTGGGATACATCAGCGGGATGGATTGTTCGAGCTCGGCAAGAAATGTATCTGTGTCGTGGATGGCGACAGAGCGAATGCTCGCGCCGGCAATGACCGGCCCATAGATGTGGATGGGGTAGCTCGGATTCGGCACCAGCACGACGTCACCCTTGTCGAGCGTCGCCATGCACAGGTGCGCAATACCTTCCTTGGAGCCAATGGTGACGATCGCCTCCGTGGCAGGGTCGATGTCCACGTTGTAGCGCCTGCCGTACCAGTTGGCAATGGCTTTGCGCAGGCGCGGAATACCCTTTGAAAGTGAGTAGCGATGTGTCTCCGGACGCTGTGCCGCTTCAACCATTTTGTCGACGATGTGCTTCGGTGTGGCACCATCCGGATTTCCCATGCCGAAGTCGATGATGTCTTCACCGCGTTTACGCGCAGCAGCTTTCAGCTCGCCGGTGATGTTGAAGACGTAAGCTGGCAGGCGGGCAAGGCGCGGGAATTCTTCCAAAACAATCTCCATCGCCGGTACGCCCGGCGCTCAAGAAGAGATTACCGCAGCCTCTACCCCAGCCTGCTTCTAGCAGCGCACGATCTTGTTACTCTCGATACCCTTGGTCGCGTTCCGGGTATCGATCACTAGCTGTGACTCGTGCACAATGCGCGCGTAGTCGTACTCCGAGTGGTCGGTCGCGATCAGCACGCAGTCGTACTCGCCGAGGCCGGTCAGCGCCACGCAGTCCAGGTTCAGGTCATAGTGACGGCCATGGCCCACGTGCGCAAAGTAGGGATCGTTGTAGGCGACCTCGGCCCCGCGCGCGCGCAGCATCTCAATAATTGGCAATGAAGGCGACTCGCGCAAGTCATCGATGTCGCGCTTGTACGACAAGCCCAGCACCAAAATCTTCGATCCACTGAGCGGCTTGCGGCGCTGATTGAGCGCCTCCATGGTCTGATCAATCACGTAATAAGGCATCGCTTCATTCACTTCGCCGGCTAGCTCGATGAACCTGGTGCGGAACCCAAATTGCTTTGCCTTCCACGAAAGATAGAAGGGGTCGATCGGAATGCAATGGCCGCCCAGTCCCGGACCGGGATAAAACGCCTGAAAGCCAAAGGGTTTGGTCTTGGCTGCCTCAATGACCTCAAAGATGTCGATGCCCATGCGTTGGCACAGTTGTTTCAGTTCATTCACAAGCGCGATGTTGACACAGCGATAGATGTTTTCAAGCAGCTTGGTCATTTCGGCAGCCGCCGGCGAAGAGACCGGCACAGTCTGATTGAAGATGGTTCCATATAGGGCCGCTGCCAACTCGCCGGCAGGCTTGCCGTAGGCACCGATCACTTTTGGGATATCGCGGCGAGCCACCGTGTCATTGCCTGGGTCCTCGCGCTCCGGCGAAAACGCCACGTAGAAGCCGTTCTCGTTTTCGCGCGCGGCCTTTAGGCCGCTAGGCGCACCTGCTTCCAGCAGTGGGATCAGCACCTCCTCGGTGGTTCCCGGGTAGGTTGTGCTTTCAAGCACGATCAACTGCCCGACGCGCAGATGCGGTGCCAGCGAGCGAGCGGTCTGCTCGATGTAGCTTAAATCCGGCTCATGGTGTTCCGACAAAGGTGTCGGCACACAGATGATGACAACATCCATGGCCTGCACCGCCGTAAAATCTCCTGTCGCATGAAAGCCGGCGTGCTGTGCCGCCGCAATTTCCGTGCCTGGAATACGGACGATATAGGACCCGGCGGCATTGAGAGTGTCAACTTTTACCGGGTCGACGTCGAAACCGGTCACAGGAAACTGCTGCTCTGAGAAGAGAAGTGCAAGCGGCAGCCCGACATAACCCATGCCGACAATGCCGATGTTTGCCTCGCAGTTCCGAATGCGCTCAAGTGTCGCGGCATGTGCGGACTCTCCCACTGCCGCCGTAGTGGTGCCTTGGTATGCCATAGTCCCCAGTTTCCTTCAGCTCACTAGACGCAGTTACCGCCGCAAGAGACGCCTCGGTCAGGAAAACAGAAGCTGCCGCAGCAGGTATGGATTCAATGTCTGCTCAACGGTCGCGCAATGCCTGTCCGATTCGCTATAGTCACGGCTTCATGTTGAACTTACCGCGCTTCTTATGCACCCTGCCGGCAGCAGCCTTGCTCTTTCCCAGCCTTCTTGTCGCCGGCATGCCGGGGCAGGGCATGTTTCAGGGTTCGACGGATGTCGGCATAATAAAACCCGGTTCCACGATCTATAACGCAGCTACCGACACATACCGCGTGACCGGCGGCGGCAGCGACATGTGGGGCTCGGCGGACCAATTCCACTTTAGCTGGGTGCGTATGTCCGGCGATATGAGCCTCACGGCAGACATTCACTTTCCTGCGGGTGCGGCGATTGCGAATGAGAAAGCCGTATTGATTTTTCGCCAAAGCCTTGATCCTGGATCGGCTTACGCCGATGTGGCCATCCATAGAGATGGCCACATCACCTCTCAGTACAAAGCAACTACCGACGGCAAGACTGAAGATGCCACCTCACCTGAACGCAACTCCAATCGATCACGTATCGTCCGTCGAGGCAATCAATTCCACTGCATATGCTTCAGCTTCCGATGGAACCATGATGTCGCTGTCAGTTGCGGTTGTAAGCCTGCATAATTTCGTCTACGTAGGTCTTGGCGTATGTTCCGCACAACCCGGATAGGGGCCTAACGGTTTCGTTTTCAAACGTCTAACTAGAGCCTGATGGAGCAAAGCTGGGCAGCCGGTAAGCTGCTCGAGTACTTCTACGCCGCATGGACAGGCTTCACACTTTTCTTCAAAGGTGAAACATCCGGTTTGGTGTGCTTTGCGCTTCGCTCCACCAGCTTCTTACGCAGCTGAGCTATGGGCTGCTCAACAAGGTAGAAGGACAGTAATCCAGCTACAAAAACTGCAAATACGATGCGCTCTGGATTGCTGTCCCAGGTTATACCGCTACCCGCCTGTATCAAGGGCATCTGGTACAGGTAAATGCTGTAGGAGGCCAAGCCTACAAATACAAGCGGCTTCCAGTTCAGCACGCGGCCCACGACTGCCATGGGGTTCCTTGTGGCCCACAGGATGAAGTATGCAGCTGCCAGCGATTCTAGTGTGTAGCCGAACGTGAAAGTGTAAGCATTGCCCAGCCCCAGCCGCAGGAACGGGGACACCAGCAGTAGAAACAGGGGTGACAACCACCAGTACCTGCTGATGAGGCCGTATAGCCGTTCAAAGCGTTTATTTTCAATCAGCAGCGCAAACAGGCAGCCTGAAAAAAGACTATCCATGCGGGTAGGCAGCAGCACAGCCTGATGGTGCGATAGCGCACCCATGGGTAGCAGTGTGAACGCGACCCGCAATACCGGGCTTAGCAGTATCAACCCCACTGCAGCCTGTGAGGCCCGACGGCGTCCACCGTTACGTAGCAACAGAATCAGCAGCAGCGGCCAAAGCAGGTAAAACTGTTCCTCCACGGCAAGCGACCATACATGATTGGTGAACAAGGAACCGGCGTGTGGATCGACATTGCTTACAAACAACCCCGCACTGAGCAACAACCTCCATGGAATCGCCTGGGCTGTGCAAACGCAGAGAAGCCCCACAAACGCAAGATAGATGTAAAACGGCGGCAGGATACGCAAGATGCGCCGCTTATAGAATGAGGGGAGATCGATCTCCCCGGTTTCCGTCTGTTCCCGCAGCAGCAGGAGCGTGATAAGGAAGCCACTTAGCACAAAGAAGATCTGGACGCCATCGATCGGTGGCAGAACCGCGGCTTGCAATGGAAAGCGCTGCGCAAGATGACAGGTGATGACTGTACCCACTGCGAAGGCTCTTATGCCGTCAAGGGATGCGATGCGCGGGTACGCGGGCCTCATCATGTACGTGGATCCATCGTTTGTATCAACAGTAGGCAACCGGAATGACAATCTCTCATCGATACAAGGCAGCATGTGGAGAGCAAGTACACCGGTTTGTCTTGCAAGTGAGACGTGGGCACTCAGGTCCTATCAGAAGAGGAAATTTGAAGCGGTACGGCAGACGCATTTATCTTTGAACTATGCGTCAAACTTAGCAAAATATACGCACTTCTGCTTGTTAGCGCTATGTTACTTCTGTGTTGTCTTGAAATAGGACAGTGAGTAACCCAATGAGTAACAAGGGGCAAGGCTCGGCTCTTTTCGACTCGTTTGTAGGCAAATGCATGTCTTCTATGGCTACTTGCCGATTTTTGCAGTAGAAGCAGGTTTAGTCTCCTTAGAAGCTAGACCCAGGGTAAGCAGAGAAACAGTTACAAAGGTGGCACAGCCTGTACCCGATACACTTGAAGCAGTCTATGAGCCACGCCCCGATGCACGCCGCCAACACCCTTAGCTCCGCCGCCTCTGCATACCTGCGCTCCGCCATGCACCAGCCTATCCAGTGGCACGAGTGGGGGCCGGAAGCATTTGCATTGGCCAAGCGGCAAGACAAGCCGATTTTGCTCGACATCGGCGCAGTATGGTGTCACTGGTGCCATGTCATGGACCGCGAATCGTACGAGAATCCTGCACTAGCCGAGGTCGTCAACCGGTATTTCATCGCGGTAAAGGTTGACCGGGATGAGCGCCCCGATGTGGATGCGCGCTACCAGGCAGCCGTGCAGACCATGGCTGGGCAGGGCGGCTGGCCGTTGACAGCCATTCTTACTTCAGACGGACGCCCGTTCTTCGGCGGCACGTACTTCCCACCCGACGACCGCTATGGAAGGCCCGGCTTCAAGCGCGTACTGGAAACCATGGCCGGTGTGTGGAAAGAGCGGCGCAAGGAGCTCGACGCAACAGCCTCGCAGGTGCTTGCGGCAATCGATCATGGCGAAAGCTTTTCCGGGCGTTCCGGCTCGCTGGGTCCTGAAATCGTGGACGCGCTGGTCGGCAGTGCGATCGGCTCGCTTGATAGGGAGCATGGCGGCTTCGGTACAGCACCCAAGTTCCCGCACCCGGCGGCGCTGGACCTACTGATGGACGTGGCCGCACGTACAGGCTCTGCCGACGCGCGGCATGCGGCGGTATTTACGCTTGAAGCGATGGCGCGCGGCGGCATGTACGATCAGCTGGGCGGCGGGTTCCACCGCTACTCGGTTGACGAGCGCTGGATTGTGCCGCACTTCGAAAAAATGCTCTACGACAATGCCGGGCTGCTGGCGAACTACGCGCACGGCTTCCAGACCTTTGTGGAGCCGGAGTTTGCACGGGTCACGCTCGACATTCTGCGCTGGATGGACGGGACGCTCACCGACCGCGAGCGCGGCGGTTTTTATGCCTCGCAGGACGCTGACATCACGCTTGATGACGACGGCGACTACTTCACTTGGACTCTGGCCGAGGTGGAAGAGGTACTCCGCAGCTACCCTGACGAGCTGCGCTTGGCAGTCGCGTACTACAACGTACGCGAGCATGGCGACATGCACCACAACCCCTTGAAGTGCGTACTGCACGTGCCTCGGCTTTTTGCGGAGGTTGCAGCGGCAGCTGGTCTGGAGCTGGAGCCTGCCGCAGAGCTGTTACGTGCAGCCCACACTCGGATGCTGGCTACCCGCAGTGCCCGGCCAACACCATTCATTGATCGTACTGTGTACACCGGTTGGAACGCTATGGGGATCTCCGCTTACCTGGCTGCGGCAGAGGCTCTGGAGCGCCCAGCCCCGCGTCAGTTTGCGTTGCGCACGCTCGACCGCGTGCTGCAAGAGGGTTGGAATGCTTCTAGGGGGCAGCTAAAGCACGTCATCGCCTACGCTGACGGCCATACGCCGGCTGCACCCGCGCCCGGACTGCTGGAGGATTACGCCTTTATGATCCACGCCTGCCTGGACGGCTGGCAGGCGACTGCCGAGCTCGACTACTACGCGGCGGCTTCTGCGATCGGCAGCGCGATGATCGAGCGTTTTGCCGATCGCACCGGCGGTGGCTTCTTTGACGCACAAACGGATGCAGGCGAGCCATTAGGTGTGCTGGGCACGCGCCGCAAGCCGCTTCAGGATGCGCCTACGCCGGCCGGCAACCCTGTAGCAGCTGCCGCGTTGCTGCGTCTTTACGGGCTCAATGGTGATGAAGAGTTGCGTGAACTTGCTGAAGACACACTGGAGTGCTTCGGGGGGATCGTTGCACAGTACGGGCTCTACGCGTCGAGTTTCGGCCTAGCGCTGGAGCGACTACTGCTGCCGCCGGTGCAGGTAGTTGTCATTGGCGAGGACGATGCAGCGCGGCACTTGGCAGTGTCCGCGACCGCGCGCTTCGGCGTGAATAAAAGCGTGCTGCGACTGCGCCGCTCGCAGGTAATAGCGGAAAACCTGCCGCCGGTTTTAGCAGATACCCTGCCGCACCTGCCGCAGCTAGTAGAGGCAGGGAGCTTTGCGGTGGTGTGCAAAGGCGCAACCTGCCTGCCGCCGGTGCGGGATGCGGAGGAGCTATTGGCGATGTTGCAAGGAGCTTAATAGCAGAAGCTCTACTAGTGTTAGTACGTTTAGCATATGTAAGTCACCATTACCATTCCAGATGAACTGGCGGCACAAATGCAAGCGCGCGGCTTGGAGCTAAATGTCTGTGTGTCCACTCTTATAGCAGAGAAGCTCTCCCAAAAACCTTTTGATTAAATCAACGATGTAAAGCCCTGGAAGCTATGCTCCGGTTTGCAGGCGACCATGGCTTTACAACAGATGGCCAGGCTCTGAAAGAGTACGGTTCATGAAGATCATAAGATTTTTTGACAAAGGTAGTTACATATGTCATGAAGAAACTCCTGAGTTGAATCATTGAATAAAACAGATTCTCCTTCTTCTTCATATAAAAGCTTTAACTGCCCTTTAGAGCGACTATCCTCAATAACACGCACACCGTCTAGAATGCAAAGGAACCTGAAAATAGACGATTCTGCCGCTTCTTGCAAGGCCCTTCCAATTGAGAGCGATTTGCTTCATTCAAGCTGTTGTACCAATTTGATAAATGCACATCTCGTTCTCGCGGCTTTCTTCCAGACGGCTGCTTCAAAGTAGCGAGTGTTCCATGGACAGCAGCATCACTCGTCTAAATTTTTAGTGCACTAAGAAACTCTTCTCTCGTCATACTTGGGCCTCTTGCTCATAGTCTTTATAACTTTGTTTCATAGTTGTCACTATTTAACATTGTGCCTCAAGAATAAATATCATGCATTCTTTACAGCCCCTCCCCGGTAAACGGATTCACTTCCTGCGGTTTCAACGTGGTCGGGTCGGGCGCGCGCTCCGCCGCACTGCCGTTCTTGCTTGCACCTTGCATCGCCTGTGTAGGCGGCAGATGCATGTTATACACCCGGTTCGGATCACCCGGCAGCATGTCGTTCTCAAGCAGCGCCATGCGCACGCGGCGCTGCAGCTCACGTTTGGCACCCCACTGCTGGTTGGCGCGGGTCTTCAGAACAATCGGATAGGTCACCTGCGAACCCTTGATCGCGTCCACGCCCAGCAGTGTCGGATCGGCCAGGAAAGCATCGACAAACGCCGGATCGTTGCGCACACCCATCGCGACCTCGCGTAAAACCTTCATCACCTCATCCGGATTCGCCGAGAAGTCCACATCGACGTTGACAGTCGCAACCGAGTAGTCCCTCGTCATGTTAGCTACGGTTATAATCTGCGAATTGGGAATGATGTACAGCGTGCCGTCCCCGTCACGTAGTGTGGTCTTGCGCAGGCTCATGGCTTCCACCTGGCCGGAGAGCCCGGCCAGTTTGACCACGTCGCCCACATTGTATTGGTCCTCCACCAGCACCAGCATGCCGTTCAAACAGTCTTTGACCACCGTCTGGCATGCCAGCCCGATGGCAACCCCGGCGACTCCGGCTGAAGCCAGCAGCGGCCCCAGGTTGAAGCCGATCAACGGCAAAACCTCAAGCACCGCCAGAAAGCCGATAACACCGATACCGGTAGCGCGCAGTACAGAAGACAAGGTACGCGCCTGGGAGATACGGGTCGCCGAGGCCGCGTGTTTTTCCGCAATCCGGGCCATGCGGTCCGTAAAGAAGCTGAGCACCCGAATCAAAATCCAGGCGATCGCCAGAACGATTAGAATCTTGGGCAGCACATCAATCAGCAGGTGCTGCGCGGCACGGAACAGCAAGTCAGGTGAGAGCAGATCACTAAGTTTGTGCGAGTGCCCGGTGGCCGTGGCTGCGTCTAACAGAAATGGCATGCGGAGATTTCCTTTGCAGGCGAGGGATGGATGCGATGCGACACCATTTGCGTTTCAGAGGTTTACCGAGGCGGCACTTGTCCCACCTGTTCAGCGTAGCAGCGGCACTGCCGCGGAGGCAGGCTCGCCTGTTAGCTGTAGTAACTCTGGTACTGGCTGCGGTTGCACTCACGGCCCCTGCGCAGCATAACGGACCGGAACCGCCGCAAGGCATCAATAATAGCTTGGATGGCGATCGCGAGAGAAACGGTCCGGGGATAAGCCCGCAGATGCAGGAGCAGCAAGCGGAGCGCCGCAACAGCGACCGTCAAAGGCAGCTGATAGCTGATACGGAGAAGCTGTTCCAGCTGGCAGAGCAGCTGCGCGATGAAGTAAGCAAAAGCAATAAGGAGCAGCTTTCCATTCCTGTAATCAAAAAAAGTGAAGAGATTGAAAAGCTGGCAAAGTCCGTTAAAGAGCGGATGCGCGGCTTTTGACATTGAGCACGGCTGCAGGGGCAACCTGCGGAGTTATAGACTGGCTTGGTAGCCGCCCTTAGCAGCGGCGCTTAGGAGCAATGCATGGCCGCGGGAGAGATCGTTATGCCGGCAGCACAAGCAGTGCAGTTCGAGGAAACCGAGACGGATCTAAGCTCCGGGCAGCTTATTGCGATGTACCGGCTCATGCTGCTGTCGCGGCGTACAGACGACCGTGAGATCCAACTGAAGCGGCAGCAGAAGATTTTCTTTCAGATCTCCTGTGCCGGGCACGAAGCCTTGCTGGTAGCCGCGGGTATGGCGTTCCGACCGGGCTATGACTGGTTTTTCCCGTACTATCGCGACCGGGCGCTATGCCTGACGCTCGGCTCCACCGTGGAAGAGTTGTTTCTACAGGCAGTAGGCGCAGCCGCGGACCCGTCCAGCGGCGGGCGCCAAATGCCCTGCCATTGGGGCAATCCTCGGCTTAATATCGTTTCCACCTCCTCTGTGACAGCAACCCAATGCCTGCATGCCATCGGTTGCGCTGAGGCGGGCCGCTACTTCTCGCGCCATCCGGAAGCCGCCGCCAGGCATGAGGGTGATTATCGCGCGTTCAAGGACGTTACCTTCCATGGCGATGAGGTTGTATATCTGTCTATCGGCGAGGGATCAACCAGCCAGGGCGAGTTCTGGGAGTCGCTCAATACCGCCTCGAACCAGAAGCTGCCGGTGGTCTACGTCATTGAAGACAATGGCTACGCCATTTCAACGCCGGTTGAGGTCAATACACCGGGCGGGAACATTTCGCGGCTGGTGCAGAACTTTCCCAATTTTTTCTTCGTTGAGGTTGACGGCTGCGACCCTATCGCCAGCTATGCCGCGCTGACCGAGGCCGTGGCCTGGTGCCGTGCCGGCAATGGTCCTGCCTTTGTGCATGGCCATGTCGTGCGGCCCTACTCGCACTCCGAGTCGGACGATGAGCGGTCGTACCGCAGCGCCGATGAAATCGCAGCGGCCGCCCTGCGTGACCCGCTACCACGGTTCCGCGAGGTGCTGCTACGTAGAGGCTTGCTCGACGAGGCTGCCTTGGCGCAGCTGGAGCGCGGCGTAAATGCTGAGGTGCAGGACGCTTCAGACCGCGCCGTTGCGGCGGCATTGCCTACAGTTGCCAGCATCCCGCTCCATATCTACTCCGAACAGCTGGACCCGACCAGTGTTGCGCTTGCCGTGCCACCTGCGCCCGTAAGCGACAAGCCCCGCACCATGGCTGACTTGATCAATAGCTGCCTGCACAGTGAAATGCAGCGCGACGAGCGCATCATCGTCTACGGCGAAGATGTAGCCGACGCCAGCCGCGATGAGGCCCTGCGCGCGGGCAAGCTCAAGGGCAAGGGCGGTGTCTTCAAGCTCACCGCCGGCCTGCAAACTGCTTTCGGCTCCGAGCGTGTCTTCAATTCGCCGCTTGCTGAGGCTAACATCGTAGGCCGGGCGCTTGGCTATGCTGTGCGCGGCATGAAGCCGGTAGTGGAAATTCAGTTCTTCGACTACATATGGCCCG
>CAXSHS010000006.1:11075-57181 GCA_964237325.1 uncultured Acidobacteriaceae bacterium | reverse complement strand
TCTTGAGGGGGTGGCGCCGAGAGGCGTGGGGGTTCAAGTCCCCCCTTCCGCACCAGATTGCTGCACTCAAAATGAAGGAACCCGCATGACGATCCTACTCACCATCATCCATGTTCTGCTTTGCATCTTCCTCATCGGCATGATCCTCCTGCAGCAGGGTAAGAGCGCCGACTTGGCAAGCGCCTTCGGTGGGCAGGGTTCGCAGACGGCTTTCGGTCCGCGCGGCGCGGCCAACATCCTCTCTAAGACCACCACTTGGTGTGCCATCGCCTTTATGCTTACCACGATCGGTTTGTTCGCCTTGATGCAGCGCACCTCGGGCGTAGGTCACTCTGTGCTTGAAGGCACTAAGACAACCCACAGCGCGCCCACGACGCCGACCAAAAAGTAATTGTCGTTTTCTACACGAAAGGGGGAGGCCGCCGGCCTCCCCCTTTAACGTTTACAGGTGTTGCGGAGCAAGCCCATGCTGCTGTAACAACTCATCTATATCGTTTGCGGTTTTAGAACGCCAAGTTTCCTCGCTGCTCACCTGGACTTCAGGTGACCTGCTCGTTTCCACTTCCTTGTACACATAGGAGAGCACCCGGCCCTCGGGCTCGTCGGCCCATGTGTTCCCTTGACCCTGTACGCGCGTCGCTCCCTTGCTCCACCCTGCCGGAGTCAGATGCCACTCGGTCCATTCAATTCGCATAGCCATGCTTCCATTATCGCAAGCGGTTGCGCGTGCATCCCGGCGACAATAGACCCATGACTCTCCCCTACCTGCGTGAAACGTTCCCTGTAGGCCTCCTGGCCTGCAACTGCACCCTGCTGGGCGATCCGGTAACAGGCGAGGCCATCGTCATCGATCCGGGTCTCACGGTTACCGGCGGACCGGTGCACCTGCTGGCTCGGCTCGCGGCACACAAGCTGAAGCTCAAACAGATCATCGTGACCCACGCGCATATTGACCATGTGGGCGGCGCGCTCGCGCTGAAGCAGGCTACAGGTGCGCCCATTTTGCTGCACCAGGCCGACTTGCCTTTGCTGCGCATGATGGAGCAGCAAGCCGGATGGCTGGGCATTGCGTCGCCCTCTATCGCTGAGCCGGATGCAAGCGCCGATGAGGGTCTTGCCGTCGGGCTGCCGAACCTTACAGGTCAAGTCCTGCACACGCCGGGGCATACAGAAGGCAGCATTTGCGTCTTCTTTGCGCAGGCTGGCTTGCTGCTTGCAGGCGATACTTTGTTCGCAGGTTCCATTGGGCGTACGGACTTGCCGGGTGGGGACAGCAGCAAGATTCTGCGCTCCATTGAGAGCCGCTTGCTGCTTCTGCCGGACAGCACACTCGTGATTCCCGGCCATGGCATGGAAACCACAATCGGCGCAGAGCAAGAAAGCAATCCATTCCTTAGAAAATTTGTTAATGTATAGCTTTAAATAAATACTGTATCTATTAAAAAAATGTAGTTTATGAATAATCTAACACTGCTTTGAAATATGTAAAGCTCGGGTAACAGGCTCACCACAATCCATCCGGACTCCCCAAACCCGAAGGCCGCACCCGGATGCACTAGTACCCCGGTGCACTCCAGCAACGCAAGGGCAAACTCCTCATCCGGCATCAATGCTGGGATGCGAAGCACCGCATACCAGCCTCCCTCTGCGGTCAGCCGTGACGCGGCGCTCCGTACCAATGCCTGATCTAAAAATTTAAGATTGCCGGCTACCCGGCTTCTGATCGCTGCTTGCAGATCGTCGCATTTGGCTAACCACCCCGGTAGCGCCTGCTGTACGGGAGCATTCACCGACAGAAAGGTATCGGCAGTAACTTCCAGGCGCGCGCGAGCTTCTTCACGCAACGGCTCAGGCCCACCGATCACCAGCCAGGAAAGCTTCATCTGCGGCAATGCCGCGACTTTGCTCAGCCCACTCAGCACAAACGTCAGAGGGGGATTCAAACCGGCGGCAAAGCTGCGTACCGGCGGCACACTCGACCATGCGTAGTCGAGGAACACTTCATCGACAATCAATGCGAGGCTGTGTCGAACGCAGATGGCCTCAAGCATCGCGCGCTCCGCTCCACCGGTAAAGTGCCCGGTCGGGTTATTCGGATGCACCAACGTGATGGCCTTTGTGCGCGGTGTGATCCGGCTTTTGATCGCACCCGGCTCTACCTGCCAGCCATGGTCGTAGAGCAGCGGATAGCTTACTAACCGCACATCGTCCAATGCGGCCAGGTAGTCGAACAGTGGGTAGCTCGGCGCTGCAATCAGCACTTCATCGCCTGGGTTACACAGCAGCCGAAACAGAAAGCTGTACCCCTCGCTAGTGCTTGCTGTCAGACATACATCACGCGGGTCTAACGCTGCGTCACGCTGCCGGTAGTACTCGCAGACTGCCTCACGGGCCCGTATTTGGCCGAAGGCCTGCGGGTCGTAATCCAGCGCGCCAGGTAAAGCAAGCTCCCCTAGCGAAATCTTGGAAGGGAGCCTGCAACGGGTCGGGTTTGAGGCCGTCAGGTCCAGAACCGGCAGCCCGGCATCGCGGCGCGCAGCCACAGCACGCGCCAGCGGCGCTTCTTCCCGGTTCCAGGCGGTACGGTCAGAAAACAGGTGTGGCCTCCTTGCAACGGCAATTCATCAGCGTCCAGCATAATAAAAGCGGACGAGGTGAGCATGGCATTACAGGCGGTAATCTTCGACTACGGCATGGTGTTGAGCACCACACAGGAACCGCAGGCTCTTGCAGCGCTCCGGTCCATTACACGGCTTGACGATGCTGCCTTTGAAGAGCACTACTGGCGTCACCGCCACTCCTATGACCTGGGCGACCTGAACGGCACGACCTTTTGGACACGCATCTCCGACGATGCCGGACTTCGTCTGGGTCCGACCGAGATCGAGCGCCTTATCGAGAACGACGTGCTGATGTGGAGCACCCTGAACGAACCCATGATCCGGTGGGTGCATGCCGTGCAGGATGCCGGCTTCAAAACCGCCATCCTGTCCAACATGGGTGAGGAACTGTTGCGCTACATGCGGCAGGAGTTCGGCTGGCTTGGCCGCTTCGACCATCACACTTGGTCGTGTGAGCTGCGAATCGCCAAGCCCGACCCGGCGATCTACACCTACACCTGCGAAAAGTTGGGGGTCGCTCCTGAGAACGCCTTGTTCCTTGACGATAAGCCGGAGAACGTCGCAGCTGCTCATTCCGTGGGGTTAGCGGCGATTCAGTTCTCGACCTCTGAAGCCTTGCAGACAGAGCTGGAACGACGGGGCTTGCTCAGGATACTGCCCATCATTCCAAGCTTGCCTGCACATGCCTGAAACAGCCTGCCTCCATTCGCCTTACCAGGGCAGCGGGCCTGCGGTTTCAAAGTAGCCGCCGGTAGCACCATCTTCACTTGCAAGTGCCAGCCGGATAGTTTCCGCCGCGCCTTCCTCCACAGTCAGGGTACCTTGATGATTATTGAAGTCAGTTTTGGTAAAGCCGGGATTGCTGCTGTTGACCTTGATACCCTCCTCGCGGAGCTCCACGGCAAGCTGGGCAGTCAGCATGTTGAGCGCGGCCTTGGACGCGGAGTAGCCGAGAAACTTGACCTTAGAGTATTTCCAGTTCGGGTCGGCGTTACCAGTGATTGATCCCAGATCGCTCGATACGTTAACTATATTCGTGCCGCGCTTTTCACTCGCGGCATGCCGCAGCAAGGGCAACATAGCCTGTGTAACAGCCAGGGTGCCGAAGAAGTTCGTCTTCATCGTCGTTTCTACCGCCTCGAGCGAGGTCTTGCTGGGCGCTCCATCGGGCTTGTCCGTCACCCTCGGGTCGTAAATAATACCGGCGTTGTTGACCAGGATGTCGAGCCTACCCTGCTCTTTTTCAATCCGGGCTGCCGCCGCGTCAATTGTTTCCTGGTTCAGTAGATCAAGTTCAATAGGGTGTACTTTGAGATTCTCCGCGGCAAGCCGGTCTGCCGCTTCCTTGCCTGCCTGGAGCTTGCGCGCGCCCAGATATACAGTGCAGCCTTCCCGTGCCAACTCCTTGGCGACCTGAAAGCCGATGCTCTTGTTAGCGCCTGTTACCAGCGCGACTCTTTGCTTTGCTTCGTTCATGGGTTTCTCGCTTTCCTGCTCTTTTAGATGAAGGAAGCTTCAGGTTTATACTTCGCATATGAGCTTGCTCGCACGCCCTGCCGTAAACGCAAGAAAGACGCCGGTGCAAGTGCGTTCGGCGGAGACGGTGGAGGCCATTTTCGAAGCAACGATTCAGGTTTTGCTCGGGTCGGGTCTCACCCGGCTAACCACAACGCGGGTTGCTGTGCGCGCCGGAGTCTCCGTGGGGACGCTGTACCAATACTTCCCGAACAAACATGCGCTGCTGTTTGCCCTGCTTGAGCGGCATCTGAAATTGGTCTCTGAAGCCGTAGAGCAAGCCTGTGTGCGGCATCACGGCTACTCACTGGAGATCATGATCGAAGGCCTGGTGAAAGCCTACGTAGATGCGAAACTGCACCGCGCCGAGGTGTCCGGAGCACTCTACAAGATTTCGGCGGCTCTCGATGGAACCGCATTGAGTGGGAGCGTCCAGCAGCGCTCGCGGACAGCTATCGCGTCTATGTTGTTAACAGCCTCGGACCAATGCGTTCGCGACTCGGAGGTAAAGGCGGCCATGCTTTCCGCAGCCATGGCGGGCGCAACGCGGCTGTTTCTTGAAGCGAGTACGTATCCCGGGACGGAGGAAAGTCTGCACCGAGAGCTGGTTTTGCTTGGCCGTGGGTATCTTCAAATTTCCACGGAGTAAAGTTAGCGTCCGGCTGGAGTCCACTCAGGGATCGCCATCTGCTCGACAATCTCCACCCCGAACCCCTGCAACGCAGGCACGTGCGTGCGCGTATTTGATAGCAGGCGGATGCGGCGGATGCCCAGGTCTGACAATATCTGGCCGCCCAAGCCAACCTGCCGCAGGATGCGCCCATGCCGGTCCTCGTGAGTTTCCGTACCGCGCCCGTCGCTACGCCCATCTCGGTGCAATGTAATGCCGGCCGGCATGCCCGGCACAAGCGCCGGCGTCGAGTCGATGTCAAACCCGCGGCTGCCATTGTGCAGGTAGATCAGAGCTCCGCAGCCTGCTTCGGCAATCGCCCGCATGGAGCGCTGTACGATACCTCCGCAGTCGCACAAGCTTGAGCCGAACACCTCACCGGCCAGGCAGTGTGAATGCACCCGTACCAGCACAGGTTCGACATCACCGGGCCCCTGCGAAACATCACCGCGCACCAGCGCAAGGTGGCTCTCGCCGCCGTGTACCTCGTTCTCAAAGGCAATCATGCGAAACTCACCCCAGAGGGTTGGTAGCACCGACTCTGCCACGCGGACGATATAGCGCTCATGCTGCAGGCGATAGCGGATCAGCTCCGCAACTGTCAGCATCTTGAGCGAGTGCACCCGGCAAAACTCCACCAGGTCAGGCACCCGTGCCATGGAGCCGTCGTCATTCATGATTTCGCAGATCACGCCTGCCGCCTTAAGCCCGGCCATGCGCGCCAAGTCGACAGAGGCTTCCGTCTGCCCCGCTCGCACCAGCACACCGCCCTTGCGGGCACGCAGCGGAAAGATATGCCCAGGCCGGGCTAAATCTGCCGCGGACGATTTCTGGTCAATCGCAACTTGAATCGTATGTGCACGGTCTGCTGCAGAGATACCTGTGGTAACACCCTCGCGTGCTTCAATGCTGATGGTGAAGGCAGTTCCAAAACGCGAAGAGTTTTGCGCTGCCTGCGGGTCCAGCCGCAGATAGTCGGCGCGCTCCTCGGTCAGCGTCAAGCAGATCAGTCCACGTCCGAATTTAGCCATGAAGTTGATGGCCTCGGGCGTGACAAACTCGGCAGGCAAGGTCAAATCGCCTTCGTTCTCGCGATCCTCATCGTCAACCACGACAACCATGCGTCCGGCGCGAAATTCTTCCAGCGCTTCTTCCACGGTTGTAAATGGAGCTGCCAAGCTGTCTGCCATAAATCTGTACTCTCCACAGTATCTACCTGCCAGCACCAAACGCAAAAAGACCGCCCAAAGAGCGGCCTTAACGCATTACAGCTGTTGCTACAGTGTCGACTCGATCTCAAAACCCCAGGCTTCTAGCAACGCCTCTGGGATGTACTTCGAATTGCGGTTTCGACGTGCCCACTCCCGTAGGCGCGTAGACCGTTCATACTGATCTGGAGACAGCTTAAATTCTTTTACAACCAGCTCGAAAGAAGTTACTGTCGGCACCACCGGACCGATCGGCTCAGGCTTGCCCCAGTTTGGATTGCCACGACGTTTTGCCATATCTCATACCTCCACATGCGAACACTTGGGTTCACTGCCCGGTGTTTGTCCGGGCTTTCCTTAATTTTAATACCTTGACTAGGTACCCGTACCTTTGATTACTACCTGCGCCGTCCGCAACAGAATTTTCAGGTCCAACCAGAAACTCCAGTTTTCAACGTACGCCGTATCCAGCGCGATGTAACGGGCAAATGAGGAGTCATGCCGTGCCTGGATCTGCCATAAACCTGTCAAACCAGGCAGTACTTCAAGCCTGCGGAAATGCTCAAGCGCGTACTTGGCAACCTCGCTTGCAATCGGCGGCCTGGGTCCGACAATGCTCATCTCACCGCGAAGTACATTGAAAAACTGCGGTAGCTCATCCAGTGAATACTTTCGTAAAAAGCGGCCGATCGGCGTAACGCGCGGATCTTTGGTCATTTTGAACAGGATGCCGTCTCGCTCGTTCAGCTTGGCAAGCTCGCGCTTCTTTGCTTCTGCATCACGCACCATGGTGCGGAACTTAAAGCATGGGAACACGCGCCCCCGCTTGCCGATCCGCTCAGAGACATAAAAGACAGGCCCACGCGAGTCCACCAGAACACCCACTGCGATGACCAGCATGATAGGGAAAACTGCAATGAGGGCACTGAGCGACAGTAAAATATCGACTACACGTTTCATGAAAAAAGCCAGTATGCGCGGATCGCGGCGGTGTAGTGCCACCATGGGGTAAGCACCCAGGTACTCGACAGGGGCATTTTGTCCCAGCTCTGCAAAAAAGCCTGACATGGCGCGGATGTCGATCTCCACATCATGCGCTTCTTCGAGTAGCTGAATCACAGTCTCCACCGGACATGGTTGCGCAATCACAAGCTCATCGATGAAGTGAAGCCGTGTCAGCTCACGCAGGCGGTCTATATTGCCCAGGATCTGCTTCGGAATGACCTCCGATGGATCTACGCTTCCGGATACGTGCAGAAAACCGCACAACCGATACCCTAGATGGTAATCATCTTCAATTTGCTGGCCGATGGCACAGCTCAACTGGTTAGTTCCCAGGATCACTACATTGCGGGTTTCAATGCCTTTGGCATACCGGGCAAAGCGGATCTTGCGCCATACGGCGCGTCGTATGCCAAGCGCAACTGCAGTAGTGCCGACCAGCGCAACTACCAGCACACGCGACACGTCAAGGTTATGGATCAGGTATAACCAGCCGCACAGTAACACGCCCGCGGTAAGGCAGGCTTGTACGATAAGCCGCTGCTCATGCGCGCCGCTACGGTCCGGCACACCGTTATACAAACCGTACCGGCGAAGCACCGCTAGCAAGACCACCAGGAAGCCAAGCAGATACCAAAGATCACTCGGCCCTGGAGTAAAGTCACTTGGCAGGCCTCTAAAATGCGGCATCCGGCTTTGCACGAGAATGTGAACCAAAAATGCAAAAATAAATGCGCCCAGGGTCACCAGCATATCGTTGACCATCATCAGAGCCGCTGCAGTTGAGGCTAGGTTGACATGCTTCCGCGACGCACTCAAAGAGCGCACTGTACCGGCGGATACATCGCCTTCCCTGCCCCCGCGCCGAAGAAACTCCGATGTGCCCATTGCGTCCAAAATCCTTGGCGTACCGTCCTACATAGATGTGGAACCCACTTCATAACCGCGTACCCATATGCGATTCATGAAGTGAGCGAGCAATTCAAAGGGTTACAGAAAAGTGTGCCGATGTCCCCGAGGAAGCGTGAACCACGCTTCAACACCATTGACTGTAGCCCATTCCATGCTTTGTCTAAATTCAATTCTCCACAAATTTACTCATACGTTGTCTCAACTCGGTACTCAGGGGTACTGCGAAAGCCGATCAAGCTCTGTCCGTACATCATTGTCCCATCTCTCAGCGCCCTCATGGCAAATACCGTTTGTACAGTGGTAACCTTTGCCAGGCACCTGTCCCAGATTGGGAGGAGTTCCCAAAAGCGAACTCTCGATTAATTTTTGGCGGAAGTCCCTTCACTCACCTTTTCCAAGGCGCTTTCCTCTCCCTTGTGCTTTGTAGAAGGTGATTCGCTTTTCCAAGTACAAGACAAAGTACGAGACATTGAAGTCAATCCGGGAGTCCGTAGGCCGGCAGGCTGATTTTTTAGAGGCAAGGCACATGTCCGAGAATTTTCGAGAAAAACTCCAAACTCTCTTACGAGAAAAAGCCAGGCCTGAAGATAAATTCGGTCACCAGCCTCGGCTGTATGCGCTTACCCAGCGAATAGGCCAGGGTCACCTCTACGACGATGATGTTGTCTTTGCGGCTGCCTACCTTCATGATCTGGGCGTATTTGTCGGCCAGCGTCCGGAAAACCCCGAGGAGTTAGCCCGCTGGGACCACATAGCGTATGCCGTTGAAAAAGCCCCATCCCTCCTCCAAGCCATCCTGTTTCCTGAGGAAAAGATCGACGCCGTACTAGCAACTATCCGCACGCATCAGCCACGCGATACACCTGAGACTATCGAAGCAGTCATCCTGCGCGATGCAGATATTCTGGAGCAGCTGGGAGCCATAGGCATCCTGAGAGCAGTTGCTAAGACCGGCCGTGACACACGCTACCCGACCTTTACGCCCGTTATTGCGTTTCTGCAGCGCAGTCTTACAGAACTGCCTGCCGCGATCCGTCTCCCTACAACCCGAGCCCTGGCCGCACCGAAGATCGCCATGCTGCAAGCCTTCTTAGAGGCTGTACAGGCTGAAGCACAAGATGCTCTTTACTAAACGGGAGGTCGGCCGGCCAGCTCCGCAGCCACACGCACGTAAAGCGCAACTGCGTCCCACATCTCCTGCTTGCGGATGCGCTCATCCGGGGTATGGGCGACGTGGATGGAGCCGGGACCGAGCAGCAGCGGCTCACCCCAGGCAGTCAGTGCGGGAATGTCTGTAGTAAAAGCCGCGATCATGGTAGGCAATCCATTTACAGCTTGCAGACGAATAAACGGGATTTCAAGAGTAAAGCCCAGTTCGGCGAAAGGTGCAGCCGCAGCGGCCAGCGCAGCCCGAGTCTCTTCAGAGGGGCCAACCAGGCGTACCAGTACCTGCGCTGAAGCGTGGTCAGCAATGACGTTCGGAGCACGCCCACCCTCCAGCAGACCGACATTCAGGGTACTTGGACCCACGCCTTCTATTTGCGGCAGCGGTACCTTCAGTATGGCGTCGAGCGCCTGTACCAGCTTGTGGATAGCGCTCTCGCCTAGCTCGGGGTAAGCAGAGTGTGCCATTTTTCCCTGCGCGGTTACTGCCGCACGCAGAGCGCCTTTTGACGCCAGTGCCAGCCGGTTGTCTGTAGGTTCACCATTGATCAGGTACCGGCTGCCTTTTGGATGTTCATTGGCTGTCATCGCGCCTGCGGAATCGCGCTCCTCGCCCACCACAAACAACAGTGCTACCGGCACTCCCTGCTTCCGCAGCTGCTCCGCCGCAAAAATCATAGCCACAATGATGCCCTTGGCATCGCATGAGCCGCGCCCATACACCCACTCGTCATCCTCACTCGAGGGGATCCAGGGCGGCACAGTATCCATGTGGGTCGACAGCACCACAACAGGTGCTTCCGACTGTGCTGCTGCGTACACATTTCGTCGCTCGCCTGTGTAGCTTGAGCCGCTCGGCTGCATAACAGGAGTAGTTTCCACGGTAAAACCGCGAGCCTTCAGGTACTCCGCAAGAAAAGCGCCGATGGCTCCTTCATAAAAGGTAGTGGAGTCGATATCTATCAAGGTCCGCAGCAGTGCGACAGATTCATTGTGAAGGTGGGGGTTCAAGCTCCCAGCATACCGCAGGCTTCTCGTCGGCCGGGCCTACAATATATAAGTGACAATACCGATACCTGCTGCCATACCACGCGAAGGCGGCGTCCGTACTATTGATACCCTCCAAGGTCCATCCGGTCGCCTGGAAGCCCTACTGAACCCCAGCCGCCTGCCCGACATACCCTCGGCTACGGTCGTCCTGTGCCACCCGCACCCCCTGTTCGGCGGCACTGTGCACAACAAAGTGGTGTACCACGCCATGAAGACCTTCACCGAGCTAGGCCTGCCCGTTCTGCGCTTCAACTTTCGCGGTGCTGGTCTTAGCCAGGGTCGGCATGACCATGGCCGCGGTGAGCAGGACGATGTGCGCAGTGCCGTGGACTGGCTCACAGTGGAGTACGGACTGCCGGTGCTCGCGGCCGGTTTCTCCTTTGGCGCGCATATGGCCCTGCGCGCCGGCTGTGAGGATACCCGGGTAGCCGGGCTCGTTTCTCTCGGTACACCCATAGAAGCCGCGGATCGGGTCTACAGCTATGAGTTCCTGCACGATTGCACCAAACCGAAGCTCTTTCTCAGCGGTACCGCCGATGCATATGGACCTGTAGGCAAGATCGAGGCAGCGTTAGCTCCGGTGCCCGAACCCAAGCAGATCGTCTGGGCTGCCGAAGCGGATCATTTCTTCACGGGCAAGCTCAACAGGATGCAGGCGGCACTCGAAAGCTGGCTGCTGAACCACTTCTTGCCGGAACTCGCAGCGCGGCCCATGCACAAAGGTCTCGCCCGATGAGCCCGGACGAAGGGAGGCTTATAGCTCTACGCAGCGATGCAACCTCGATTTTTATGAGGGCTCTTGCTACTTGTGACATTGAAAGTGCCTTTGCACGTCACCTGAGTTTTGAAGGCAAGCTGATGCGTAGGCAGCTGTCGCCGATGTTGGCTCCGGTGGAGCAGTCCTTTGCCGACGTTAAGAAGATTCAGGTCATCGCACTTGGCAAGGCAGCGGTGCCCATGCTTGATGCTTTGCTGCCGAAGCTGCCATCCAAGCTGCGAGTCGATGGCGTTTGCGCGGGTCTGCACGTTCCGGAAAAACGTCATCGCCATATTCGCTATTACGCCTGCAGCCATCCCACGCCGAATGAAGAGTCGCTTGAAGCCGCCCAGGCGGCGCTTGAACTGCTTGGGCATGCGGGTCGCGATACTTTTGTCTTTTTTCTCGTTTCCGGCGGGGGCTCCTCCATGTTCGAGCTGCCACGGAGTCGCTCGATTTCACTCGATGATCTACGTGCCTTCTACGAAACGTTAGTACTGTGCGGGGCTGATATTACCCAGGTGAACACGGTGCGGAAGTACTTCTCTGCCGTGAAGGGAGGGCGCCTCGCGCAGGCGGCGCCGCAAGCTGAAAAGCTGACACTGCTGCTGGCCGATGTGCCTCTCAAAGATCTGGGTTGTGTCGCCTCCTCTCCCACGCTGCCCGACCGCTCTAGTTGGGCGGATTGCGCGGCGGTGCTTGAACGCTGGGACCTGCTGCCGCGCTTCCCGGCTACAGTCCGCGCCTACTTTCAAACGATGGCGAAAAATCTTCCTGCCCCGACCACCGGTCACAGCCTGGAACACACACAGGTCGATGTGCTGCTTTCAAACCACGACTTTGTGAATGCGGCAAGGGACCGCGCACGGGATCTCGGCTACAAAGTTGTGATTGACAGCACGCCCGATAACTGGCCTTTTGATCGTGCCTCCTCATATTTGCTGGAGCGGCTAAGAGCCTTGCGTGCCGAGTGGGGCCGTGTCTGTCTGCTCTCAGGGGGCGAGGTCAATGTAGCCGTTGAAAGTGCCCGCTACGGCTGTGGAGGGCGCAATCAGCATTTCGCTTTAGCCAGCGCGCTCCAGATGGACGGAGGGGTTGAAGCAACGGTGGTTTTGAGCGCCGGGTCTGACGGGATCGATGGCAATAGCGCGGCAGCAGGAGCAATTGCTGACCCTACTACAGCAGCTCGCGCTCGGCAGTTCCATTTCAACCCGGAGGAATCACTGGCGCGCTTCAATAGCTGCCCTCTGTTTACGGCATTAGGAGATGCGATTATTACCGGACCTACCGGAAACAACCTGCGCGATCTCCGAGTGCTGCTGGCAGAGAACTAGTGGTTTAGAAACAAAGGGTAGGCTGCAAGCCCCCTACCCGCATCCACTTACCTCCGGCGCTTTGCCGGCTCACTCGCCTTGATAGCTGCCTTTTCTGTGAGTACGGCCGGCGGCTTGGCAGCAGTTTTCTTTACTGGTATCGCAGTCGAAGCTTCTGTCGGGCTTTTTACCGCTGTCTTTTGCGCAGGCGTCTGCTCGGCGGCTTGCTTTGCCGGAATTACCTTCTTCGCGGGAGGCTCAGGCTTCGGCGCAGGTGTTGCCTTTTTAGCCACTGCATCAGAGACGGCTAATGGAGTCTCTTTCCCGACTCCTTTAGCCGCTTGAGGCTTGGCACTAGTGGATACAAGTTTCTTTTCAACCGGCACTTTCGTGATCACTTGCCCACTCGGGGCGACTTTCATTGCTAATTTTGTAACTGCTTTCTCATCCCTGGCCGGACTTGTTTTAGCGCTTTCCGCTAAAGCTTTTTCGGATGGCTGCGCCTGTGGGCTTTTACTTAGCTCGGCAGGTGCAACATCCTGCTTTGTATCTGGCTGCTTTGTGGGTAGTGCAGAAGTTTTCGGCGCAGGTGTAGATTTCCCGCTGCTCTTTGCAGCCGTAAGAGAAACTTTTGGAGCTACGGCTTTTGCCGGGAGCTTCGGAGATGTGGGCGCATCGTCATCATTCTCATTGTCTTCTTCGTCGCTATCGTCCTCGTCCTCGTCCTCGTCGATTCTTCCAAGTACAGCAGACAGGTCTACCGTATCCAGATCTAGACTGAGTTTTTTGCCGACACCTATAGGTGCGCTGACCACGGGCTCGACATCCTCCTCATCGCTCTCGTCTTCAGTTTCCGCATCAAGATCGGCATCTTCGTCATCTTCCTCATCCTCATCGCTGTCACGCGCCGCTATGGGTTTGTCATCATCCTCGTCATCCTCATCAGGATCCCGAGCCGCACCCTTGCGCTTGCCTTTGGCTTCTGCCTTTTTGCCGCGCGTACGCCGCAGCGACACTGGAGGCGGCGGCGCAGGCGGTGAGTAGGTCTCGAGGAAAGCCCGCATCTGCTCATCGGTCTCTAGCTTGCCGTCGATCTGTTGAAGAAAAAGTTCCTGCAGCAGTTCGCCATAGGCAGGCAGCTCAGGCGTGATGCGCATTTCCAGCATCATCGCGATCGGAACTTTCTTCCAGGTTTCCGGCCATACGGTAAAGAAGTTGCGAAGCTTGGTTTCAACAGCCGGTGTCTTTTTCGACTGCGCAAGCCATAGAATCGGCTCGGCGGCGTACCGGTGCAGCAGCTTCCAGGTCGCAGACGGCATTGCTGCTTCTTTCCCGGTTAGCTGCTTGGCAAACTCCTTGGAGGCAGTGTCAAGCTCTTCCCATTGTCGCAACAGACCGGGGCGCACCATGAGCCCCTTGAGCGTGGAGCGTTCCCCTTCCCCAAGGTTCGCCGTCATAATTTCAAGGTGAGCAGCAGTCAGATCGGGAGCAATGCCCTGCATCAGGAGCTGAATGCGATTACTATGCAGATTCTCAAGAGCGGCCGTGTCTACGCTTCCCTCTGTCCAGCCCGGTAACAGCTTGGTAAGCCAGCCCTCTGCTTCAAGCGCCTTCATCGCTGAGAGTGCATCTTCTTCAGCAAATAGCTCTTCAAGTTCGTACCCGCGCAGAAATGGCGCGAGGTTTTCAAAGAGATCGGCTTCCTTGGCATTCTCGTAGCGCGTAGCCGTCCGTTCTTCCATCGACCAGCCTAAGCGGTGCATCAAGCGTACAGCTCGCACCATGCGCGACGGATCGTTCAGGAAGCCATAATTGTTCACCAACCGTAGCTGCCGCGCCTCAATGTCGGCTACGCCGTTCAAAGGATCGAGCAGCAGTCCATATGAACCTTCATTGAGCGATAGCGCCATAGCATTGGCGGTAAAGTCGCGCCGGTGAAGGTCGTCTACCATGCCGCTCCAGGTGTAGACCGGCTGGCCCGGTTTTGGAAACTGTTCTGCCCGTGCACTAGCAACTTCAACGCGGACCGAGCTGGGGAACCAGAAGAAAAGTGTGCGTGACGCATCATGGCGGCCCCATAGGGTACCGCCGCGCGCCTCAAGGGCTGCCTGTAGCTCAAGCGCATTGCCCTGGATCGCAAAGTCTAGATCACGGACGGAGGAGCCGGTGGTAAGGTCGCGGACCGCGCCGCCGGCCAGAAAAGCCGTCGTTCCAGTTTCACGGGCAGCTTCTCGAACTTGCGCCAAGGCATTTTTCTGGGCGTCACTCAGGCGGTTTTCAAGCAGGTAAGTATATTCGGGCATGCGTCCAGGTGAACTCGTAGGGATTTCCTACCAGCGACCAGGCTGCTGCCGCTCAGAGGAAACCCTGAGCAGCTCGCGGTTTGGACGCAAGAAGGCAAAATGCGACTGTAACAGAAGCAAGGAACAGTAGCCAGCGACAAGCCGCGCTTAGAATGAGCGGCATGACTCCCGGCGCGACTACAAGCTTGACCCAAAGTACGACCCGAAGCATGACTCTTGACGAACTGGCACGCAAGCTCGGAGCCGAACTGCACCCCGGCACAGCGGACCCTCAAGCTGCAAACACAATTACACTCGGCACGGTTCCGGTCATTGGAGTTGCAGGGCTTGAAGCTGCCGGACCATACGAAATCAGCTTCCTCGACAATCGCCGCTACGCCGCCGCAGCCCAGCGAACCCGCGCAGCTGCTGTATTGGTAGAACCCTCTGCCGCCGCCCTGCCTGTGCCCACACTACGGGTAGAGCAGCCCTATCTTGCATTTGCCCATGCTGTTGAGCTGTTCTACCAGCCGCCCATTTATCCGCCTGGCGTCCACCTTACTGCTGTCATTGACCCCACAGCCGAGCTTGGCGAAGGTATCCACGTAGGTCCATACGTCGTGATCGGACCGGGCGTACGAATCGGGCGCGATAGCGTCCTGCTGGCCCACACCGTGTTGTACGCCGGGGTTACTACAGGTGCCCGTTTCTTCGCGCATGCCCATGCCATTGTCCGCGAGAGCTGCATCCTTGGCGATGATGTCGTTCTCGGTAACAGCGTCACCATCGGTTCCGATGGCTTCGGGTTTGTCAAAAACGAAGCTGGAGCCTGGCACAAAATTCCTCAAAGCGGGCGCGTGGTCATCGGTGACAGAGTAGAAATTCAGGCAGGCAGCTGCATCGACCGTGCCAGTGTCGGCGAAACCGTAATTGCCGCAGGCACGAAAATCGATAATCTTGTCCAGGTAGGGCACGGCTCCACGGTGGGCGAGCACACCTTGCTCTGCTCGCAGGTAGGCCTTGCTGGCTCCAGTCACATCGGCAGCAACGTGATCTTGGCCGGGCAGGTAGGGGTAGCAGGCCATTTGCATGTCGGCGATGGGGTAATCGCCACCGCCCAGTCAGGAATTCCAGGTGATGTGACAGCAAAGGAAATGGTCAGCGGCTACCCGGCCATTGCCAACCGGAAGTGGCTGCGCGCCTCCGCCGTGTTCGTGCGCCTGCCGGAGGTGTTGCGCCGCTTGACCCGTTTAGAACACCTGCTGGCGCAACCAGAAAAATCTGTGCATCGGGATTGAGCTGAAAATGCATCTACCCTGCTCATGGCTGAGCCGGAAGATCCAACAGACCCAAACACAAATCGAACCCAGAATCAGAACCACGAGTTGATCGACCTGCTCTCCTCCGCTGAGGACGCACCCATTCGTGTGCTGCTACTGGACGATCAGGTGGAAAATCTGCTTCTGCGCGCAGCTATCCTGCACAAGCATGGCTACCAGACCGAAACGGCCTCCACCATCGAGGAGGCTCTTGCCTTATTGAACGTGATTGATATAGCCGTGCTCGACTATCACCTTGGAACCGGCCTTTTCGGTACGGAAGTAGCCTCGCAGCTCCGGGAGCAGCGGCCTGAGGTGCCGATCATCATTCTTTCGGCAACCCTGGAGCGGCGCTTCGGCGGTCCTGAGGACATGCACTTACTCAAAGGCTATAGTTCGGTTGACGATCTGGTAGCCGCCCTGCGATCATTTCGCGCCAAGCACCAAGGCAAACCGGTGATGGTTGACGCGCGAGACTTTTTCTACTCCCGGATCAACATGGCCATGGGTGATGAAGTCGTTCTTGAGGTTCTGGACAGCCGCGGCAACTGGCAGTATGTCAATGAAACCTGCGCGCGCCTGATGGAGCGGCCCCGCGAATGGTTTGCCGGGAAGAACATGTTCTTCGAAATGCCGGAACTTGCACCGGACTGGCGCGAAATTATCACTCGCGTAGCTACCACGCGCGAAACCTATATCGACCGGACCTTCCGTGGACTGCTGAACCTACCTCGCAAAGGCGAAGAGTGGGTATGGAATGTACTCGCTTTTCCTATGACTCTGCATAACAACGAGAGCGGTGTAGTGCTAACTGCGCGCATCCTGGAGCGCAAACCGGGAATGTAGAAGTATCCATGGGGAAAACACTTGTCTGGCTGCGCAAAACTTTTACCGCCGTTGCAGATACGTTCTAGTCTAGTATTCCGTTTGTTCCACTCTTGCCATCTTGAAAGCTTGTCTTTGTATCAACAACAGTAGAATTGTTACGATTATACCGGTGCTCAAGATAGAAATTAGAGATTGAATGCTGATGAAAAGGTAGAGCTCTTGTTGATTCACGATGGATATGCTTTACGCTCCAAAGCGTCAAAGCGTGCATCATGAACTCGCAATGTTGCGTAGAAGTATCTTCGGTCTTTCTGGATGAGATCTAATCTTTCGTCCAATCGGTTCAGCCTTATGCCTCGTGTCTAACTTGTCGACTTTTGCATCAAGCTTGTTCACGAAATGCAATAAGAGGGTAACGACTATCCCTGTATTGAAGATCACAATCAAAGATGGAATACCAATGGCTAAATAAAGCTGCTGGTTATTCATATATGACTACATCCTTAAAATTGGAGTAGGTCCTGACCGTCTGCGGTGTCCATCTATTCAGTGGACCCAGTCACGCCCTACCTACCCTACCGAACCACATTCTGAAAAAGCGATGAATGTAGCAGCGTCGCAAACTGGCTATCGGATGCATTGAAGTTCACGTTCAGCGTACCCGCATTGGAAGTAATGTCCGTGTTGTCGATCGCCTGCTTCTCGACCGCGCTTCCACTTACCTTTTCGTATAAGGCGGCAGCATTCATCAGGCTCGACATCGTAGCCGCAGTGATTGTGTCCGGCGTCACCACGGCCAGGTTGAACTTGACACCATTGTCGAAGTTCATGCTGTACCGCGAGGAGATCAGCCGCTTGCGCACAGATTGAAAATCACCAAGCTGCGCAGCCTGTCCCACTACATTTTGCATCATCAGCTGGGTTCCCTTGCCGTCCAGCAGGCTCCATAAAGGCTCAGTGTCAACCAGGCCCATTTGTTGCAGCAGGGGCTGGTTAGCAAGCATATTAGGTGCAAAACCATCGCGTGCATTTAGAGCATCCTTGATCGCGTCAGACGAGCCGAAGACCATCGTTGTCGGATTTACAAACGACACAAGCATGCCGCTGCCGGTCAATGGGTACATCTTATTGGTGCGCAACAACTGCGGCTTGATCTTGCGCTTGCGAAAGTCAGCCAGGATGTCCGGTACGGAAAACTGTCCCTGGGCAACGCCGATGATCTTACTGGTGTCGCTGTTCGGGTCCGTGCGGAAGTTGGCAAAAGCCAGTTCTTCAATGTCATGGTTGCTGTCGATGCCCGAAGTCACCAGGGCATGCTCCAGGTCCTTCAGCTCTGGCGGCAGCACGCGGGCCTTCAGGTCAAGCGCCGCCTGCGAGTTCTGCATCGCGCGGTAGTCCACCACAATCAGCTGCTGAATGTCTTTGGGAATGGTTGCGCGCGCGTCTGAGGTAAGCTGCGCGCCAAGCGCGATGGTGGTCATGGAAGTTGCCAGGCTTCCCAGTGCCAGCGCCTTGCGCCATACTTTGCCCGATACAATTATAGAAATCACGCAAACCTCGTTTACCGGATGGAAGATTACCTAATCCACCACATCCTTATCTTAGACGTAGCGCAACGTCCTTCACGGTTTTTCCCGCACCGGGGTAACCAGGTTTCAATAGATAGTTCCCATTTTGCTACACGGGCCACTCGGCTGGCATTCGGAGCCGATGCTCCAGAATGTGTCTCTCAGCGTCAAAGCCGTCCAGCGCCGCGATCCAGGAGCTACCTGCCTCGTAGGCTTCTTCAGGGATCAAGCCGACAAGTTTCCATCGGCCGAGCGCAGCCTTGTACTTACTTGCGGCCTGCAGCATGGCTGCATGTACGGCTGCCGGCACCCCGGCCCGAACCTCTGTCATCAGTACCGCGACTTGCGCTTCGCCACCGGTCGGCAGCCCTATTGCTCGAACGCCGCTCATACCCGATTCTCGCAGCTCACGCGCGAGCGTCCGGGCCATGCCGATGTCTCCACCCGCAAGAGAGATACGGTATTCCATGAGCACACTGCGAGCCCCCACAATGGAGGCACCGGCTGTTGGATGAAGCCCCGGACCGCCGACATCCGGCCTCCTGCCTGCATCGCGCAGTACCGCTTTGCGAAGCTCTTCAAACTGCCCGCGCTGCACCTCCTCAAGCTGCACACGGTCAAGCCGCGCCGCGGCTGCACCGTACAAGTACGAGGGCAAGCTGTAGCGGCTCCACAAAGCTGCTGCCGCCTCACGGGCCAGCATCACACACTGCCCCAAGGTGCTGTTACCAAATGGAATAAAAGGAATTACATCCGCTGCACCAGTCCTTGTATGTGCTGACGATTGCCCTTGCTCATCAGTGTTTGATCGAGTCAGATCGATTTGTTCGGCAGCCACACCCGCGGCGCGGATCGCTGCTTCGCATACTGCCTCCGGCGGCCCCGCGATTGTAATGGTGGAGCGGTTTACATGGGCATCCATGACGTAATCCAGCAGCACGACGCCGGGCAGGCGCATGGCAGCCACGAATTGCAGCACCGTATTGCGCTCCCGGCCTTCGGCAAAGGCCGGCATGCACAGCACTAGAGCCTCACTCATACGCGCGATCCGATTTCAAAGCTTTACACCTGTTTTGCGGGTACATTTCGCGCAGTATCAGGTAGAAATCAGCGCTACCCGGACTAGTGCCACCGAATTAACGCCACCAGGAGTAGCCGATCTGGAACTGCACGCTCGCATTCACGCCCGGATTGCGGTCGCCCAGGCTGGCACTTGAAATATGAACCGCGCTGGCCTGGAAGTCGATCGCCTGACGATTTTTCAAGAAGTAGTGCACACCTACGCCGCCCTGCGGTGTAAAGTTCCACACACTGGTGCCGCCGGGATTGCCCTTCGGCACAATGATGTCGGGAGGGTACTTATGGTTGGTCCATAGCAGCCCGCCCGCACCCTGCACATAGGGGGCAAAGCGTTTGTGAGATGTCAGGTCCCAGCGAAGCTGGATGGGCGTAATACTGACCCCCGTAAACGTGCCTCCGTTATACGGCAGCAGCAGCGATCCGTTTTGGCCGTTAAAGGTAGCCGGGGTTTGCTGCAGGCCGGGTGCCGGGGTAAAGGATTGCCAGTACGGAATCAGATCGGCTGCATACTCAAACTGCCCGCGAAACACGCCTGACAGGTGTGGACCGGTCAATACCTTGCCCAGGTGCACACCGGCATTCGCAAACGAGAAGCTGGATCGACTGCCTGTGCCGACGCCGCCGCCGAAAAAGACGCCGTACTCCCACGGATCTGTAGCCAAAACGGCAGAGGCCGGAGCATTATTGCCGGTGGCTGGAGTCCCCTGCGCGAATGTATGGGTAGCGCAAGATACACATGCTGACAAGGAGAGGCAGGCAAACCGAAGCTTCACAATCTCCAAAGCAAATAAGTGGGAAAGCAATTTAACGGGTCGCCTCTGCCATCTCTTCGTCCATATCGAAGTTGGAGTAAACGTTCTGTACGTCGTCATTATCCTCAAGCGCTTCGAGCAGCCGCAGCATCTGCGCCGCCGGTGCGCCCTCAAGCTTGGTGTAGGTAGACGCGATCATTGTTACTTGAGTGGCAAGTGTTTCAATTTTTGCGTCGCGCACAGCCTGCGCCACTGTCTCGTATGTTCCCGGGTCCGTCGTAATCTCCCACGTCTCCCCTTCATCGGCCAAATCATCTGCTCCGGCGTCCAGGGCCAGCGCCATCAGCTTCTCCTCCTCGGCAGCGGTCTTGTCCACCACGATCAAACCCTTTTTCGCGAACATGAAGCGAACAGAGTTCGGTTCGCCCAGATTGCCGCCGTTCTTTGAAAACGTGTGCCGAATTTCACTCACAGCTCGGTTGCGGTTATCCGTCGTGCAGTCCACAATCACTGCCACACCCCCAGGTCCGTAGCCTTCAAACGAGATTTCCTCGTACGTTAGCCCCGGAATCTCGCCGGTGCCGCGCTGGATGGCGCGCTTGATATTGTCGGCGGGCATGTTTTCCGCCTTCGCCGCAACAATGGCCGAGCGCAGGCGCGGGTTACCGTCCGGGTCGCCACCGCCCTGCCGTGCAGCCATGGTGACTTCCTTGATCAGCCGTGTAAATGCCTTGCCCCGCTTTGCATCGGTGGCACCTTTTTTGTGCTTGATTGTCGCCCATTTAGAGTGGCCGGACATTGGAAAACCTCGTTTCTATTCTCACTCGCACACGCGCAAAGGGCGCCGCACGACGGCTCAGTATAGCAGTGGACCCGGCCGTTTCGCCCGTGTGGGAACACGAAGCGACTACAGCCTGACGCCCTGCTATAGAGCCACTACCGGCGAAGGATTGCGCTGGCGGAAATCATCCTGGTGCCAGTACGGATACGCCTTCGGACGCTCGCTGGCCGCATCCAGCTTTGCCGCTTGTGCCGGGCTTAGCGCCCAGCCGACCGAAGCCAGGTTGGCACGCAATTGCTCCTCATTTCGCGCGCCGATGATGACGCTGCTCACGGTAGGCCGCCTCAGCAGCCAGTTGATTGCGATTTGCGGCACTGTTTTGCCGGTCTCGGCTGCTACTTCGTCCAGTGCGTCCACCACCCGGTACAGGTACTCTTCCTCAACCACCGGGCCGCCTTTGTCGCCACCCTGTCCAAGCCGTGAATTCTCAGGCAGCGGATGTCCGCGCCGAATCCTGCCGGTCAGCCGTCCCCAGCCGAGCGGGCTCCACACCAGTGCGCCGACTTTTTGGTCTTCGCCGAGGGGCATCAATTCCCATTCATAGTCCCGGCCCACCAGGGAGTAGTAGACCTGATGCGCCACATAGCGCTGCCAACTGTGCCGCTCACTTAGAGCTAGAGACTTCATCAAATGCCAGCCGGAGAAGTTTGAGGCTGCGATGTAGCGGATTTTGCCCTGCTTCACCAGAGTGTCCAGAGTCTCCAGCGTCTCTTCGATGGGTGTCGTCGCGTCGAAGCCATGCATGTGGTAGATATCGATATACTCCGTACCGAGCCGACGCAGGCTGGCATGGCACTGCTCCAGCAAGTGATGGCGTGAAGAGCCAAGGTCATTTGGGCCGGAGCCCATCGGGAAAGTGGCTTTCGTAGAAAGCAGTACTTCGTGCCTGCGCCCTGCTATTGCCTTGCCGAGGATCTCTTCTGAGACTCCCTGCGAGTAGACATTAGCAGTGTCGAACAGGTTCGCGCCGGCTTCGAGGCATATGTCGATGAGCTTCCTGGCTTCATCCACCTGCGTGCTGCCCCAGGTCTTGAAGAACTCATTGGCACCGCCGAAAGTTGCCACTCCCAGTGAAAGAACAGGGACCTTAAGGCCCGAATATCCAAGTTGTCTGAATTCCATGATGGAGCAGATGCAATCTGCCCGATCAACGCTTCACGCGGGTGTATCCGAACCGGTGCGCCGACGCCGAAATGCGTAGAACACCGCCAGCAGCGGCGGTGCCAGCAACACGCCCCAGAATGGAATGATGACACCGAGCACGATGGGAAACAGAATTGCTGCCCACAGGGGCACATATGTGATTTTCCGAAGTAGCAAGGGTTGAATCAGTAGCTGATCCAGCACCACAATAATGGCGTATAGACCTAGCACCAGCCCGAGCCGATATATGTCATGACCTGAGAACAGCACAGCCAGCACTGGACCGATCACGCTTAGTACACCGCCCAGGTGCGGAATAAAGGCTGCAAGCGCAGCAATCAGTCCCCAGAGCGGGGCAAATGGTACATGAATCAGCGTAAGGCCGATCCACCACAGAAGACCCACGCACAATCCCTCCAGAGTGGCGGCACGCCACCACTGTGCCACCGCGGTACCGGCGGTTTGCAGGACATCGCCCGGAGGGCGAAACGATGGTGTGGGTTCAGGCGGCATGGTCAAGGCGATTGAACCCTTCTGAGACAGTAAAAGCTTTATCTGTATCGTTGGAGTCGTCATGGAGCCGAGAGGATGGCGCGGGCTGCAACAGAAAGCCCGGAAGCTGCTAGGCTAGGGCCATGAAGTTCGGGGTTCTGGTGTTTCCAGGTTCCAACTGTGACCATGATACCGGGCACGTGCTTTCCACGGTCGCCGGGCAATCGGTGACCATGCTCTGGCATGACTCACCGTCGCTTGAAGATGTGGATGCGGTACTGATCCCGGGCGGTTTTGCCTATGGCGACTACCTGCGTACCGGTGCAATTGCAAGGTTTTCGCCCGTAATGCAGTCGGTCCGCCGCTTTGCCGCTGATGGCGGTCCGGTGCTGGGTATCTGTAACGGCTTTCAGATCCTGTGTGAAAGCGGATTGTTACCGGGGGCGCTGCTGCGCAACGCCGGGTTGCGCTATGTGTGCCGGCAGGTACACCTGCGCGTCGAAGCAGAAAATACGGTTTTCACGCAAGGGCTGCGGCAAGGGCAAGTGCTGAAGATGCCGGTGGGGCACATGGAAGGCAATTACTTTTGCGACACTGAAACTTTGGCAGTGTTACGGCGTGATAATTGCATTGCCTTTCGGTATTGTGATGCTGCCGGGAGTGCAACACCGACCGCGAACCCGAACGGTTCGCTTGACGACATTGCAGGGATCTTGAACTCCGGTCGGAATGTATTGGGGATGATGCCTCATCCGGATAGAGCTAGCGAAGCCCTGCTTGGCTCCTCTGACGGATTCGGCATTTTTCAGTCTTTGATAGGCGCTTTAGAACAGCAGCAGCTCTCGCAGGTGTAAGGGGAACGCATGATCGACATTCATCACCATCTGCTTCCCGGCCTTGACGACGGCTCGCCGAATCTTGAAACATCCCTGCAAATGATCGATGTGGCGGTTCGGGACGGCATTACGCACATTGTCTGCACGCCCCATGCCAACGATCGTTTTCCATATAGCCGCGAGCGGAACGAAGCCCTGCTCGAAGAGTTGCGTGCTCGTGTCAACAGCAGGGTCACGCTGGGTCTGGGCTGCGACTTCCATATGTCATACGACAATATCCAGGATGCATTGGACAATCCGGGCCGTTACGCCATCAATGGCCGCAAGTACATGCTGATCGAGTTTCCCGACTCCGCCATTTCTGAGAGCACCACCGACAGCCTGTATGAGCTGATTGTGTCCAAGCAGCGGCCTATCATCACGCACCCGGAGCGCAACCCGGTATTGCAGCGCCACCCGGAACGGCTAGCCGCCTGGATTCGCGAAGGAGCTCTTGTACAGATTACCGCCGCCAGCTTTACCGGTCGGTTTGGCCGTACGGCCAAGGCCATGGCTGAAAAGTTCATGAAGCAGAACTGGGTACACTTCATTGCGACCGACGCGCACAATCTTGACTCGCGCGCCCCGGTGATGAGCATGGCTTTTGAGCACATCCGCAAAAGCTTCGGCGTGGAGACGGCAGAACTGCTTTGCGTCAAAAATCCTCTCGCTGTTTTTAACGGTCAGGAACTACCGGAACAACCGGATGCAACAGAGTTGTATACCCACTTCGATGAAGAGCAGCAGGTGCAGTATGGCCGCCGCAAAGTAGGCTTCTTCCGCCGCTTCTTCGGCAGTGAAGAGTAGATCTGCTTACAATCCCAAACCGCCGTCGACCGCGATAACCTGCCCGGTCAGGAACATGGAAGCGGAGCTTAAAAACAGCGCAACTTCGGCCACATCCTCAACCGTACCGTTGCGCCGCATAGGCGTCTTCTCAGCAAAATGCCCGTATCCTTCGCCGGCTTCCGTACCCATCACAATCATGCCGGGAGCGATGCAGTTTACCGCTACCTCCGGTGCCCAGGCCTTTGCCATCGTCTGTGACAGCATGTGCAGAGCGGCCTTGGAGGCGCAGTAATGCCCGTGTGTGGCCCAGGGATGCATACCGCCGAGCGAGCCTACATTCACGATACGGCCCCCGCGCGGTGAGGTTCGGAGCCATGGCAGCGCTGCTTGGGCCATCAGCCAGGGCGCGCGGGTATTGGTGCTGAACATTGCATCCCACTGCTCCGGGGTGACCGTTTCCAGAGCCGCGCTCTCAAATGCGCCTGCGTTGTTAATCAGCAAGTCCAATCCCGGCGGTCCGCTGAAAAAGTGCGCCGCGGCTTCCACTGCCGTCGTGATGCCGGCGGGCACATGGAGATCGCACGCAATGGCACACGCCCGTACCCCGGCTTGCTCAATCTCAAGTACAGTCTTTTCTGCCTCGTCGACGGAGCGGTTATAGGTGATAGCGATGTCAGCCCCGGCATGAGCCAGTGCCAGCGCGATACCGCGCCCGATGCGCTTCGCAGCCCCAGTTACCAGAGCCCGGCATCCATGCAGCGGACCTCGGTTCAGTTTCCGTATAGTGCCCGGTATCGAGGAAGAAGGCATTTCCGAATACTACGCCGGCAGCATACTGAGGTGAGTGGAACAACCTCTTTCTCATTTCACTCATCGAAATATTATCAGACTTTATTTCGCGCAGCGGATCTGCCGGGATTCTTATGAAGTTCTTCAAGGAATCGAACTGTACAAAGCAAGTCGTGATGCTGCTGAGTACTGTGCTCGTACTTCTGACAGGCTGCAACCAGCTTCGCAATGGAACCGCTCTACGGACCGGTGCTCCCGGGCTTGAGAGCAGTGCAGCACAAGCGCGCAATGCGGCCAATCCAAACGGACCCTTGAACGCCATGAAACCGGCACCGCACCTAGCGCAGCGGGCAGCCTTTCTGGATATCAGCAATCTGGAGCCCTGCCAACCCGCAAAGCTGACATTGTCAGAAACGCAGGCGCAAAGCAGCGGGTCCAGCCGCACTCTGCGATTGAGCCTGATTAACATGGGCGAGGCTTGCCGATTGGGCGGCTTCCCTGCTGTTTCGCTGCTGGGTATCGACGGCAAGGTTCTAACGGATGTACAGATTCACAAGATTTCAGCTACCAGAATGGCAGCTTCCATTGCTTCGCCTGGAAAAACCCCGGTATCAATCCAGAACTCTCCGGGCAGTGCACCCTCTCCGCAGATCATGCTGGTTAAAGAGGGTGAAGCGCAGTTTCAGATCGGCTGGACTACCGGTCCAGATTGCGAGCAGGTAAACCGCATCGCGGTTGCTGCTCCCGGCACCACGCGATCCATCTTGATCGGGCGTCCGCTGGCTGTTTGCGACGGAGAAATCCTGCTAACTGCGGTGAGCCTCTCAGACACTCAATAATCCTAGTGCGACTTTGGTCCCGGCTTGGCCGTACCTTCTGTAGGTTCCGGAGTTACGGATTGCTGAGTGTTATTGTCGAGCGGCGCTTTCTGGTAGATCGAATACTGCCCTGAAGGCGGCTTGACCTGCACGGCTAAATCGCGGCTTAAGGTGTCATTCGTAAACGCCTCCCCATGGGTCTGGAAGCCGGATTTGAACACCTGCAGTCGTACCTCGTCTCCCATCGGGATAACATCGAGAACGGCTTTACCTTCCTCGTTGGTTTTAAGCTCGATATTGCCCTCATCTTTACCTTCGTGGAAGGTATGGAAGATTACAGCAGCGTTTTCCACCGGTTTGCCGTTGGAGGCGCGCGTTACGGTGATAGAGATGTGCGAAACCGGCGGTGGCTCCTTGTACTTGCGTCCGCGCTTGTCATCTTGCGCGTGTACTGGGAGAGTGCAGGCTATGCCTACCAACATCAAAGTCGCTCGCATGGAAGCATTGAGGAACAGCCCACGCCTGTTTGTATGCGATTTCATGAGGCGATTGTACCGCTCCCATGGCTGGGCATCCCAGAGTAACAGCGGCTGCTTCCGGCGAAAAACTTGCATCCTAATTAGAGCCAGCGGAGATCAGGAAGCTACAAGAGCTTCCAAAAATCTTAGAAACCCGCATGCATTCCGCTAGGCACCATGGAGATTAAAAGAGATGGCTCAGCACAGCGTAAAGGAAATGCCGGTCAAGAAGGCATCTGAAGTGAAAGGCACACCCGGACCGGAAACAAAGATCAATGACAAGATGTACAAAAACCGCGTGGACCTTTCCGATGAACAGAAAAAGCAGGTTGTTGAGGTTATGCAGGCACGGCTTGCAGGCGCGCTTGACATGTATTCGCAGGCCAAGTTCGCGCACTGGAATGTGAAGGGCTACAACTTCTATCAGCTTCACCTCTGCTTCGATCAGGTAGCAAAACGTATTTTCAAGCAGATTGATGCGATCGCAGAGCGAATGACCCAGCTTGGCGGCGTAGCGAACGGTACCGTTCGCCAGTCTGCCCAGGGGTCACCTGTCCCTGAGTTCGACACCATGCTTGTTGCTGGTATGGATTATGTAAATGCCCTAGCCAATAGCCTGGGTGTATACGCGGCATCCCTTCGTGAGGCCTCTGACAAGATCGAGGAGATCGGCGACGACCCGACCTCGGATTTCTTCAAGGCACTTGATATTGATGCCGAAGAGCAGCTCTACTTCCTTGAGTCGCATCTGGAAGCGGGCGACGTGCAGTAAGTACTTCCGCAAGCTGAGAGGCGCGCCAAGGCGCGCCTTTTCTAATGCGTTCAAGATTGTGCCAATCCATACAGGTAGAGCCTGAGTGAGAGAATATCGACTATGAACGATACGATTCGAGCAGGTGTGATCGGCTTTGGCTTTGCGGGGCAGATCTTCCACGCTGCGGTGGTAAATGAAACGCCGGGACTGGAAGTGGCGGCGATTGTAGAACGTTCAGGCAAGCTGGCACCTGCCAAGTACCCGGGAGCACGAGTGGTTGCCTCGCTGGAGAAGATGCTTGCCGACGAATCCATCAAGCTGTGCATTGTCGCTACGCCGAATGACATGCATCGCAGCCTGGCCGAGCAATGCCTCCGGGCCGGCCGCCACGTGGTTGTCGATAAACCCCTCGCCCTGACCGGCAGTGACGCAGCTGCCCTTGCCGCCGTAGCCCAGGAGCACAAGGTAGTATTATCGGCGTATCACAATCGCCGCTGGGACGGTGATTATCAAACTGTACAAAGTCTACTGAGTACAGGGCGCATCGGCGACCCGCTGATGTTTGAGTCTCACTTTGACCGCTTCCGCATGGAGCCGCGTCTCGGTGCCTGGCGTGAGACTGAAGCCGCGGGTGGCGGCATCCTGTTCGACCTTGGGCCGCACCTGATCGATCAGGCGCTTGCACTGTTCGGCAGCCCTACTACCCTGTGGGCAGACGTGCGTACCATCCGAACCGGACTGCCGGTGGATGATGCTTTCGATATTCAATTGACCTACGAAGACTCGCCGCTTGCGGCGCAGAGGCTTTTGCGAGTGTGGCTGCGGGCTACGGTAGGCGCAGCCAGCCCCGGCGCGCGCTTCAATTTACAGGGTACCAAGGGCAGCTATGAAAAGTGGGGCCTGGACCCGCAGGAAGCCGCCTTAAAAGAAGGAGCACGCTTTACCGATTCCGGCTTCGGAGAGGAATCTTCCCAATCCTGGGGCTTGTTAACTACTCCCGGTACCGCGCCTGAAACAGTGCCGACACTACCCGGCGACTACCGCCGCTACTACGAAAATGTACGCGATGCCATCCTCGAAAAGGCACCGCTTGCGGTGACAGTAGGGGCAGCATGGTCGGTGGCCTGCATCATGGAGCTGGCGCGGGAAAGCTCCCGTGCGGGCCGCCGCATGTCTGTAGACCTCCATCTGGCAGACACGCTATAACTGGTGCGATTGCGGGGTTAGCTTATGGCAGCTCGTTTGGTGATTCTGGCCCTGGGATGGGCGCTGGCTACGGGTACGGCCTCGGCGCAAAAGCAGCATGATCCGCTGTCAAATTCACAAGTGGATCAGGTGCGGGAGCTGGGCGATCACCCGGTGGAGCGACTCAAGCTCTTCCTGAAGTTTGCGAATGAGCGGGTAGAGGCCATAAAAGAGCTGACGCCGGACGCGACGGAGAACGACCGCCCTGCCCAGTTGCGCGCTCGCTATGAGGAGTTCACCCGCATCGTCGATGAATTATCGGACAACATCGATACCTACGACACAGACCATGCCGACATCCGCAAGGCGCTGCGAGCCATCGTGGACAGCAGCCCCAAATGGACCCCGGTACTGCAAGCTCCCCCTTCAGATCGCACCTACGATTTCGTGCGCAAGACGGCGTTGAACGCAGCGGAGTCTGCTTCTGACCAGGTACGCAAGCTACTGGCAAGCGAGGAGACCTACTTTGCCGCCCATAAGGACCAGGTGAATGGGAACGGCAAAGCACCCACACCTGAGCCTTAAGGCTGCGCGGCCCTCCTGTAAACTGGAGATGAGGACAGCATGCCCGAAATCCAGCGCAGGAAGACGGTTACAGCCACTATAGGCAAGGTTCGCGTTGGATCAGACGCACCGGTTGTGGTGCAGTCAATGACCAACACCGACACAGCCGATATACAAGGCAGCATCACCCAGATTGCTGCACTCGCCGCGGCAGGCTCGGAGCTGGTAAGAGTCACTGTGAACAACGATGCCGCGGCACAGGCTGTGCCGTACATCGTGGAGGGCTTGGCCAGGCTGGGGCTCGACACCCCGATTGTGGGCGACTTTCACTACAACGGCCACCTGTTGCTACGTAAGTTCCCTGCCTGCGCGCAGGCGCTCGCCAAGTACCGCATCAACCCCGGCAATGTGTCGATTGGGCGCAAGAATGACGATAATTTCCGCACCATGATCGAGTGCGCTGTCGAAAATCAAAAACCGGTCCGCATCGGCGTGAACTGGGGCTCGCTGGACCAGGCACTTCTGACAGTGATGATGGATGAGAACTCACGCCGTGCGGAACCGCTGCCCGCGCGCGACGTGATGATGGAGGCGATGCTGGTGTCCGCGTTGTCCTCGGCTGAAGCCGCCGAGCGATACGGTTTGCGGCACGACCAGATCATTCTTAGCGCCAAGGTTTCGGGCGTACGCGACCTCATAGACGTGTACACCATGCTGGCCGCACGTTGCGACTATCCGCTGCACCTGGGGCTGACGGAAGCGGGCATGGGAGTCAAGGGTGTGGTCGCCTCGACAGCCGGCTTGGCACCGCTGCTGCTGGCCGGTATCGGCGATACCATTCGCGTTTCCCTCACCCCCAAGCCGAATGGTGACCGGACTGAAGAAGTGCAATGCGCGCAGCAGATACTGCAGTCGCTGTCGATTCGCTCATTTACGCCGCAAGTGACCGCCTGCCCCGGTTGCGGCCGCACTACCAGTACCTTTTTTCAGCATCTGGCTGAGCAGATTCAGGACTACCTGCGCGCTTCCATGCCTGTTTGGCGTGAGCAGTACCCGGGCGTGGAAGAGATGAAGCTGGCCGTAATGGGCTGCATCGTCAATGGTCCAGGCGAAAGCAAGCACGCCAACATCGGCATTTCACTGCCCGGTACGTTTGAGGAGCCGAGCGCGCCGGTGTATGTGGACGGCCGTCTGATGACGACTCTGCGGGGCGATGGAATTGTGCCCGAGTTCCAGAAGATTCTGGACGAATACGTACGCAGCCACTATGGGGCGCAGGCCAAGGAAAGCCTGCAGTTGGTTGAAGTTTCCTAATCAAATTTTGTGACTAACGTACTCTGTCACTCTTTATGAAAAACGGCTATTCTGCACCCAATCTTCCTCTTACTGGGTGCTGTTCATGCCATCGCTTCGGCTTGTGCTGCTGTTTTTACTTGGACCTTTGCTAGTTATCACGGCTTGCTACGCTTCCTCACGCACCTGCTACACGCCTGAGGAAGCGACGGACCACCCGGAAAAGGATATCTGCCTGAGTGCCCACATCTACGATGTAGTGGAAAGCGTCGATGGCACGCGCTACCTGGATTTGTGCAAGCCTGACATGGCGGACAGTGCGTGCCATATGACGGTTGTGAGTTTTGCGGCAGACCGCAAGGAAGTCGGCGCGCTCGATACCTTGCGGGAGCAGGATGTGCATTTACGCGGCGTGGTGCACACGGTACATGGGCAGTCGATGATGCTGTTGAGCCATGCACGCCAGTTGCACGATGGGCCGGAAAAGTTCCGCCCCAACCCGGAGCTGCTGAGCGGCTTTTCGGCAGGCAGCAACGGCACTGCTTTCAAAGACCCGGCGATGACCTCGCACAAATCTAAGAAAGCAAGTGTGTTTGCCGGCAGCAATTCCAGTTCAAAATACTAGACCAGCGGCCCGGCATTAGCCCGAAGCTCTTTGAGCGGGTAGGTCGTGCCTCGCCAGATCACCGCTCCGCGCACCAGCGTGAGCAGGGTAGAACGCAGCATGGCGTACACGAGAAAGCCTGTCGCCACCGGCAGAAGCAGTGCATACTGCGGGCCGGAGCCCCCTTTACGTCGGCATGCGCGATAGAAAACCCATTGACATGCCACGGTGGTCAGCGATGCGAGCTGTATGGCGGGTGGCCCGAAGAAACCGCAAGCAGGATAGATACCGAATGCGCTAATGAAAATCGAACCACAGAGAACCAGGAAAGTATTGAAGCGAAACGCAGCAAAAAGATTTTTTGTCACATTGCGTACAATCCCGCTCACACCGCTGGCCCAGTGCAAAGTGACCAGGTCTACGCCAAATACAACACGCTGGCGCAGACCGAGGCGTTTAATCTCAACCGCAAGCCGGACATCCTCCAGCACCTCCATACGTAGAGCAGTGAACCCGCCAATAGCCTCGTACGCCTCGCGTCGGACGAGATTGAAGGCACCCACGCCAATCCGGTCGCGCGGGCTTTGCGGGTCCGCTACCTTCCACAGGCGTACCGCGCATGCGGAGAGCACCTGCATGGCCGAGAGCATCATGTGTTCGCCGAAGCTCTTGATGATGGGTGTCGGCAGTAAAACGAGGTGGTCGGCCCGCTCCTCAATCATGTACTGCATGGCCCGGCGAAGAGCATCCGGACGGAAGAAGATGTCTCCATCCGTGAACAGCAGGTAGGGCGCATCCGTTGCGGCAACGCCCTGAGCTAGTGCGTTTTGCTTGCCCATCCAACCTGTCGGCAGCTCGCGCACATGCAGTACGGTAAGCGGAACGGCACTTGTCTGCGCCTGCGATACGTCTTGAGCCGCGTCTTGAAGCTCCTTTCGGAGCATGTCTAGAATCGTGCCGGTGCGGTCGGTGGAGCGGTCGTCAACAGCAACCACTTCGAGCTGCAAACCTCCCTGCGCCAACAGTGAGCGCACGGTTTGCTCAATTGCAGTCTCTTCATTGCAGGCTGGGACAATGACAGCCAGGCGAGGACTCCCGCTAGGCAACAGGCCATCATAATGTGTATCAAGCAGATCTGGAACACGTTTAATGTTCACTAAAAACTCAATAGTTTTATAAGCCCAGGCGGCAGCAACCAGCCAGCTCAATCCAACAGCGGCTCTCCGTCCCCAACTGAAAGTTCTATGGGACCAACCCACTACTTGTCCGGCCGGGGCCAACGTGCATCCACGACCGTGGCAATGCCGCCGCGCGGGCGAAACTCGCCATGCACATGCGCCCACACAGGCTCGCACGCCTTCACCGCGTCGTCCAGTATCTGATTCACTACGTTTTCCTGAAAAATACCCAGGTTCCGATAGCAGAATAGATACTCCTTATAGCTCTTCAGCTCCAGGCAGCGGTCACGGGGCATATAGCGCAACTGGATCACGCCGAAGTCCGGCAGGCTGGTCTTGGGGCACACGGAAGTGAACTCCGGGTCATCGATCAGGATTTCATAGCCGGCAAACTGGTTTTCCCAGGTCTCAATTGCAGGGAACTTGGCGTCTAGGCCGGCTCTTGCGTGTTCATCGGTATAGCGCGGAATAAGTATTGCCATGTGCTTTAGTTTAGCTGAGCTATGAGGGCGACCACACTCAGAAGGGTTTAAGAGGCACCGGGTATACTCAGGGTCGGGATCGACTGACGACCGCATGGCAAAACAACGCTCGACGCAGAGCACACGCATTCTTATCTGGACGGTCGCAGTCTTCGTCCTCATTGTGGTCGCCTATCTGGCCCATATCGCCACCCGCACAGTGCTGCAGGTACGCGCATTTACAGTGGTACGCGGCTCCATTAAAAGCAGTGTCTCTACCAATGGCAAGGTGCAGCCGATCTCAAATTACGAGGCACATGCGCCCTTTCCGGGCTTGGTGCGTACGGTCTACGTGCATGAGGGCGATGCCGTAGCGGCAGACAAGCTGCTGCTGACCATGGATGACTCCGATGCGCAGACACGCCTGCTGCAGGCGCGCGCCTCGCTTGCCGGTGCCCTGGCTAACGAGCAGACGCTGGCAGCGGGCGGCGCGCCTGAAGAGCGTACCAGCTTTAACGGCCAGCTTGCGCAGGCGCAAACTGATGCGCAGGGAGCGGCACAATCGCTTGCGACGTTACAGCAACTTGCCGCTACAGGCGCTGCCTCGCCCAGCGAAGTGGCTCAGGCGCAAAGCCGTTTGAACAATGATCAAGCCAGCCTCCAAGTACTGGAACAACGCCAGACAGCCCGCAGAAGCTCTCCGAACCTGGCGCAGGCGCAAGCAGAAGTGGCAGAGGCGCGCGCCTCCGTTGCGGCAACGGAGGGCGCCCTGGAAAAAGCCAGCGTGCGTGCGCCGCTGGCAGGTACCGTCTACTCCGTATCAGCCGCGCCGAGCGAGTATGCGCAGCAGGGCGACCGCCTGCTACAAATCGCCGATCTGAACCACATGGAAGTTCTGGCCTACTTCGATGAGCCTGACATCGGCAAACTGCATCTGGGCCAGCCGGTCACCATCACCTGGGTTGCCAAGGCAAATCAGACCTGGCATGGACACATCACCCGGCTTCCGGCAACCGTAATCACCTACACAACCCGCAACGTGGGCGAGGTGCTTTGCTCAATTGAGGACCCGCATGACGGGCTGCTGCCCGACACCAACGTGAATGTAACCGTGACAACGAACAGCGTGAGCGGCGCACTGTTTGTACCGCGCGAAGCGCTGCACACCGAGCAGGGTCTGACATACGTGTACAAGGTGATCCACGGCTCGCTCAAGCGGGTGCCGGTAACGGTAGGCAGCCTGAACCTCACGCAAGTGCAGATCACAAACGGTATTGCCACCGGCGACATCGTCGCTCTTGGCGCACTTGGCGGACAACCACTGGTAAATGGCACAGCAGTGCAAGTCCAGTAGAGGCGGCCTCGCTAAAGGTAGAATCGCCTGTAGTGTCAACGGCGGTAGCTCTTTGCCGGGCATATATCGGACGGCTACCAAAGCCAAGCAGCCGGGAGAAGGAACAAGCGATTTGAGCTGGACCCCCGCACCCCGCCTTCTTGCCCTGTGTTCACTTTCCATGGCTGCATGCTTGCTTGCTGCTCCAGCCGATGCGCAGCTATCGCTTTTTTCCGCGGTGGATCTGGCGCGGCGCAACAGTCCATCCGTGCGGATAGCCCAGGCCGATGTCGCCAAAGCGCAGGCAGTGGTATCGCAAACGCGAGACGCGTACGTGCCGTCCTTGACGGCGGGCTCTTCGGCAGGCTACTCCTATGGTTTCCTGGGCGGTGTGCCGAGTGTGTTCAACGCCCAGATTTCATCACTGCTTATCTCGTTCTCGCAGCCGGACTATATCCGCGCGGCGCGGGCAGGTCTCCATACAGCGGTGCTCAACCTGCAGGATGCGCTGGACCAGGTGGAGCTTGACAGCTCGCTCGATTACCTGCAACTCAGCACCATCACACAGCAGCTCGTCGCATTAGACGAGGAGAAAACCTACGCCGAAAAGTTGAACTTGATTGAGGGAGAACGGCTGTCGGCAGGCATCGAAAGCCAGATTGCCGCGACTCGTGCGGAGTTGACCGCTGCTCAGGCCGACCTGAAGCGGCTTGACCTCCAGGCGCAGGCTACGCTGCTGCGCAAGCGACTCAGCGATCTTACCGGGATGCCAGAGAATCAGATGCAGCCCAAAACAGAGACCGTGCCTGAGGCTCCATCCACTGAAGGCAGCCTGAGTGTGCGCCGTACCGCTGGCGTCGATGCGGCCTTCAGCAATGCAGTCAGCAAACACTATGTCACGCATGGAGATGCCCGGCAGAACTACCGCCCGCAGATCGGCTTCGGCTTCAGCTACCAGTATCTTGCGACCACCTTGAACAACTACAACCAGTTTTATAACCACCCTCTTCAGCCGAATAATTTCGGCATCGCCGCACAGATTACGTTTCCACTGTTCAATGCAAGTACCACCGCGCATGCGCGCGAGTCTGCCGCCGATGCAGCCCATGCCGACACGCAAGCCGAACAGGGGCGCCAGGCCGCCGAGGAGCAGGTAGTGCAGCTAGACGCAAGCTTTGCCGAACTGCGCGCACAGGCTCGCATCGCCGACCTGCAAGCCCGGCTTGCAAGCCAGCAATTGCAGTCAGTGCTGTTGCAATTGCAAAACCAGCCTGCAAGCCCTGCCGCGGCGCCGCTTACCCCGGCCGACGAGATGGAGGCCCGCATCAATGAGCGTACCCGCTACAGCGAGGCCCTGGACGCGCGTTTCATGCTGCTGAAGGCTCAGCTGTCCCTGCTGCGTTCCACCGGCAGGCTTGAGGCCTGGATCAATCAGGGTGCTCGTTAAATGCACACATTTGGGGGCATCCATGAGTCAAACTGTTACGATTGAACTTGATATGCCACTAAAAACACTATTTCTGAACCCGCCTTCCTTTGAGAATTTCGACGGCGGCGCCAGCTCACGCTGGCCCGCCACGCGAGAAATTGAAAGCTACTGGTACCCGGTGTGGCTGGCGTATCCGGCCGGCATGCTTGAGGGCTCACGCCTGCTAGACGCGAACCCGCACCACGTCTCCTGGGACGGCGTTATTGAGATTCTCAAGGACTATGAGTTCCTCGTACTGTTTACGAGCACGATCGGCTGGACCGGCGACCAGCGCGCTGCCGAGAAGGTGAAAGCCGCGCACCCGCACATCAAGATTGCATTTGTCGGGCCGCCCGTGACCACAGACACAGATAAGGCGCTTGACGAGTGCGCTGCCATTGACTTCATCTGCCGCCGCGAGTTCGACTTCTCCGTCGTTGACTATGCGAACGGCAAATCTCGCAATGAAATTCTTGGCATCTCCTACCGCGATGAGTCGGGCAAGATCGTGCACAACCCGGACCGTCCGCAGGTTGAAAAGCTCGACAAGCCGGACATGCCCTGGGTCACGGACATTTACAAGCGCGACCTGGATGTAACCAAATACAACGTCCCCTTTTTGCTGCACCCGTACGTAGCCCTGTATTCAACACGCGGCTGCCCGGCGCAGTGCACCTTCTGCCTATGGCCGCAGACGCTCTCAGGCCACGCCTGGCGCAAGCGTTCAACAGACGATGTTGCCGCTGAAATGGCGCATGCAAAGCAGCTCTTTCCTGAAGTGAAGGAGTTCTTCTTCGATGACGATACTTTCAACATCCAGAAGGCCCGGACCATCGAGTTGTGCGCCAAGCTCAAGCCCCTGGGGCTGACTTGGTCCTGCACCTCGCGAGTAACTACCGACCGCGACACGCTCAAGGCGATGAAAGAAGCAGGCTGCCGCCTGCTGATTGTGGGTTTTGAGTCGGGCGATCCGCAAATCTTGAAAAATATCAAGAAGGGTGCCACAGTTCAGCGTGCGCGCGACTTTGTAAAGGATTGCCACGATCTCGGCCTGATTGTCCATGGCGACTTTATCCTCGGCCTGCCCGGCGAGACAAGAGAGTCGATCCGCAACACGATCGATTTCGCCAAGCAGCTCGATGTCGAGACCATTCAGGTTTCCATCGCTCATGCTTTTCCAGGCACCGAGTTTTATGACTATGCCAAGCAGCACGGCTTCATCACCAATGAAGCGAAGATGGTGGACGAAGGCGGCCACCAACTGGCGCACATCGAGTATCCGGGCCTGCCGACCGAGTACGTACTGGAGATGGTGCATCGCTTCTACGATGAGTACTATTTCCGGCCCAAGGCTGCGTTCCGGGTCGTGTGGAAGGCAGTCGTGAATCGTGATGTGCCGAGGCTCTATGTCGAGGCCCGCGCGTTTATGAAGCTGCGCAGCGAGCGCAATCGCATGGTCAAGCAGACCAAAAGCGATAAAGCCCGCGATAGCCGCGAAGCCGTTAGCGCCGGCGTTTAGAGTCATTTCAAAGACGCGGCCGTTTTCTGCCGGTCGCGTCATTTTGGCCGGAACACGGTAGCCATGGCTGATTCTTCAATGACCTTCGGGCGCTACATGGTCCTGCTCACCATTGCCATTACGGCGCCGCTGGGCGACACGTTTCTCGCCATCGGCATGAAGCAGCTTGGCCCCGTCTCACTCACACAGCATCCTGCCCTGCTGATCCATGCATTGCTTACGCCATATGTCGCCATGGGCATCGCAATGCTTATCGGCTTCTTCGGCTCCTACACAGCGGCGCTTTCATGGGCCGACCTCACCTATGTGCTGCCGATCACCTCTATCGGCAATGTGTTCATTGCGCTGCTAGCCCGCTTTTGGCTCCATGAACCCATTACATTCTCACGCTGGCTAGGCATTGCACTTATCACAGCAGGCGTCGGCTTTGTCGCCAATGGGAAGAGCTACACCAGCTCGATTGCAGATGAAAAGCAAGCTGTCGCCGCGCAAACGGAAGGGGCAAAGCCGCTGTGACCCCGCTTCATCGCTCCTCCGGCTTTGAAGTTGCACTTATGATCGCGGCCATCGTTGCTTTCGCAACCATCGGTGACCTGCTGATCGCCTCGGCCATGCGGCGGCTCGATCTTGATGCTATCCGGGCCGAGCGCGGCTTGCCGGGCGCCATCCGGGCCGTTGTCACAGACGCCCGCTTCTGCGGCGGCGTCCTTGGCATGGCTTGCGGCTTCTTTTCACTGCTGTATGCTCTGTCGCATGCCGATGTCAGCCTGATCGGACCCGCCTCCGCTTCCCTGACATTCGTGACAAATGCGTTCGCGGCCAGGTTCGTGTTGAAGGAGCGGGTAGACCGCCGCCGCTGGGCCGCGGCTGTGTTCATTTGTCTTGGAGTTGCCCTGCTTCGGCAGTGACACCTGTTACTGAGATTGAGATGAAATAGCCTTCATCATGTAGCATGACTTCCTAATATGTCCCAGGTACAGCGTGCGTCTCGAAACATCCCCTTGTTCTGCGTAGCGTTTTACCTGTTGCTCGTTTTCTACTTGATTCACAGTGTCTTCAAAGCGGCTGATGGCCACTTTGTCTATGCGCTTGATGATCCATACATTCACCTGGCATTGGCTGAAAATCTGGCGCATGGGCACTACGGTATCAACCCGGGCGAGTTCACCTCACCGGACTCAAGCCTCATATGGCCCTTCCTTCTGGTGCCGTTCGCGGGAACTCCCGTTCACCTTTACGTTCCCTTGGTGTGGAACATCCTTTTCGGCAGCCTTGCCGCACTGCTGATCGGGCGCATTGTTGCTGTATGGCCGCCCCAGGCCGGGTCCGGAGGCCGCATGCCGTGGCAGCAGCAGGCTCTTACCGCCATTCTGCTGATCTTCACAGCCAATCTACCCAGCCTCACTATCACCGGTATGGAGCATGTTCTCCAGGTGCTTCTGGCGATCTGCTGTGCTTTCGGCATGATGGAAGTTTTATCAGGACGCCCTGTGCCTCTATGGTCCATGGCAGCTGCCGTTCTGGCACCTGCCGTTCGCTATGAGGACCTCACGCTGACGCTGGCCGTATGCTTTGCCCTGGCCGGTTTGCGCAGGTGGGCGGCAGCTGCCGGGGTATTCATCGCTGGCCTGGTGCCTCTCTTTGCGTTCTCAATGTTTCTCCATAGCAAGGCATTGCCGGCCTTGCCATTGTCAGTCCTTGTAAAAGGCAGTGCTTTTACCGCCGGCAGCCTGCCTGTCAAGGTGCTGACCTTGCTCAAAGGCAGCATCCACCAGGACCTTACGACTCCTGAGCGTTACCCCATCCTGGTTCTCTTCTTGATCTTTGCCTACCTTACCTACCGAGCCGATACCCATATACGCCGCTATGTCTACACCGGCACCGCCGCGCTGGGATTGCTGCAGCTGCTCATCGGCCGGTTTGGCTGGTTCTTTCGCTATGAGGTGTACGCGCTTGTTTTTCTGACTTTACTTTGCATGCGCATCCTCCATGACCGGCCTCGCTTTTTCTTCGGCTACTTTGCTTTGGGCTTGATGTTTTGTGCGTCTCCATATATAGGTGCCACCGCAGCAACCGCATCCGCTTCAAGAGCTGTCTATGAGCAGCAGTACCAGATGCACCGCTTTGTCACCGGCTTTTACAAAGGCGATTACGCGGTTAACGATCTGGGCTTTGTCAGCTTCGAGCGGCGACCCGGCAGCTATGTTCTCGACGTGTACGGCCTGGGCTCGCTTGAGGCTTCACAGCAGATGGACAAGACCGCGGACTGGATGGAGGCTATCGTACGCCGTCGCCATGTGCCCCTTGCGATGCTGTTTCCAGACTGGTTCAGTATTCCGGCAAGCTGGTCACCGCTTGCGAAGATGTGCATCCAGGATGTGGATACAACAAGCCTCGGCGGCAGCTGCGTTGTCTTCTACAGCACCGCGAAAGCCGGTAATGCCACTTTGCGTGCAGAGTTGAAGGCCTTCTCCGCGCAACTTCCTGAGGGTATTGGCTTCTACCTGGGCGGCCCTTTGAATGAGGATTCCATGTGGCAGCCTGTAACAGAGATACGGCAGAAGCGACCCTGAACGCGATTCCAGATGCAGGGCTGTAAGGGTTCAAAGACAGGGAGCCGTTTCAGCCGCTATCTCCGGGTACTCCGGTCGCCAGATGCGCTGACGGATGCGCGTCTCCAGTGTTTCCGGGTCGGCATAGGGAGCCAGCCCATCCTCAACAGCGCGGCGTGCAACCGCTACAGCGATGGATATCGCAGCCTCCTGCATATCCTCGATGTGCGGCAGCAGCGGGGCTTCGGGCGAGGCTATCGCCGGGGACCAGTCGCCCAGCGCGCGCGCGGCGGCGAGCATCATGGCGTCGGTGACCCGCGTTGCCTGCGAAACGGCCACTCCAAGCCCTACCCCGGGAAAAATGTAGAAGTTATTGACCTGCGCGATGGGTATGGTTGTGCCGCCCAGCTGGATAGGGGCAAAAGGCGCACCGGTAGCTACCAGCGCCCGGCCTCCGGTCCATTCAAGAATGTCCGCTGGTACACCCTCGGCGCAGCTGGTCGGGTTCGACAAAGGAAACAAGATCGGGCGCGGGTTGTATTGCGCCATGGCCTCGACTACCTCCCGAGAGAACAAGCCGGGACGGGTAGAAACGCCGATCAAAATAGTCGGCTGCGCATGGGTGACGACTTCAAGCAGGCTCCAGTTGGCGGCTCCGTCACCCGGCTGCGGCCAGTGGGCCAGTGCCTCCCGCGAATGCGCAAACTGCTCCTGCGGGGGCGAAAGTTCTCGATCCTCAGCCAGAATCAGGCCGTCCATATCTTGCAGGAAGAAGCGCCCCTTCCCTTCTGCCTCACTCAACCCTTCTTCCACCATCGCCTGCAGCATGTAGGCGGCAATGCCGGTACCGGCACCGCCCGCGCCTACGATCACGACCTTCTGGTCGCGCATGCGGGCTCCGCTTGCACGCAGCGCCGCGTACACAGCGCCCAGGACCACGGCAGCGGTACCCTGAATGTCATCGTTGAACGTACACAGCCGGTCGCGGTAGCGCTCCAGGATGGGTCGCGCATGCCGTCGGGCAAAATCCTCCCATTGCAGCAGAACATTGGGCAGGGTCGCCTTTACGGCTTCGACGAACTCGTCGACAAATGCGACATATTCGTCTTCGCAGATACGTTCATGCCGCCAGCCCAGGTAGAAGGGGTCGCTGTGCAGCTCTGGGTTGTTGGTGCCGACGTCGAGCACAATCGGCAGCGTACGCGAAGGGTGAATACCGCCCAGCAGCGAGTAGATCGCAAGCTTGCCTATAGGAATTCCCATGCCGCCCACGCCCTGGTCGCCGATGCCGAGCACGCGCTCGCCGTCGGTGACGACGATCACGTCCACATCACGAAATGGCCGGCTTTCCAGCATCTGCCGCATGCGGTGTCGCTGCGGGTACGACAGGAACAACCCGCGTGGCTTGGTGTACAACCGCGAGAACTGCGAGCAACCCAGAGCCACAGTAGGTGTGTACAGGATCGGCATCATTTCTGCCGTGTGCCGCTCTACCAGCGAGTAGAAGAGGATTTCATTGCGGTCCTGTAGCTGGCGAAGAAAATTGTGCTTGCGCAGGTCATCCGGCTGCTCGCTGTAAACGTGGTACAGGCGCGCGACCTGCTGCTCCCGCGTGACCACATGCGGCGGCAGCAGCCCGTTCAGCGCAAATGTATCGCGCAGCTCCTGTGAGAAGGCCGTGCCTCGATTGAGCAGCGGCGTGTTCAGGATTTCCATGCCGCTCAATGTCGTCGTCACACCGGTAACAGCACCGTGGCTGTCTGTGAGCCAGCGGATGTTCTTATGCACAAAAGTACCCGACTCCTGAGCTTTTCAAAACCCTACGCCCAGGTTTCCTTGGTACCGTCCAGCACCCGATTGAGGTATGTAGCTGCGCTGATAAGAGCAAGGTGTGTAAGCGCCTGCGGAAAGTTGCCCAACTGCTCCCCATTGCTTCCCAGTTGTTCTGAGTAAAGCCCGACGTGATTGGCATAACCCAGCATTTTATCGAACAGCAAACGTGCCTTGTCCACTTGCCCGGCGCGTGCCAGGCACTCGATCAGCCAAAAGGAGCACGCGGTAAAACTACCTTCATCGCCATCGAGGCCGTCATCGCCGCTCAGGTAGCGTAGTACCAAGCTGTCTTCCGTCAGGCATCTTTCAATACGCTCCATGGTAGAAAGCCAGCGAGGGTCCACCGGGCTGATGTAGCGCAGCATGGGCATCAGCAGCAGTGCGGCATCGACAACTTTTTCACCCTTGGCTTGCACAAACGATTGCATGTCCTCATCCCAGAAGTTTTCGAGGATGTCATCGTTGATCCGGCTGCGTACCTCGTACCACTCCTTCAAAGGTGCATCGAGTGAGCGCTTGTCGGCCAATCGGATGACTCGGTCAAATGCAACCCAGCACAGCAGGCGCGAGTGCAGCAGGTGTTTGCGCCCACCGCGGATCTCCCAGATACCCTCATCCGGACGCTGCCAGTTCTCTCGCAGCCAGCCCATCAATGCGATGATGCGGTTCCAGCCATCCTTGGATATCGCAGCGGAGTATTTATTCGAGAGATAAATGGCGTCCATGATTTCACCATAGATGTCGAGTTGAAGTTGCTTGCCGGCAGCATTGCCGATGCGCACCGGCCGCGACTCCTTGTACCCGGCCAAATGGTTCAGTTCGACCTCTTCAATTTCTGTACCGCCATCGTTGCGGTACATGATCTGTAGCGGCCCATCGGGTGCTTCAGTTTTCTGGCCGTCAATAAGACGCGCCCGTAACCACTGGGTGTAATCCCCCACTTCGCTGGAATAGCCAAGCCGCACCAGCGCGTACAAGGAAAAGGAGGAATCGCGCAGCCAGGTGTAGCGATAATCCCAGTTGCGGCTGCCACCCACTTTCTCCGGCAGTCCAAACGTCGGCGCGGCTACCATAGAGCCGTGCTCTTGCGAGATCAGCAACTTGAGCACCAGCGCCGAACGGTTCACGGTTTCGCGCCACCTGCCTTTGTACGTTGATTTGGAAGTCCAGTCACGCCAGTACCTTGTAGAAAGTTGAAACTGCTGCTCCATGTTTTCAGGGTGGAGCAACTCCGTCTTTCCCATTTCCTCAGCCTTGACTGAGCCGAAAGCAAAGGAAGCCGTTTGCGCACGCTCCAGCACAAACTCCCCTACGCCATCCTGCCCGTCAATGCTCAGCGGCACTGTGGCATACAGGCTCATACGAGGCATACCTTCGGTGTCAGGGTGAAAGCAGATGGCATCGGTTTCTGTGCAGACCCGGTGCGTACCGCGGCCATAATCGAAGCGCGGCGCACAGCGCATCTGAAAGCGAATGGAACCCTTGATGACGCGGACCATGCGGATGATCTGGTGCGCATAGGCGGAGGATTTGTCCCCTTCTTGCACCGGCATGAAGTCCGTAATTTCCGCCACGCCTTCATCGGCCAGGTAGCGGGTGAGCAGGATATTGGTATCGGGCAGGTAGAGCTGCTTGTAGCGCACTTCGTCAAGCAGCGGCTCAATACGGAAAAAGCCGCCCTTTTCCGCGTCGAGCAGCCCGGCGAACACAGAGGGCGAGTCGAAGTCCGGAAAGCAGAAGAAATCAATGGTGCCATTGATGCTGACCAGCGCGGCAGAGCGCATGTTGCCGATGATGCCGTGGTTCTCGATGAGCTCGGAGGAGCAGACGGTACCTTGCAATGCAATCTCCTGACATTCTGTGCAATACGTTTGGTGCGATTTCAGTCTAGTTGTGTTTACGGAACAGGCGCATGAGCCCGCGCGGGGGCAGGTCGTCCACCAGGAAGCGGTGCGCACCGCCGGTGACTGCCTCAGCGGCAAGAAAACCCGACCGGGCTGCGCCTTCCATGGTGGCCGGCCAGCCGGTATCGGTCCAGTCCCCGGCAAGGAACAGCCCGGGCCAGGCAGTGCGGGCGCCGGGCCGATGCGCGTCCAGGCCGGGTGTAGTGGAAAATGTCGCATGAACTTCCTTGGTCACCACCGCTTTGACGAGCCTGGCCTCGCGGGCAGCGGGAAAGAACAGCCCAAGCTCGCGCACGGCCAGTTCGATGATGTCGCGCTGGGGCATGCCGACCAGCTTGCGTGCCACGCTGATCACCAGTTCCAGGTGGCTACCCTGCCCTTCCTGTGTGTGCCCCGGCTGTAGCTTTGCCAGTTTTTCCTTCTGGTACATCCACTGGATAGTGGTATCGAGAAGCACGGCATGCGGCAGCTCGGTAATCTCGCGGTCAAACCATAGGTGTACGCCGATCAGGGGCGCATGCTCGAACTGATGGAGCGCATGCTCCAGGGCAGCTGATGCTTGATCGGCGGGTAAAGCGGGCAGCAACTTCTGCACTGCCTCAAAAGGCAGTGCCAGCACTACGCCGTCGAAGTCTTCCGCTCCACCAGTGCCTGTGTGTACGCTCCAGCCTGTTTCGTTCCGGTGTAGTGTCTCGACGCCGGTGCGCAGTCGGACTTGCCCGCCGCGTCCCTCCAGGTAAGTGGCAGCACCGGAATACATCTCCGAGAGCGGCAGCAGCGGTACGCCGATTTTTCCCGCTTCGGCTGAGATCATGAAGGAGTCGCGCAGCACCTTGCCCGCATAGTGCACCGAGATGCGATCAAGATCATCGTTGAGAGCCGATTGCAGGATCGGTTCCCAAAAGCGCTTGAGTGCGCCGGGTGTTTGCCCATGACGCATGGCCCACGCCAGGAAGCTCTCACCGCCGGGTACATCTGCCGGGTAACCGCGGAAGAACTGCCGCAGCCCGCGGGCAATCGCCTGCTTATCGGCCTGCGAAAAGCAGCCGGCTTGTAGAAAAGAAACCGCAGAGTGCAGCGGCGCGGGAAGCCCTGCGGCGGGCCGCACCACGCTGCGGCGGCCGCCCGGCTCTATATAGGTGATGGTGCTTGTCCATGCAATCGCATCGCTGCGCCCTACACGGTGCAGCAGGCTGCGCAGGTTGGTGCAGCAGCCCAGCAGGATGTGCTGGCAGTTATCGATGGTTTCGCCTGAGCCTGGGTGCAGGTAAGAGGATGCGCGACCGCCTACATACGGGCGGCGTTCAAATACAGTCACGCTGTAGCCCACGTCTGCCAGAGCGCAACTTGCTGCCAGACCCGCCACGCCTGCACCGATAACCGCGATTCTGCCTTTTGTAGCTGTGGTTGTTGCTGTTATTGAGAGAGCCCTGGGCTTGCGGGTACCGCGCGCGCGTGCAGCCAGCGTGCCTCCAAGCCCGCGCGTAAGCAGCGCCAGCTTCTCCCATATAGGGACGCTGAGTCGCCGGGTGAACACGTCGTAGTTCGCATGTTCGATACGCCGGAGCAGCCTATGGTAAATCGTCATCAGCACCCACAGAGCAGATCGGCTGTCTGCTGCGATAAGCGGCAGCAGCTTTGCGCCCGCGCTATAGAGCTGTTCCGCCCGAGCCCCTTGCTCGGCGAGCATGGTTCGAGTTGCAGGCAGGGGCGCGGTTCCGCGCATAGCCTCTGCCATAAGCGTGGCAGGCGTCAAACCATGCTTCGCCAGTTCGTCTACCGGCAAGTACACGCGGCCGCGCTCGGCATCCTCACGCACGTCACGCAGAATATTTGTCAGCTGGAAGCCGATACCCAACTCTTCGGCAAGCTGTTCCGCTTTAGGAGAGTTGTACTGAAAGATTTGTATGCAGACCAGCCCGACGACAGAAGCTACCAGGTAGCAGTAGCGATGGAGTGCGTCGAAGTCTACAAAGGTCTGATCGCCGGTGCTTTCCTTTAGATCCATCGCCGTGCCTTCCACCAGCTGATCGAGCAGTGCGAGCGGTATGCGGAAGCGTAGGCGGGCATCGTTAAGCGCGAGGAAAACCGGGTCTGTACCCCCGCCGCTACTTGCTCCCCGGTGCCACTCTTCCATCCAGGCCGCCAGGCTCGCGCGCCGCTCCGCTTTGGAGATGGATTCGTCGTCGGAGATATCGTCGGCATGCCGCATGAAGGCGTATACAGCGCAAATCGCATCGCGTTTGTGAACGGGCAGCGCCAGAAACGCGAAATAGAAGTTCTTGGCCTCGCGGCGCGCGATGCCGCGACATACCGCATATGCCTGAGTGACGGTCACGCGCGCCTGCCTTGCTTGTTGTGTCCCGGGGACGTCCCTAGGTACTTGCTTGCGAGCGCCCGCAGCAGCAGCGTGGCCTTTTGCGCTTTGCCAAGCGAGGGGCGCGCACGCAGCACGTCATACTGCGCCTGCTCAATAGCTCCGAGAATGGCGAGGCCGCCGCGCGAAAACAGGTCGAGGTCGACCGCAAGCTCACGATCCACCATGCGAATCAGCGGCAAGCCGCTGCGGAACATCACGCGTGCGTAGCCTACCTCATAGCGCAGCAGCTCGCGCACAGCAGCGTTGGCTTCCCCTCTCTCAATGCCCTCGGTCAGCATCGCCTCCGTTACCTTGAAGCGCGCCATGTCGGCCTGCGGCAGGTAAATACGACCTTTTGCATGATCCACTCGCACGTCCTGCCAGAAGTTGGCAAGCTGCAATGCGGTGCAGGTTTGATCGGAGAGCCGGAAGCGCTCTTCATCCGCATAGCCGGCTACGTATAGGACCAGGCGGCCCACAGGGTTGGCGGAGTAGCGGCAGTAGGCCAGCACATCCTCAATAGTCGCAAACCGGGTGATTTCCTGATCCTGCCGAAAAGCAGTCAGCAGGTCGGTAAAGGGTTCTATCGGAATGTTACAAGCAAGAATGACCGGTGCGAGCGCGACAAACACCGGGTGTGTGGTGACGCCTCGATAGCATAGGTGAAGCTGCCCTTCCCACCAGTCCAGCAGTGCCAGCGACTGTTCCGCGTCGCCCACTTCATCGCCCAGATCGTCGGACACGCGGCAGTAAGCGTAAATGGCGTGGAAGTGGGTCCGCAGACGCTCCGGTA
>CAXSHS010000006.1:0-10975 GCA_964237325.1 uncultured Acidobacteriaceae bacterium | reverse complement strand
GACACGCGGCAGTAAGCGTAAATGGCGTGGAAGTGGGTCCGCAGACGCTCCGGTAGAAACCAGCTCGCTACGTGGAAGTTCTCGTAATGCGTCTCTGTCAAGTGCTGACACCACGCCTGTGCCTCGGGGAGCATCGGCGCAGCCGCAGGCGGTGCATAAGCAGCAGGCAGCGCGGCCCAGCCGGCAGCAAGCAGCGAGGGTCCGTCGTTCCCGATGGAAGTTGAAGTCATCCTTATGGAAGGATAACCGTCTTGATGCCGCGTGTGCCTCCCGGCACCCCAACCGTGTTCATCGATTGGTACAAGTCCACGATGTCGGCTAAACGGGCATGGCCTGTCAGGAAGGCTTCTGCCTGGAAGGTGCCGCCTGCAAGCAGCGCAAACGCGCGGCGCACCGTGCGAGGCGTGTGATGGAAGCTGGCCCGCAATGTGAGACCGCTATAGTGCAACCGGTTGGTATCGAGCTCCACTTTGGTACCGGCCGGCGGCCCGCCGAAGAAGTTCACTGTACCGCCCTTGCGCGCCATGTCCACTGCCCAGCCCCAGGTCATCGGTGAGGCAACTGCCTCGATTGCAATATCGACACCCCTCCCGCTTTCGGTCAGGGCACGCACCGCTGCCACCGGGTTTGCACCGTCATCAGCCGACATGACAGTTTCAGCCGCGCCCAGCCGCAGTGCGGCTTGCGCCTGCTCCGGGTACTTGACAACCGCAATGACATGCACTCCGGCAAGCGCTGCGGCATGTACAAACAGCAAGCCGATAGGTCCCGCTCCAATCACGGCAAGCGTGTCGCCGGCACACGCGCCGGACTCCTCAAGGCCCAGCACCACGCAGGCCAGGGGCTCCGTCAATGCTGCGTGCTCCATCGGTACATGTTCCGGGATCAGCAGTGTGTTCTTAGCCACAATACGTGCCGGGACCCGCAAATACTCAGCGTAAGCGCCATTGTTAAAAAGCAGATCTTCACACAGGTTCCACTGCGCACCCCGGCAGTAAAAGCACTGCCCGCAGGGAGCGGAGTTGAGCGCGACCACACGCTGCCCAGGCTTGAACGCTGTGCCCTCACCGGCTTCGACAACTATACCGGCAACCTCATGCCCGAACAGCACCGGCGGCTGTAGCATGCGCGCATGATAGCCGCGGCGAAAGACTTTCAAGTCCGTACCGCAGGTAAGCGCAGCACCTACGCGCAACACCAGCTCGCCCGGCCCGGCAGAGGGGCGCGGCACTTGCTCAAGCCGCAGATTTTCTTTGCCGTACAACACGGCAGCCTGCATGCTTGCACTCACCGAAAACCTGCTTGCGGCGTGATGAAGATCTTCATTGACTCCGCCGTTGGATGGGACGCAATTTCAATTGCTTCCACGGCGTCGGTAAGCGCGAAGCGGTGCGAAATCAGCCGCGTCAGGTCTAAGCCGTTGCGGTAGCCTTCAAACACCAGCGCGGCACCCTCATCCTGGATTTCAACGGAGGCACTATAGGACCCAACTAGTGACTTCTCATCCATGCAAATTGCTGCCGGATCTACTTGTGCTTCGCCGTGCTGCGTTTGCGCGAACAGCAGCACACGACCACCGGGGCGTGTCGCGTCCATTGCTACCTTGATCAGCGGGTCGCCTGCGACGGCCAGAATTGCCGCATCCACGCCGCGTCCTTCGCTCTCAGCATGCGCTCGTGCCACTACATCTTCCCTCTGTGCGTCGATGGGGTGCTTCAAGCCGTACTGCGCGGCGACGGCGTGCCGCTGCGGGTACAAATCCGAAGTCAGCACCTTGGCACCAGTACGCGCGGCTAGCGCGGCCAGAATGATCCCGATCGGCCCCTGGCCGATGACCAGCACGGTCTCATCCGGTGCCAATGCAAGATTTTTGATGGCTTTCAGGCAGGTATTCACCGGCTCAATGAAGGCAGCCTGTTCAAATGGAATACCGTCTGGGATTTTTACCAGCCCACGTGCCACAATCCAGTCCATTACGCGCACATAACCGGCAAAACCGCCCCCTGACGGTTCAAACGCGGCCGTCACCCCGACTTTCTTGTAGACCGGACACTGCGCAAAGGTTTTCTTGCGACAGTAGTAGCAGCGGCCGCATGGAATGTGGTGGAAGACCATGGCACGGTCGCCGGGCGCAAAGCCGGAGACACCTTCACCGACGGCCACGACCGTTCCCGCCGTCTCATGCCCGAAAACGCGCGGTGCCGAGTGCGAGCCGGTATGAATTTTCTTCAGGTCGGTACCGCAGATGCCGCAAGCCTCGACCCGCAGCAGCACCTCACCCGCGCCGATCCCCGGAACAGGTACCTGCTCCACCCGCACATCGTTAACACCGCGGTATACCGCCGCTTGCATGGTGGGGGGTAATTCAGCAGTTTCCATACAGCTCAGAATATCAACTTTGTCTGGCGCAGCACGTCCGGCAGTGCGCGGGCCAGTGCCTCGGCAGCAGCGCGGCTATTGCGGCCAAGCTCCATCAGCGACCCCCACGACCCGGGCTGCAGCAGTGCGCTAGCAGTAAATGCCGCAGTGCGCATCTGCCCTTCGGAGGTGATGAACCGGTTCAAATCCGGCAGGTCGGCGGCATAGCCGTCAGAGATGCCGCGCAGGCACAAAAACGGTATGCCGTGAGCACGAGCCAGCCGGGCTACGGTTGCCGCTTCCATATCGACCAGCACGGCCTGGTAGCGCTCCGCAAGGGCACGTTTTTCATCCTTGACCGCAACATGGTCGAGCGTAACCAGCCGCATAGCGGACGTAGGCCCAAACGCCTGCGTGTTCGCCAGGAAGCGCTCGCCGGTACGCGCGTCTATCACCTCAGCTACAGAGTGAACGGAGGGCGGCTTGACCGCGCAGGAAAGCGCGCCCGCCCATCCGTAGGAGACGATCGCGTCGAGCTCGCCCGCCGCTGCGCGCAGCGCCGCGAAGGATCGTGTAGCCGCAGCTGCGCCTATCCCCTCTGCTGCGGCAAAGCACTGTACTGCCCCGCCGTTACTTACTTGCAGCTCACCGATGGAAACATGGTCGGTACGAGGCCACTCCCGCACCAGCGGGTGCAGTTCACCGCGCAGCGCGGCGACGATGCCGATTTTTCTCATGCTTCACCGCCGGACGGTGCGTACCCGTTCGCCCGGAACCAGTCGATGGCTGAGCGCAGCGCCTGGTACACCGGGACGACTCGAAAGCCAAGCTCCCGCTCGGCTTTAGCTGACGATGCGAACATCATCTTCTTGCCCATGCGCACGGCTTCTACTGTTGCGCGCGGCTCGCGCCCGCGCAGGCGGCCTGTGATCCATTCATCGAAAAAGGCATATGTCATTGCCACTGCCACGGGTACCTTGTGCTTCGGCGAAGGGACCCCCGTGATGGCCGACATCTTGTCGAGAATCTGCTTGAGTGTAAGGTTCTCGCCGCCAAGGATATATCGCTCCCCCGGAGTACCGCGCTCAAGCGCAGTGACGTGCGCTCGGGCGACTTCACCGGCATCGACCAGGTTCAGACCTGTGTCCATGTAGGCAGGAAAGTTGCGGTTCAAAAAATCGACGATAATGCGGCCTGTTGGCGTCGGCTTCAGATCGCCCGAGCCGACCGGCGTAGTCGGGTTGAGCGTAATGACCTGCTGGCCGGCACGACCTGCTTCTAAGGCCACCTGCTCGGCAAGAAACTTGGACCGCTTGTAGTGGCCGACCATGTCCTGGAGCGACACCGGGCTGGTCTCGTCCACAATCACGCCGTCGCGACGAAAACCCATCGTAGCCACGCTTGAGGTGTACACCACACGTGGTACCCGTTCCTCGGCGGCAAGCCGCAGCAGCGCGCGTGTACCTTCCACATTGGCGGCATACATGCTTTCAGGGTCGCGCACCCACAGCCGGTAGTCGGCAGCTACATGCATCAGCGCATCGCAATCGCGTAAACCTGTCCGCAATGACTCCGGCCGGCGCAGGTCGCCGGTGACCTGCTCAACACTGCCCAATTGCTCCAGGTTGCGCAGGTCGCTTGTAGGCCGCACCAGTACCCGCAGTGCAGCACCCTGCGCCGCAAGCGCTCGCGCCACATGCGCGCCTAAAAAACCTGTCGCCCCTGTAACGAAAACTTTCATTGCGTCTCTCACCATTGTACGTAGAGCGAGTTCGTACAAGCGTGCAACTCCGCGCATCAGAGTGTTTGGGAGAAGACATATGGACAAGCTTGCAGTATGGGGTTACATGGAAGCAAAGCCGGGCAAGGAGAAGGAAGTCGAGGAGTTTCTGATATCCGCACTGCCTTTGGCGCAGGCCGAAACAGGCACTACCACCTGGTATGCACTAAAAATCGGGCCGTCACAGTATGGAATCTTTGACACTTTCGTCGATGACAGTGCGCGTCAGACACACCTTTCCGGCGAAATCGCAAAAGCCCTCATGGCCAAGGCAGATGACCTGTTTGCAAAACCGCCTCAGCTCGATACAGACATTGAAATCCTAGCGGTAAAGGTACCTGGCGTATAGCGTATACGGCTTGTAGGAAAGCCCGCTTTACGCGGGCTTTTTCTGTCTATCTGTTCAGAGAAAAAGCTATTCGAGCACTTCAGGTTGGATCGCGATGTTCTTTTCACCGGCAGCTCGCTTCTCATGGTACTTTTTGACCCATGCATCAAAGCTTTTCCCGGCTGCGGTGTCGCGCCCACTGAATGTAAGGGCAGCAATGTCGCGGTATGGAATCGTAAGCTTAGTACGCGCAGTAGCTGGAATGATACGGACTGCGGCTTCATCGAGGGACATACCGGAACGCCGATCAAAAACATACCCGGCGATAATCCGACCGTCGTAAAGCGTAAGGGTGACGTCGCCGCGGTAGTCGAAAGCTTTTTCAAATGCGATTCGCTTCTCCTCATCGGTGGCAAGCGGTGGCACCCAGCCTTCCAATTGCTCGCGCTCACGTCCGACAGCAACTTCCAGCTGATTTGGATCGACGTTGGTATCCATGGATTTGCCGGTGACAACTTCAGCACCAGTGGTCGTCATTAGGCAACTGTCTCCTGCCGGGCTTCCTCATGTACAGGCATGGCAGCACCGATCTGCACCAGGCTGCCATGCGCAGGCATTTTAGGCTCGTTCAGCAAATCAAGTGCACCATGATCCTCATACTTACTGAACAGTGTCGCCATGGCGGTTTCAGCAAAGCCGCGCCAGGAGGCAAACGTGTAATACGCGCCGGAGGCTTCATACCCTGAGTGCACCATACAATTGGCGCATTTGGGATTGCCGGATTCAGTACCGTAATTGGCCCAGTCAGTCGTGTCGATCAGCTCCTGGAAGGTATCGGCATATCCATCCTGAAGCAGGTAACAGGGCTTCTGCCAGCCGAAAACAGAGTAGGCGGGCATGCCCCACGGGGTGCAGGTAAACTCACGCTTGCCCATCAAAAACTCCATGTACATGGGCGAGGCGTTGAACTTCCAGGTCTCTTTACGATTGGAAAGAATGGCCCGGAACAGACGTCGTGATCGGGCACGACCTAGAAAGTGCTTCTGATCGGGCGCCTTCTCATACGTATAACCCGGTGCGACCATCATGCCTTCCACGCCGACCTCCATCAACTCGTCGAAGAACGCTCGCACAGAGTTCGGGTCTGCGCCATCGAATAGAGTGGTATTCGTGGTAACGCGAAAACCTGCGGCCACCGCTGCCTTGATGCCGTCGAGCGCAATGTCGTAGCCGCCTTCGCGACACACGGAGAAATCATGGTGCTCCTTCTGGCCATCGAGGTGGACAGAAAACGACAGGTACTTGCTTGGTTTGAACAGGTGCAACTTTTCCTTAAGCAGCAGTGCATTCGTGCACATGTAGACGTACTTTTTGCGCGCCACCAGCCCGGCAACGATCTGATCGATTTGCGGGTGCAGCAGCGGCTCGCCGCCTGGGATGGAAACCATCGGCGTACCGGCATCTTCCACCGCGCGGAAGCACTCCTCCGGCGTGAGCTCCTGCTTCAAAATGTGAGCCGGATATTGGATTTTGCCGCAGCCGGCACAAGCCAGATTGCAGCGAAATAGAGGCTCAAGCATTGTAACCAATGGAAAGCGCTTCTTGCCGGACCACTTCTGCTTCAGGATGTAAGTGGCCACAGTCCAGGCCTGCGATACGGGTACTGCCATAAATTCAACCTCGATTACTGCCGCTGTTCGGCTTGTCTGCTTCACAACAATTCGTTTTCCCGCATGAATTAGTCATTAACGTCGGGTAAGATCTACATTTTCTATCTTGTCGTAGACGCGCGCGATCCGCTCTGCGGTTCGTAACTCTGACGATTCAAGTCGCTCCGCGCTACGCCGCTCAAAAATATCTAGGCGCTCAATGGAGCGCCGCTCGCTGGCGGCTATCTCTTCCCTGAGCTGCGCATTGCCTGCCTTCATCTCGTCCCTAAGCTGCGAAATGCTGTCCTTGAGATCCGAAAGGCTCCGCACAACCGACTTTAAGTCAGGTGCAACAACATCTTGAAGCGCCTCGCGCAAATCTGAAACCATCGACATTGCTTCACCCTCCACTGCTCAAGTTTACTCGTCTCCGCGCTCGATTGCGCGTTTGTATGTCGTAAGCGCCAGCAAGGGGAAGTACTCACGGTACTGGTGATATGCAAGGTAGAACACCCGCGGAAATCCGGTACCGGTATAAATAGCCTGCTTTGTCACGCCTTCACCGGTCGACTCGTCCCAGCCGCCGTTTTCCATCTGCCGATCCAATAGCCAGCGCACTCCTTTGGCTACTGAATCTGACCGTTTATCACCTGCCGCCAGCAGCCCAAGGAGGGCCCAGGCAGTCTGCGACGGTGTGCTCGGACCCACACCGCGCAGATCGGGCTCGTCGTAGCTCAAACAGCTCTCGCCCCAGCCGCCATCCGCGTTCTGTACAGTACGTATCCACTCAGCAGCCTGCTGGATTTGTGGCTCATGGTTCCAGATACCCATGGCTTCAAGCCCGCGCAGTACTAAAAAAGTGCCATACAGGTAGTTCACACCCCAACGCCCGAACCAGGAACCGTCCGACTCCTGCTCATCAAAGATGAACTTGATGGCCCGTTCCACACGCTTATCCGTGCGTGTGTAGCCGTAGATAGAAAGCGTCTCGAGCACACGGCCTGTAATATCAACGGTTGGCGGGTCCAGCATCGCGTTATGGTCAGCAAACGGGATGTACTGAAAAATCATTTTGGTATTGTCTTTATCGAACGATGCCCATCCGCCATTACGGCACTGCATTGCGAACATCCAGTCGATGGCACGGTGGCCCACGTCGTACTGGTAACGCTCGCGCGGATTATCGACCTTGTTCAGTGCCAGCAGCACCTGCGCAGTATCGTCCACATCCGGGTACCACTCGTTGTTGAACTCAAAGTACCAGCCGCCAGGTTCTGTGTTACGGACCTTTCCGGCCCAGTCGCCCTTGTGGCGAACTTCCTTTGACAGCATCCAGTCCACTGCCTTGAGCATGCGCGGATCATTACGCTCGATCCCGGCTTCACCCAGGGCAAAAACGGCCTGCGCTGTATCCCACACAGGCGACATACAGGGTTGCATACGGAACGTCGGCTCCGGGTAGTCTGCTGTTCCCTTTGGCTCATCAATGCCCAGCTTCTCAAACTCATCAAGTGCGCGGATCATCTGTGGATCGTCCAGCGAGTACCCCAGCCAGCGCAGAGCGATCATGGCGTTCAGCATGGCCGGGTAAATCGCTCCTAAGCCGTCCGACATTTCAAGCCTCGCCAGCATCCATTTCTCTGCTTTTTTTAGAGCGATGCTGCGCAGTGGGCGAATATGAACACGCTCAAACCAGTGCATCATCCGGTCAAAGCTGAGAAAGAAGTTGCGCCAAGAGAAAAGTTTTTTCTCCCAGCGCAGGTGCAGGTCCGCACTTACGCGACCACCTACAAATAGCTCGTCAATACCTTGCTCAGGCGCAATCTTCTTGAATGGTTTTTTGGCATAGGCAATGGAAAGTGGTACTAGGATCGCCCGCGACCATGCGCTGATTTCATACACATTGAAGTAAAACCAGTTAGGAAACAGTACGATTTCAGGCGGCACTGCCGGCACGGCGTCATATTCGTACTGACCCATGAAGCATAGGTAGATTTTGGTGAAAGTGTTGCACTCCACTACCCCGCCGTGTGCCAAAATCCACTCGCGCGCCTTTATGAGGCGCGGCTCATCCTGCGGCCAGCCCATCAGCTTGCAGGCAAAGTAGCATTTGACGGAAAGCGAAATGTTCGACGGGCCGCCCGGATAGATCGACCAGCCGCCATCTACATTCTGGTAGCGCAGCATCTCGGCTAGTGCACGCTGAAGGCGACCCGGGTCGCCGGTACCCAGCAGGATGTGGCCGAAAATGTAGTCGGCCTCAAGCATGGAGTCGGCTTCAAGCTCACCGCACCAAAAACCTTCAGGATGCTGCCTGGAAAAGATAAGATCCGCAGTGCGGCGTATAGCTGCTTGCACTTGATCGAGTGCCGCGTCCAGCCGGCCAAACTTCAGCTTGCTGCCGCCTTCTTCGAATTGTGCTCGCTGCTGCGCCATGCATGTATTGGACTACGGCCAACGGCTTTCGGTTCTGAGATTATGCCGCAGAGTAACTAGACGTTCAAGCCCGCGCTCAACTTGGACGCATGCTCTGCGGCGGCCTGCGCGATCTCAGGTGGAAGCCCGAAGCGTACGTTCTCCGGCATGACCTCTACTTCTTCTGCTTCACCATAACCGCGGCTGCTCAAAAACTCGATAACGCCCTGAACCAGTATTTCAGGCGCAGACGCCCCAGCCGTCACGGCAACTGTCTCTACCCCTTGAAGCCACTCGGCGCGAATGTCTTCCGCCTTGTCAATCAGGTAGCTATTTGTGCTTAGGTTTTGCGAAACCTCTACCAGGCGATTGGAGTTTGATGAATTCGTCGAGCCGACCACCAACACCAGGTCTGCCTGGTGCGCGACATTTTTCACCGCAACCTGCCGGTTTTCCGTGGCGTAGCAGATATCCTGCGAGTGCGGCCCGGCTATATTTGGGTATTTTTCCTTGAGTGCCTGGATAATGTCACGCGCCTCATCGAGCGAAAGTGTGGTCTGCGTCAGGTATGCGACCCGATCTGGATTCGGCACTTCAAGCGCCTGTACTTCTTCTACTGTGGACACGATCTGCGTCACATCCGGTGCCTCGCCTAATGTGCCCTCAATCTCATCATGGTCTCGGTGACCGATCAGCACTAGCGAGTAACCTTGCTTGGCAAATTTGATCGCCTCCACATGCACTTTGGTGACCAGCGGACAGGTCGCGTCAATCACACGCAGACGGCGCTCCTTCGAGTCGGCGCGTACAGCAGGTGAGACCCCATGCGCGGAGTAGATGACACGCGCACCCTCGGGTACCTCGGAAATATCTTCAACGAAAATCGCGCCTTTGTCAGCTAGTTCGTTGACAACAAAGCTGTTGTGCACAATCTCTTTACGCACATAGATCGGTGCGCCGAAGGTCTCAAGCGCGATGTTCACGATGTCGATAGCGCGAACCACGCCCGCGCAAAAGCCGCGTGGCTTAAGCAGGAGAATGCGTTTGTCGCCGGGGGTGCGGACAGCGGGCAGGGTGATCTGGACGATTGCGGTCACCAGCCTAGTATACCTGTGGACAACAACGGGACGTGAAGAAAGTGCACCTTGAAAGGTGCAAGTTGCTACTCGTGAGCACAGCTATACTCGTGGTAGGTAACAACGCAGCGAGGCATGCATGGCCACATCCACACGCGTCAGCATTGAGGAATACCTCAACACCAGCTATCGACCTGATGTTGAATACATTGATGGCGAATTACGACCTAAAAACAGCACTTTGGAGGAGGACCATATGGTGCAGTGGATGCATGGTCGTTTACAGGCCTTCATCGCATCCTGGTTTGATCAGCATGAAGACGAGTGGGATGTACTAGTTGCTGTTGAGGCACGTACGCGCATTTCACCTACGATTTATCGCCTTCCGGATGTGGTTGTGGTCAGGAATGCTCCCGAAGGCGGCGAGATCATCGAACCGCCTCTAATCGTCGTCGAGATTCTTTCCCCGCGCGATACTTATGCTGAAACTCAACGCCGAGCCCGTGATTATCGAGAAATGGGCATGGAGAATCTTTGGATCATTGACCCGGACACACGGACAGCGAGGGCCTGCAAAGCTGAGACCTGGACGGAAGCAACGCAGCTTACCGTGGAAGGCAGCCCGATTTACCTGGATGTGCCAGCGCTGTTTGCACGACTTGATAAACGAAGGGTGCGCGATGGTGCTAAGTAGCATACCAATATAACTTTACATATGATTAAATCAATAACGAGTTGAGATCGGAATATCTTTAATCCATGCTATCTAAAACCTCTTAAGTAGTTTCTCGTCAGATCTAACTCAGTTTTAAGGCGGTCAATGCCGGAATTCTCTTTCCAGCTGTCTGCTAGTCCATCCAGAATACGCAAGGTCACTTCCCTATAACCTGTAAATCGTCTTAGTTCGAACACACAAGCAACTTGCTGATCAAGGAAAATGGCCCCGTCTTGAGATCTGACAAGGTCTTTGATCAAGCGGTGGTAAGCCTAAAAATCTCTGTTTTTTGTTTCCTGTGTGCGAGTTGTATTCGCATTTCTTACTTGCCAGAAAAGTGTAGAAAGCGCTATGACTCCGCCTATCACAGAACCGATTGCTGTAATAGCATCTTTATGGGCAGTTATCCAATCCATAACTAAACTCCATCCAATGAACTATAAGCCTGAGTGCTATTTCCTCGTCACCGGCTAGCAGCCAGCATCTGCTCCGCGTGCCTCCGGCTCGTCTCCGTCACAGTAGCCCCGGAGATCATCCGCGCCAGCTCCTCAGCGCGTTCCTCCAGCGTCATCAGCCGCACGTTGGTCGCGGTTCGCCCTTGCTTCTCGCGCTTTTCAATCAAAAAATGCTGGTCCGCAAACGCAGCCACCTGCG